>CAZUZD010000203.1:0-11445 GCA_964624465.1 uncultured Isosphaeraceae bacterium
GCCTTCGCTCTGCTCGAGCATCAGGTCCCACTAGTTCACGACGAAGATGCAGGGCTTGTACTGCTTGATGATGTAGTCGGCCAGCTGCTTGTCGAGCCGGGCCACGCCCTGGGTGGGGTCGAGGAAGAGCATGACCACGTCGGCGCGTCGGATCGAGCGCTCGGCGCGGTGGACCGAGTAGAAGTCCAGGTCGTCGCGGATCTTCGCCTTGCGGCGGACGCCGGCGGTGTCGATGGCGACGAACGGCAGGCCATCCAGGTCGAACTGCACGTCGACGGAGTCGCGGGTGGTGCCGGCGACCTCCGAGACGATCATCCGCTCGGCGTGGGCCAGGGTGTTGATGAACGTCGACTTGCCGGTGTTCGGCCGGCCGACGACGGCGATCTTCATCGTCTCCGACCGGGGCTTGTCGCCTGAGGCGGCCGGTAGCATCTCGGCGATCGTCTCCAGCAGTTGCCGCTTGTTGCGGTTCTGGTGGACCGAGACGTACACCGGCTTGCCACGGCCGAGCTTGTGGAACTCCTGCGCCAGGTCTTCGAGGTGGTACTCGTCGGCCTTGTTGATGACCAGGATGACCGGCTTGTCGATGTAGCGGAGCCGCTGCGCGACCTCCTGGTCCAGCGGCATGAGCCCCTCGCGGCAGTCGACCACGAAGAGGATCAGGTCGGCGTCGTCCATCGCCAGCGCGATCTGCTTCTCGACGTGCTCCGACAGGTCATCGCGGTCGACCATCCCGATGCCGCCGGTGTCGATCAGCTCGATGAACGGGCCCTCGTCCGGCTGGATCCCGAGCGAGACGAGGGTGCCGAGGCGGTCCCGGGTCACGCCCGCGATATCGTCGACGATGGCGATCCGGCGACCGGCGATCCAGTTCAGCAGCGACGATTTGCCGACGTTGGGTCGGCCGACGATAGCAACCTTGGGCAATGGCATGGCGGACAGATTCCCAGGCCGTGGCGCGGGCCACGGTGCAGACGACGGCGTGACGATGCCGAGCTCGGTCGCGTGGGGATCAGACAGTCCAGCCCCAAGGCCCCCGGATGATGCGCGGGGTCGCGGCGCGATTTTTGACTATTATAAGGGCAGTGTACGCCGGGACAAGGGATGGACTTCCGACGAACCGCCCGACCCGACCGATCGTGCCGGCCCCAACCGCCCGGGATGATGCTCACCGATCATGAACCCAGTACCCGACCCCAGCCCGCCCGACGGCGTCAGCGTCACCGACCTCGTCGGCCTGGTCCTGGGGGCCGCCGTCGCAGCCGCCCACCTGCGCGGGCCCAACGGCGTGGCCCTCCGGGGCGACCTGCCGGCGCTCTTCTGGATCATCTTCGCCCTCGTCGGCCTGACCGCCGCCGGCCCGTTCGTCGCGCTGGGGCGCCGGCTCGGCAACCGTGATGGCCGGCAGCCAGCGGTCTGGGACGGACTCTGGGTGCTGCTGGGGACGCCCTGGATCCTGGCAATCGCCGTCGGGCCCGGCGGGTCGAAGGGCGCCCCTCGCTCGGTCGAGCTCTACCCAACGGTGCTGGTCGCCGGCGTGATGACCGCCGCACTGCTGACCCCGGCGATCGTCGGGCTCCGCTGGGTCCTGCGACCCGGCCGGGTCGATCGCGACGACCGCCTGGGCTGGTCGGCCTCGATCGGGCTGCTGCTGGCGGCAGGCTGGCCGGTGCAGTGCGGGCTCTGCCTGGTGCTGGCCGCCCCCTGAGAGGCCGGAAATGCCGCGGGCCCGGCGGCGCTCACGCCGCCGGGCCCGGAGTGGCTCGGTCCTCGGGGGGATCGCGGGGCGATCAGCCGTGGTCGTGGCCGGTGTGGTCCTCGCCATCGTCGCCGGCGTCGGGACCGGTGGGTCGGGCGAGCTTCTCGGCCTTGGCCTGCTTGCGGAGGTAGTCCATCCACTGATCGACCCGCTCCGCCGCCTGCTCGGGGGCCAGCTCCATCTCCATGCGGGAACGCGAGCCGACCGGGCCGTACAGGCCCTTGAGCTCGGCCGGGGTGCGGGCCCCGAGGGCGAGGACGTAGTAGACCGAGCGCGGGCCGTTGGGCTCCACCTGGACCTCGCCCGGCTTCAGGCCGAACAGCGCCTTACGGAGGGTTTCGCCGGCGCTCTTGATCTCGGGGATCTCGCTGGCCTGCGGGGGGCCGAAGCCGGTCATCGAGTTCGGGTTGAAGCTCGGGGCCAGGCGGGCGATCGGCGAGGTCTGGATCACCGCGCGGGGTGCGGCGACGCTCTTGAGGTCACCCTTGGCCTCGCGGGCCTTGACCGCCAGGGCCTGGGCATCGGCCAGGGCGAGGTCGCGGGCCTTGGTCCGCTTCCACTCGCGGACGACCTCCTCGCGGACCGTATCGAGCGCGGGCACCTGCGGCAGCAGGTCGGCGAGCTTCCAGGCCAGGTACCGCCGGCCCTCGGCGTCGGCCAGCTCGATCTCGTCGTACACCGACTGCCGCTCGCCGAAGACGTAGGCGGGGAACGGATCGCCGCCGGCGGCCCATGAGGTGCCGACCGCGGCGCCCGCAATGGGCAGGTGCATGGCGGCCTGCTCGCGGGTCAGCAGCGGGGTGGTCTCGTGCTTCAGGCCGTTCCTGGCGGCGAACAGGGAGAGCAGGGTCTTGCCATCGGCCGCGTTCGGGGTCGGCAGCGGCCGGGGCGCCTTGCCAGCCTCCTGGGCCGTGGCATTCTGCTCCTCGGCCTCCTCGTACTGGTCGGAGAACGGGTTGATCACCTGCTCGCGGGCCAGGTCGAAGATCTTCTCGACCTGATCGCGGGCCTTCTCGGCCGCCAGTCGTTCGCGGACCACGGCGCGGACCTCGACGTAGGGGTCGGCGGTGCGCGGGGTGAGCTTGGCATCCTTGTCGCCGGCGAACAGGTTCACCGGCAGCTCGCGGGGCGGGGCGGGGAACTCGGCCTTGTGGTCGTCGTAGTAGCGGCGGATCTGCTCGGCGGTCAGCTCGGACTCGAACTTGCGGCGGGCGGCGTCCTCGTCGACCACGACGTACTCGACCTGGACCCGGCGGGGGACCTTGAAGCCAGGCGTGTCGCGCTCGGGGTCGGGGAGCTGGTCCTTGTACTTGTCGAAGAACGCCTTGAGCTCGTCGGCCGACGGGTCGGCGACCTTGGCGACGTACTCGTCGGCGGGGAAGGCGACCGCGACGGCGGAGACCTTCTCCTGCTGGTCCTTGTAGGCGTCGTACAGGTCGAGCGGGGTGAGGCTCGAGATGTCGATGCTCAGGGGCAGGGGCGTGCTGCTGGAGCGCGGGGGCAGCGGCAGGGTGCGGAGCTTCTGGAGCCGCACCTGATTGGCGATGTCGGCGAGCAGCTGCTCGTCGGTCACCAGCATCGGGGGCTCGCCGTTGAAGTAGCGGCGGTAGATCGAGTCGAACAGCTCGGGGGTGAGCTGGTTGCGGGTGATGTCGCGGAGGTAGAGCTTGGCCACCTCGGGCGAATTCGGCATCTGGAGCCGGTCGGCCTCGTGCTCCAGGACCAGGGCGTCCTGCATGTCGGCGTCGCTCAGGCCGCCGAAGAAGCTGGGGTTACCGCTGAGCTCGCTCATGAAAAGGTTGGCGCGAGCGCGCTCGTAGTACATCCGCGAGACCTCGCTGCGGCGCACGGGACGGCCGTAGAGGCTGAAGACCGTGCGGTCCTCGCCGTCGGGTCCGCCCCCGCTGTTGCGAAACAGCGACAGGTCGAGGGTGAAGGCGATCATGGCCATCAGCGCCAGCACGGCCAGGAACTTCCGCTGGTGCCGGCGGAATACTTCAAACGGCATGGCAAACCCCGTGGCGAAAAACTCAGGTAGCCGGCGCAGCGGAGCGGGGGCGCGGCGGGGGCGACCACGGCGTCGTGCCGGGTCGGGCGGCGAGCACACCCCCTTGACAGGCCGCTATACCCTACGCTTACTGATGGACGCTCTCGGCATGCGGCCGACCGATTTCCGGCAGTGTACCAGGAAGCGCGACCCCGACAACAGCAAACCGGCCCGGCCCGACGCGGGCCAATCGCCCGATCGACCCCGGGCGCAACACGATAGGACACCCCACCCACCGTGGCTCGCAAGACCGCCAAGTCGTCGGAGACGACCCCCGAGACCCCCGCCAAGACGACCCCCAAGGCCGCCCCCAAGCGTGCCAAGGCGGCCCCTGCGACCGCCCCCTGGGACGACGCCGAGCCCCAGACCGCCGCCAAGAGCCCCGCAAAACCGAAGGCCAAGGCCGCCCCCAGGAGCAAGGCCAAGGCGCCCGCCAAGCCGAAGGCCGCCGCCAAGGGCAAGTCCGCCGCCCGCAGCAAGGCCACCCCGGAGGCCGACACCGAGGTCGTGCCGTTCACCGGGGGCGGCCGCACGCTCGTGATCGTCGAGAGCCCGAAGAAGGCCAAGTCGATCAACAAGTTCCTGGGCTCGCGGTACGTCGTGAAGGCGAGCATGGGCCACGTCCGCGACCTGCCCGATCGCAAGCTCGGGATCGACGTCGAGAACGGCTATTTGCCGACCTATGTCGTCTCCGACAAGAAGCATTCGACGATCCTCGACCTCAAGAAGGACGCCGCCAAGTCGGACATCGTCTACCTGGCGACCGACCCCGACCGCGAGGGCGAGGCGATCGCCTGGCACCTCCAGCAGGCGCTCGGACTGCCCGACGAGCGCGTTCGCCGGGTGATGTTCTTCGAGATCACCGAGAAGGCCGTCCGCGAGGCGTTCAACCACGTCGGCCCGATCGACATGGATCGCGTGAACGCCCAGCAGGCGCGGCGGTTCCTCGACCGGTTCGTGGGCTATCAGCTCAGCCCGTTGCTCTGGAAGAAGGTGACCCGGGGCCTGAGCGCCGGCCGGGTGCAGTCGGTCGCAGTGCGGATCATCGCCGAGCGTGAGAAGGAGATCCGGGCGTTCGTCCCCGAGGAGTACTGGAAGGTGACCGCCCTGGTCGCCCCCAAGGGGATGCGCGGCGAGGAGGATCGGTTCTCGGCCGAGCTGACCGAGTGGAACGGCGGCAAGTTCGCCGCGGGCAACGAGACCGACGCCCGCACGATCCGCGACGCCCTGGCCTCGGCGACCTACAAGGTCCGTGACCTGGAGACGGTCGAGAAGTTTGACAAGCCCGATGCGCCGTTCAAGACGAGCACCCTGCAACAACAGGGCACCATCCGGCTGCGGATGTCGGGCAAGAAGACGATGAAGATTGCCCAGGAGCTGTATGAGGGCATCGACGTCGACGGGACCGGCCCGGTCGGTCTGATCACCTACATGCGAACCGACTCGCTCCGGGTCTCGGACGACGCCATCGAGGGCGTCCGGGCGATCATCTCCGACGAGTTTGGCAACGCGTACCTGCCTGCCAAGCCGAACCGTTACGCCGCCGGCAAGAACGCGCAGGAGGCCCACGAGGCGATCCGGCCCACCGAGCTGAAGTTCCACCCCGACAAGATCAAGGACCGGCTCACCGGGGACCAGTTCAAGGTCTACAACCTGATCTACCGGCGGTTCGTCGCCAGCCAGATGACCCCGGCGCAGTTCGAGGTCACCAACGTCGTGATCGAGGCCGGCGACGGCGTCTTCAAGTCGCAGGGCAAGATCCTCCGGTTCGACGGCTACCGCCGGGCCCTGCCGCCGGCCGGCAAGCAGGAGGACGCGCTGCTGCCGAAGCTGTCCATCGGCATGGCGCTCGACCTGCACGACCTGGCCGCGACCCAGCACTTCACCCAGCCGCCGCCGCGGTTCTCCGAGGCCGCGCTGATCAAGGCGTTGGAAAAGGAGAACATCGGCCGTCCCTCGACCTACGCTCCGATCATCCAGACGATCCAGGACCGCAACTACGTCGAGCAGAAGGAGCGCCGGTTCTTCGCCACCGACCTGGGCATGGTCGTCACCGACCTGCTCGTCGAGCACTTCCCCAAGATCATGGACCTGAGCTTCACGGCTCACATGGAGGACGAGCTCGACGACATCGCCCAGGCCAAGGAGGAGATGGCGCACGTCCTGGACGAGTTCTACCACCCGTTCCAGGACGCCCTGAAGCTCGCCGAATCGCAGATGCAGCGGGTGTCGATCCCGACCTCGCAGGTCTGCCACGAGTGCGGCGCCCCGATGCACCTCAAGTTCGGGCGGACCGGACAGTTCCTGAGCTGCTCGCGCTACCCCGAGTGCAAGGCCACCCAGCGTCCCGACGGTACGGCCAAGCCCGCGGCCGAGGAGTCGGGCCACACCTGCCCCGACTGCGGCAAGGCGCTGCTGGTGCGCGAGGGCAAGCGGGGCCAGTTCCTGTCGTGCGCTGGCTATCCCAAGTGCAAGGCGTCGTTCAACATTGATCCGGACGGCAAGCCCGTCCGCTCGGTGGTCGAGACCGAGCACGTCTGCCCGAAGTGCGGCAAGCCGATGGCGCTGCGTCAGAGCGCCCGCGGCCCGTTCCTGGGCTGTACGGGTTACCCGAAGTGCCGCACGACGCTGCAGGTCGACGAGTCGGGCAAGCCGGTCGTGCCGCCGACGGTGGACGTGAAGTGCGAGAAGTGCGGCGGGGCCATGGGCGTGAAGCCCGGCCGTCGCGGCCCGTTCCTGGGCTGCATGAACTACCCGAAGTGCCGTGGCACCGCGCCGATCCCCGACGACCTCAAGGAGAAGCTGGGCGCCATGGCACCCGCCGCCTCCACCGCCACCGACGACCTCAAGGCCATCCAGCCGGAGGAGGTCTGCGACGATTGCGGCAGCACCATGCTGGTCCGCCGCGGTCGTCGTGGCTTCTTCCTGGGCTGTGGCGCCTATCCCAAGTGCAAGGGCACGAAGGAGCCCGGCGAGCGGACGATGGAGAAGATCCTCGCCGTCACCGAGAAGTGATCGGAGCCGGATCGCTGCCCCTGGTCGGTCGCGACCCGCGATCGGCCAGGGCGGCGGCCACCGCGTCGGCGATGGCGGCCGCGAGCCGCGCGTTGGCCGATTCGGTGAGATGGCAGAAGTCGAGGTAGACCAGGCCCGGCTCCTCATCGAGCACCGGCCCCAGGCAGAGCGGCTCGCCCGCCGCGCGAGCCTGCTCCTCGACAGCCTCGTACAGCGGCGCGAAGGCCGCGTACTTCGCCCGCTCCTCCTGCTCGAAGGGTCGGAGCGATCGCTTGGTGAACAGCACCGGCTGCCGGTAGAACTGGCAGTCAAATCCGAACCGTTCCCCCAGGTTCCGGATCCAGGCGCGGTTCTCGGCCTCGATCGCGAGGATGCCGGCGGCCTGCTGGCTCAGGGAGCGTCCCGTGTCCGCCGGCGGGGCGAAGGTTGCGACGGCGCCGGCACCGGTCCTCAGGCGGGCGCCGACGGCCTGGGCCAGGCGGAGCAGGGCGGAATCCGCCAGCAACCGGCGCGTGATCTCGACGGCGAGGGCGGTCACGGTGCGGGTGGCGGCAAACTCGCGACGGCGGTTCGCCTCGTTCTGCGGCCAGCCGGGCACCCCGTTCTGGTAGGCGGCCAGCACGTCGTTGACGCCGTCGATCGCCACCACCAGATCGGGACGCTCGCCGCCTCGCAAAGCCAGTTGCAGCGCGAGGGCCTGCTGGGTACCCACGTGGCCAATCTCGGCCAGGTTCACGACCTCCGCCCGGATTCCGCGACGGTTCAGCTCGCGGGCCAGAGCCGAGGGAATCGTCCCCTCATCCCGGGCCCCCACGCCCCAGACCGTCGAGCCCCCCAGCAGGTAGATCCGGGGGACCGGCTCCGAGGCCTTCGCAGTCTCCGAGGACCGCCAGGTCTGGCGCCGGCCGGCCGCGTCGACGTGGATCGTACGGCCTTCGAAGGGACGCTGTCGGAAGTAGAAGTACGGATGCCAGGCCGCCTGGAGCGCCTCGTACTCCCGGAGATGCACCCCGATCCAGTCGGCCCCGTCGTAACCCTCGGCCACGAGGCGAGGGTCGGGGAAGGGGGGGCCGAAGAGGCGATCCTTGGCCGCAAACCCGAGCCGGAGGCCCAGTTCCAGCACGCCCAGCAGCAGCACGCTGGTGACGAGGATCGCCAGGCCGGCCAGCACGGGCAGGATCCGCCGGGTCGGTCGGCTGGCGGGAGGGCTGGGCAGTGGAGACGTGGCCAGGGGCTCAGCCATGAGGGCCTCGGACTCGATCCGGGCGGAGGGGGGACGGCGGTGGCTCGGGCTCAGAACGGGTCTTCGGGCCCGATCGCCCCGGTGCCAGGTGCGGGCGCGGCACCGGGCCGGCCAAGCGCCATGGCGTAGGCGGTGGCGTAGGTGCGGCAGTGGCTGATGCTGATCAGGATGTCGCCGATGCCCCGGTGCACGGCCACGTCGCGGGCGCCGCCGCGGACGAGCACCCGGGGCGCCCCGCCCGGCTCGTTGCGGATCTCCAGGTCGGTCCAGCTGATGCCGCGGCTCCAGCCGGTGCCCAGGGCCTTGAGGATCGCCTCCTTGGCCGCCCAGCGCCCGGCGAAGTGCTCGATGGCGTGCTTGCGAGCCTGGCAGTAGCTGATCTCGCGCTCGGTGTAGACCCGCCGCAGGAACAGCTCGCCATGTTGCTCGATCATCTTGCCGATGCGTGGGCACTCGACGATGTCGGTGCCGATCCCCAGGACCTGCATGCGTTGCCCCTGATCCGCCGTCGCCGCGAGCACCAGACCCCGGCCGGCTTCCAGTCTAGCGAGCCGCCGCCCGGGGCGTCATCCCGGCCCGCCGCCCGGGCGCCGGGCTGCAGCGTCCCGGATCGATCGGTATACTGCTGTATGGCGGACCCGGAGGGACGGGCGGCCCCCACGGATGGATCGATCGCATGGACCTGCTCACCGACCTGACCCCCGCCCAGCGCTCCGCCGTGACCACCACCGAGGGCCCGCTGCTCGTCCTGGCGGCCGCTGGCTCGGGCAAGACCCGGGTGATCACGCGCCGGGTCGCGTACATGCTGGGTCAGGGCCATCCCGGCGGGCAGATCCTCGCCCTGACATTCACCAACAAGGCTGCCGGCGAGATGCGGCACCGTATCGAGGCCCTGGCCCCGGGCTCCGGCGTCTGGGTTGGCACCTTCCACAGCCTGTGCGCCCGGCTGCTCCGGCAGTACGCCCCGCTGGTCGGGCTGGACCCGGGCTACACGATCTACGACCAGTCCGACCGGCTCAAGGCGGTCAAGCAGGTCATGGAGCGGCTGGAGCTGGATGCGCTCGGCGTCGCGCCCGAGAAGGTCGAGGCTGTGATCAGCCGGGCCAAGAACGACATGACCTCGCCCGAGCAGCTCGCCCGCCGGATGGATGCCAGCCACATCGACACCGTGGCCGCCAAGGTGTTCCCGGCCTATCAGGAGCGCCTGATCGAGAGCTCGGCCGTCGACTTCGACGACCTGCTCCTGCACGTCGTGACAATCCTCAAAAAGTTCCCGGACGTGCGGGCGAAGCTCGATGCCCGGTTCCGGTACGTCCTGGTCGACGAGTACCAGGACACGAACATGGCCCAGTACGCCATCGTGCGGGCCCTCTCGACCGATCACCGCAACCTCTGCGTCACCGGCGATCCCGACCAGTCGATCTACGGCTGGCGCGGAGCCAACCTCAACAACATCCTGGAGTTCGAGAGCGACTTCCCCGGCTGCGCCGTGGTGAAGCTCGAGCAGAACTACCGCAGCACCAAGAACATCCTGCGGGTGGCCGACCACCTGATCCGCTTCAACCGCCGCCGCAAGCCGAAGTCGCTGACGACCGAGAATCCGGACGGCCAGCCTGTCACGCTGACCGTCTACCCGACCGAGACGGAGGAGGCGCAGGGTGTGGCCTCCCGGATCGTGAGCCTGGTGCGGCAGGGGGAGTACAGCTACCGGGACGTGGCCGTGTTCGTCCGGGTGGCCGCCTTGACCCGGCCGATCGAGTCGGCCCTGCGGGCGGCCAACGTGCCCTATCAGGTCGTCGGGGGCATGTCGTTTTACGAGCGGCAGGAGATCAAGGACGTCCTGGCCTATCTGAACCTGATGGCCAATCCGAAGGACGACGTGGCCTTCGAGCGGGTGGTCAACGTGCCGCCCCGCGGGATCGGTCGCACGACGCTCGATCGACTGGGCGAGCGGGCCCGGGCGCTGGGGCTGCCGATGCTGGCCATGGCCCGGCAGGCGACCAACGTGCCGGCGATCAAGGACAAGATGGCCCGGGGCCTCCGCGACTTCGCCATGCTCATAGACGAGATCACCGCGCTCAAGGAGCACGCCGCCGAGGTGGTCCTGCGCCGGCTGCTCTCCCTGTCCGGCTACCACGAGTACCTGGCCGACGACGGCCGTGGTGGCGAGGACCGGGTGGCGAACGTCGACGAGCTCGTGACTGCCGCTCGCCAGTTCGACCGCGAGCACCCGGGGGCCTCGATTCTCGACTTCGTCGAGGAGATCAGCCTGGCATCGGCCGTCGACCGCTGGAGCGACGAGTCGGGCGCCGTCACGCTGATGACCATGCACGCCGCCAAGGGGCTGGAGTTCCCGGTGGTCTTCATGGTCGCGCTGGAGCAGGGGATCCTGCCGCACTCGCGGTCCAACGACAGCGACAGCGAGCTGGAGGAGGAGCGGCGGCTCTGCTTCGTGGGGATCACCCGGGCGCGTCGGGAGCTGTACCTGAGCCACTGCCGCGTGCGGGAGTTCCGCGGCCAGAAGACGGCCACGATCCCCTCGCTGTTCCTGGGCGAGCTGCCCGAGGAGGCGATCCGGGTCGAGGACCGCTCCGACCCGGTCGGCGGCCTGCCGTCGTGGTCCCGCCGCCCGCCCGAGTCCCGTCCGCCGGTGCGGACCCCGGCGCCCGCCGGATCGGGCTTCCGCATGATGACGGCCGCCGACCTGGCCGGGCAGGCCGCGGTGGTGAGCGGGCCGCCCGAACTGGCGGGATTCGTGACCGGGGCGTCGGTGGTCCATCCTCAATATGGCATCGGCCGGATCACCGCGGTCGAGGGGGCGGGCCCGAACCGGAAGGCGAAGATTGCCTTCGCCGTCGGGGGTGAGCGGACCTTTGTCCTGGCCAAGGCGCCATTGCGCCTGGTTGGTGGCCGCCGCCCCGACTCCATGCCATAATATTCAGGTCGCACTCCCGGAGGTGCGAAGTGCCCCCGCCGCCGTGGGCTGAATCGTTACGAACGCACAGGTCAACACGACCGGCGCGCGTCGGAGGTTGGGCATGATCCGCTTGGGCGTCAACATCGACCACGTCGCCACGATCCGCCAGGCGCGGGGCGGCCAGGAACCCGATCCGGTGTGGGCCGCCGTGCTCGCCGAGCTGGCCGGCGCCGACGGCATCACGGTGCATCTCCGTGAGGACCGCCGCCACATCCAGGATCGCGACGTCCGGGTTTTGCGCGAGACGGTGCGCACCCGGCTGAACCTGGAGGCCGCCGTCGCCCCCGAGATCGTCGACTTCGCCCTGGAGGTCCGCCCCGACCAGGTGACCTTCGTCCCCGAGCGACGGGCCGAGGTGACCACCGAGGGCGGCCTGGACGTCGTGGGCCAGCGCGACCGGGTGG
>CAZUZD010000204.1:0-11434 GCA_964624465.1 uncultured Isosphaeraceae bacterium
ATTGGCCCCCAGCAATGCCTCGCGATTCGTCGGTGGCCCGCCCCCGCCGCCCGCCGTCGATCCTGATCCGTCGCTCAACCCGTGCGGGTGCTCGGATTGCGGGGGGGGGGGGGGGGCGCGGGGCCCCGCGCCCGCGCCCGCGCCGCCGCGCGGGCCCAGGCCGACGTGCTGCTGATGACCACCACCCCCGCCGCCGCGCGCTGGGAGGCGACCGAGGAGCTGGCCGAGGCCTGCCGACGGGCCGCGCGGGCGCGGCAGGCCGGGCTGGCCGACACGGCGGCCGCGTTCCGGACCCAGGGCGGCGACCAGCCCGACCGGCTCTTCGTGAACGATCGCGTGCACCTGAGCCGGGCCGGTCACGACCTGGTCGCCGAGGTCGTGCTCCAGGCCATCGCCGCCGGCGGCGCCGGCGCGCCCGCACCGGCCGACCCCGCCGTGACCGCGCTGCCACGCATCCGGGTGAGCCAGGACCGGACCCACTTCGTCCGCGACGGGTCCGCCGCCCGCTTCCTCCTCTGGGGCTTCAACTACGACCACGACGACCGCGGCCGCCTGCTCGAGGACTACTGGGAGCGCGAGTGGGAGACGGTCGTGGCCGACTTCGGCGAGATGAAGGCGATGGGCGCCAACGTCGTGCGCGTCCACCTCCAGCTCGGGCGGTTCCTGACCGACGCCACCACCCCCGACCGGGACCAGCTCGATCGCCTGGCGCGGCTGGTGCGGCTGGCCGAGCAGACGGGCGTGTACCTGGATCTGACCGGCCTGGGCGGCTACCACAAGGCCGACGTGCCCGCCTGGTACGACGCCCTGGGCGAGTCGGAGCGCTGGGCGGCCCAGGCCACCTTCTGGCGGGCGATCGCGGGGGTCGGTCAGGGGCATGCGGCCGTCTTCTGCTACGACCTCATGAACGAGCCGATCCTCACCGGCGGCAACGACAAGGATCAGTGGCTGCCGGGCCCGCCACTCGACGGCAAGTCGTTCGTCCAGCGGATCACCCGCGACGCCCGCGGCCGCAGCGACGCGGCCATCGCCGGCGACTGGGTCCGCACCCTGACGCAGGCCATCCGCGCCGTCGATCGCGACACCCTGATCACCGTCGGCGAGATCCCCTGGTCGCAGCCGTTCCCGACCTACCGGCCGCTGTTCCACGCCCCCGAGGTCGGCGGTCCGCTCGACTTCGTCAGCGTGCACTTCTACCCCCGCAAGGACCAGCTCGACGCCGACCTGGCCGCGCTCCGGGCCTACGAGGTGGGCAAGCCGATCGTCGTCGAGGAGTTCTTCCCCCTGAACGCCGGCTTTGAGGGCACCGAGGCGTTCCTCGACCGCTCCCGGCCACTCGTCGATGGCTGGATCAGCTTCTACTGGGGCAAGACCGTCGCCGAGCTGGAACAGACCCGCACGCTCCGCGACGCCATCACCGCCGGCTGGCTCCGACGCTTCCAGGCCCTGGCACCGACCGGGACCGCCCCCGCGCCCTGAGGCTCTGCACCGTCCTCCCTCGCCGTGCCACCTCGGGGGCCGTGCTCTGACCGGACCGAACGCGATCCTCGAACTGGCCGCCAGCCGCCTGGCCGCGGATGACGGTCGGCCGACCGCCCGATGCGAACCCTTGCGACTTGTCGACGCGCGGGCCATGATTGCCTGAACATCCGCCGCATGAATATCAAGCGACATTTCCCCGCGGCGGTCGGCAGCGGGTCTGGGCGGGCGGCAAGGCCCACCGGACCCGGATGGCGGCCCCCGACCGGTCCGCGGAGCCGTCCCCGTCGCGCCATGCCGAGCCCCGCACCGGCCACGTCCCCTCACCTGGCGAGAGCCCCTCGCATGCGCGAATCCCTGGGCGGCCACACCCACGGTCAGTCTCCCGGCACCGGCGATTTCCTCGGAGGGCTCTTCGAGGTCTTCACGCCGCGCCGCCAGTGCATGAACTTCGACGCCGCCGTCATCGGGCTCCACCTCGTCGCCGACCTGCTGATCGCCTTCGCCTACTTCTCGATCCCGGTGGCGCTGGTGGTCGTGGCCCGGCGGCGGCCGGAGCTCCGCTACAACTGGATCCTGGTCCTCTTCGCCGCCTTCATCCTGCTCTGTGGCACGACCCATCTCTTCAACATCTGGGCCCTGTGGCAGCCGCTCTACCGGCTCGACGGGGTCGTCAAGCTCGTCACCGGCGTCGTCTCGGTGGCGACCGCCGTCGTCCTCTGGCGACTGATGCCGCTGGTCCTGACCCTGCCGACGGCCGCGGAGCTTGCCCGCCGCAGCGAGGCCCTGGGGCGCCTCGCCGACGAGCGGAGCGAGGCCCTCCAGGCCAGCGAGGCGACGCTCCGGGCGTTCTACGAGAGCGCCCCGGTGCTCATGGGGGTCGTCGAGCCGCAGCCCGACGGTGACCTGCTCCATCACTTCGACAACCGGGCCGGCTGCACGCTCTTCGGCGTCGGACCCGGCGGCACCGGCGGCCGGCGGGCGACCGAGCTCGGAGATTCGCCGGAGACCGTGGCGCTGTGGCTCGACCACTGCCGGCGGTCGGAGGCGACCGCCGCCCCGAGCCGCTTCGAGTTCGGATTCGACACGCCGGCGGGCCGGCGCTGGATCGCCGCCACGGTCGCTCCGCTCGGCGGCGCCACGCCCGGCCGCCCGCGGTTCTGCTACGTGGCCGAGGACATCACCGGGCGGCGGGCCATGGAGGATGACCTGCGCGAGAGCGAGGCCCGCTTCCGATCGGTCGTCGAGGCCGTGCCGGGCCACCTCTGGACGGCGACGCCCGAGGGGGCCATCGACTTCGCGGGGCCGTGGCTGCCCCGGTTCACCGGGAACCCGGTCCACCAGCTCTTCGGCGCCGCCTGGGAGTCCGTCGTCCACCCCGACGACCTGCCGGGCACACTGGCACGCTGGCACGCCTCGCTCGCCAGCGGCGAGCGGTACACGGCCGAGTTCCGGATCCGCGGCCGGGAGGACGACTACCGCTGGTTCCTCACCCAGGCGGTCTCGCGGCGCGACGCCCAGGGTCGCGTCCTCAAGTGGTTCGGCTACTCGACCGACATCCAGGAGACGCGGGCCGCCCAGGAGGCACTCAAGGCGCAGGCCCTGGTGACCCAGAGCATCACGGACAACGCGACACTGGCCCTGTTCATCATGGACGAGCAACAGCAGTGCACCTTCATGAACCCGGCCGCCGAGCGGCTCACCGGGTACACGATCGCCGAGGTCCGGGGCCGCCCGCTCCACGAGGTGGTCCACCACACCCGGCCCGACGGCCGGCCCTACCCGCTCGAGGAGTGCCCCATCGAGCGGGCGTATCCCGAGAACAACCAGGTGCAGGGGGAGGAGGTGTTCGTGCACCGGGACGGACACTTCTACCCGGTCGCCTTCACGGTGAGCCCGATCCGGGGCGAGGGCGCGATCCTCGGCACGATCATCGAGGTTCGGGACATCGCCGGGGAGCGGCGGGCCCGGGAGGAGCGGGACCGGCTCTTCCGCGAGGCCGAGGAGGGCCGCCGCATCCTCCAGGCGCTCATGGATCACATCCCCGAGGGCATCGCCATCGCCGCCGCCCCGGACGTTTCCATCCGCATGGTGAGCCGCTTCGGGCAGGAGCTCGCCTCCCGACCCCCGGATACGCTCACCGGCATCCCGGCCGACACGCATGCGGAGCGCTGGGGCATCTTCCACGCCGACGGCGTCACCGCGGCCAGCCCCGAGGAGCTGCCGCTCACGCGGGCGACCCTCGGGGGCGAGCAGGTGACCGACGAGGAGTGGACGCTCCGGCAACCGGACGGCCGGTGCGTCCCGATCCTCTGCAACGCCGCCCCGATCCGCGACGAGGGCGGCTCGATCGTCGGCGGCGTCATCGCGTGGCGCGACATCACCGAGCGCAAGCGGGCCGAGGCGGAGCGCGAGCGGCTGCTGGTGGCGGCCGAGGCGGCCCTGGCCGAGGCCGAGCACGCCAACCGCATGAAGGACGAGTTCCTCGCCAACCTCTCGCACGAGCTCCGCACGCCGCTGAACGCCATCGTCGGCTGGGTCAAGCTGCTCCGCTCGGGGCCGCCCGACGCCGAGGAGCTGACCGAGGGCCTCGAGGTCATCGACCGCAACGCCATGGCCCAGGCCCACCTCGTCGAGGACCTGCTCGACCTGTCCCGCATCGGCTCGGGCCAGTTCGCCCTCGACCCCCGGCCCGTCGCGCTGGCCGAGGTGATCGCGGCGGCCAGCGCCGCGGTCGGTCCCGCGGCCCGGGCGCGAGACATCCGCCTGACTCAGGAGCTCGACCCCCGGGCCGTCCCGATCCTGGGCGACCCGACGCGACTCCAGCAGGTCGTCTGGAATCTGCTGAACAACGCCGTGAAGTTCACGCCCCGCGACGGCACGGTCGAGGTCCGCATGGAGCAGGTCGACTCGCAGGTCGAGATCACGGTCAGCGACTCCGGCCAGGGGATCGCGCCCGAGTTCCTGCCCCACGTCTTCGAGCGGTTCCGCCAGGCCGACGGCTCCCTGACCCGGCGCCACGGCGGCCTCGGACTCGGGCTCGCCATCGTCAAGCAACTCGTCGAGCTGCACGGCGGGACGGTCCACGCCAGCAGCCCCGGCGAGGGCCAGGGCTCGACGTTCGTGGTGAGGCTGCCGATCGCCGGCCGCCAGCCCGGGTCGCGCGCCAGGGGACCCTCCCAGGACCGGGCCGTGGCGGCGGGCGGGGCCCCGCCCGCGGACAACGGGCTTCAGGGCCTGCGGGTGCTCGTCGTCGACGACGAGCCCGACGCCCGGGTCCTGATGGCGCGGATCCTCGAGGCCCACGGGGCGGTGGTCCGGGCGGTCGGGACGGCGGCGGAGGCGATCGGCCTGATCGCGGGCTTCCGGCCGGAGGCCCTCGTCAGCGACATCGGAATGCCCGGGCGGGACGGCTACGAGCTGATGCAGCAGGTCCGGCGGCAGGCGACCGAGCAGCAACTGCCCGCCGCGGCGGTCACCGCGTTCGCCCGCCCCGAGGACCGGGAGCGAGCCCTGCGGGCCGGCTTCCAGCAGCACCTGAGCAAGCCGGTCAGCCCCGAAGAGCTGGTGCGAGTCGTCGCCACCCTGGCCGCCAGAACCGGGACGTGAGCGGCCGCCCGGCCACGCCCGATCCGGGAGCGGGGCGACGGACCGGGATGAGAATGCCACTCACCCCGTAAACTCGGAGATATGGCCGATTTTGCCTGGATCAATTCAACGGCCCTCAAGTTACCCAGTCGAACTGTTCGAAACAAGGATCGTAACCCGCGCGTCGGACAGAGTCGTTCGAGGACCGGCTCCTGATACCCCGCCGGGACCCGGACCGCTTCACTCACGAGGTCGACGATGATCCGAACCTGCTTGCGTGGGGCGAGTCTGATGGCCCTGCTGGCGATGAGCCGCGAGGTCGGGGCTCAAGAACTCCCGCCGCTGCCGCCCGCGTCGGTCCCGGGGCTGCCGGGTCCGTTGGCGCCGCCGCCCGCGGCGGCTCCGCGACCGATCGGCCCGGGGACCGGGCTGGAGGCCGAGTCGCTGCCGGCGGAGATCAGCGAGGATGAGCTCGGGGCCTCCAGCCAGTTCCGGCTCGGTCCGACCCCCGTCTCCGAGGTCGGCCTCCTGATGGATGGCCTGGGGATGCGCGACTGGTTCGGGGATTCCGGATACCGGGTCTTCGGCTGGGCCGAGCAGGGGTACTGGGGCTCGTCGACCGGCCCGGGGCTCCTGAGCGTGCAGTCGCGCCTGCCGCGCTTCGGCGACGAGTACCTGTTCAACGAGCTCGGCTTCGTGCTCCAGAAGCCGCTGCGGCGCGACCAGTTCGACTGGGGCGTGTTCGTGCGGTACTACGCCGGGGCCAACGCCGCCACCGGCCAGCCGCTCGGCGGTATTGGCAGCACGATCACCAACCAGCGATTCAGCCAGGACCTCCGCGACCTGTACCTGGAGGCCCACCTGCCGGTCCTCACCGAGGGCGGGCTCGACGTGCGGGTCGGGCGCATGAACTCGATCATCGGCTACAACGGATTCCTGGCTCCGTACCGGCCCTTCTACTCCAATGACTACCAGTTCTTCTATCTCCAGGACGGTGCCTTCACCGGCTTCCTGACCAACCTCCACGTCTCCGACCGGCTGGAGTTCTGGAACGGCATGACCCTGGGGGCGAACACGTTCTTCACCAAGCGAAGCCAGGACTCATTCTGCTACATCGGACAGCTGAACTACTGGCTCACCGACGAGCGGAAGACCCGGCTGACGGCCTCGGTCTATCTCGGCCCCGACGCCCTGTTCTCGGCCCCGGGCCTCAACGGCACGTTCGACTCGATGGTCGAGCTGCGGGTGCAGCAGAACTGGAGCGAGCGGTTCACCCAGGTGGTGCAGTGCAACATGGCCTGGGATTCCAACACTCCGGTCGGCACCAGCGGCGCCTACGGCGTCTACACCCAGGGGATGTTCCACCTGTCGCCGACGGTCGATCTGAACCTCCGCGGCGAGTGGTTCCAGGACACGCACGGGACCCGCACCGGGTTCGCCGCCAACTACGCAGAAACCACGATCGGCCTGAACTGGCACCCGATCTCGTACCTGGAGCTCCGCCCCGAGATCCGCGGCGACTTCGCCGACGCGGCGACCTTCGGGGGCGGTGGCAACCCCGGCGGCAACTTCAGCCAGCTGACGGGCGGCATCAGCGCCCTGATCAAGTTCTGAGCCCGACCGCCGGGGCCGAGACCCGGGGGGCGTCGACGCCGCACCTTGAAGCGAGGAACGTCCATGGGACTGCTCGGCATCTTGCTCGGCCTGATCCTCCTGATGGGCCTGGCCTATCGGGGCTGGAGCACCTTGCTCGTGGCCCCGGCGGCCGCGCTGCTGGCGGCCGGGATGTCCGGCGAGCCGGTGCTGGCCCACTGGTCCCAGACCTTCATGGGCGGTGCGGCGCGATTCATCGCGACCTGGTTCCCGATGTTCTTGCTGGGCGGGCTCTTCGGCAAGCTGATGGAGGATAGCGGGTCGATCACCTCGATCGCGCGCTACCTGACCGAGCGGCTGGGCACGCGCCACGCGATGCTGTCGGTCGTGCTCGCCTCGGCGGTGGTGACCTACGGCGGCGTGAGCGTCTTCGTGGCGTTCTTCGTGCTGGTGCCGATGGCCCAGCAGATGTTCCGCGCCGCGGACATCCCCAGGCGCCTGATGCCGGCGACGATCTGCCTGGGCGCCTTCACGTTCACCATGTCGGCGATGCCGGGCTCGCCCTCGGTCAACAACGCCATCCCGATGGCGTACTTCGGCACCACCACCTTCGCCGCCCCGGGGCTGGGCCTGATCGCGTCGCTCGTCACGCTGGCCTTCGGGATGTGGTGGCTCTGGCGGGCCGAGGCCGCCGCGCGGCGGGCCGGCGAGGGCTACGGCACCGACCCGGGCGGGGTGCCCATCGTCGATGAGATGATCCGCGAGCACGCCACGGCCGTCGGCGAATTCGACCCGGCCGAGATCCAGCGCGGCGGGCGCTGCGACACCGAGCCGGCTTTCGCGCTGGCCGTGTTGCCGCTGGCGGTGGTGATCGTCCTGAACTTCCTGATGTCGCTGGTCATCCTGCCGCGCCTCGACTTCGAGTTCCTGGCGCAGGAGGTGTGGGGCAGCACCACGCTCGCCGCGGTGGCCGGCCGGTGGTCGGTCGCGGTGGCCCTGGCCGGAGGGGCCCTGGCGGTCATCCTGATCAACTTCCGACGCCTGCCGTCGCTCCGCCAGAGCATGGACGCCGGCGCCAACTCGTCGGTGCTGCCGATCATGACGATCGGGAGCCTGGTCGGCTTCGGGGCCGTGGTGGCGGCGCTGCCGGCGTTCACGGCGGTCCGGGACGCGCTGCTCTCGATCCAGGGCGGCCCGCTGGTCTCGCTGACCGTCACGATGAACGTGCTGGCCGGCCTCACCGGCTCGGCGTCGGGCGGGATGACGATCGCCCTGGATGCCCTGGGCGACACCTACCTGCGGATGGCCGCCGAGAACGGCATCGACCCCGCGCTGCTGCACCGGATCAGCACCATCAGTGCCGGCACGCTCGACGCGCTGCCGCACAACGGCACGGTGCTGACCGTGCTCCAGGTCAGCGGCCTGTCCCATCGCGAGAGCTATCTCGACATGGTGATGACCGTCGTGGTGAGCGTGATCCTCTCGTTCGTCGCCGTCCTGGTGCTCGGCTCGCTGTTCGGGTCATTCTGACGCCGAGGGCCCCGCGGCGTCCGTGGGCCCTCAGCGTGGCATCGAGAACCAGTGGTTGGGCGTCAGCGAGCTGGAGTCGAGCAGCCAGGGGGGCGAGCCCGGGCCGTCGGTCCAGGCGGCGGCGACGGTCAGGGCGGTGTGCACCAGGTCGGCGGTGACGGCCCCGGGCGGCCCGCACCAGCGCAGGCAGGTGTTGCCGCCTTCGAGCTCGAGCCGGGCGCGGCGGACGCCCGGCGGCGGCGGGGGCAGCTCGCCGGGGGCCGGGCCGATCAGCAGGAGGCTGCCCGAGGCGAGCTCCCCGCCGAAGTGCCACCGCACCTGATCGTCGTCCCAGGGGCCGTCCCAGCAGAACCGGTCGCGGTAGAGCAGCCGGCCGGAGCGCCGGGCCTCGAAGTCCTGGACGATCCGGTCGAACGCAAACCGCTCGGACAGATCGCCCCGCGCGTAGCGGCCGGCCATCCAGAGGTCGCCCCAGATGAGCCGCGCCGTGGGGGCCAGCTCCACCCGGCCGCGCTGGAAGTAGCGACACCCCTGGTACGGGATCGTCGGGCCGGGCAGGACGACCAGGCAGGCGTCCTCCTCGACCGTGACGTCCCACTGCTGGGTGGCGTAGCTCTCGAGGGCGGGATGGACGCGGGTGGCCGACTGGCCGGTGACGACCGCGTGCGTGCCGGCGCGGGCCGTGACCTGCAACAGGTGGCCGTCGCCGTCGAGCAGGCCGGCGGTCAGGTTGATCAGGTACAGCAGCGCGGCCGTCTCGCCGTCGAGCTCGAACGGCGGCATGAGGCGGACCGGGATCTGCTGGTAGCAGGCCCCCAGCCGGGTGGCGCCGGGGCCGCCGACGAGCTCGAGGCGCGTCCCGCCGACCCGCGCCGCCTCGTGCCCGACGGGGCGGCGGTCGCGGAACTCGGGGGGCGTGACCAGCTCGTCGCGGACGATCCGGGTCAGGGGCGGCCGGGGGTGGGCACTGCCGGGACGGGGCGCGGCGGCTGCGGGCATCAGGTGGCCTTCGCCAGGGACGGGATCTGATCGCGGACCCAGGCGACGACCGCGTCGAGGCCCTCGTTCTGCCGGAGGCTGACCATCAGGAACGGCCGCTCGCCCCGCATCTTGAGGCTGTCGCGCCGCATGACCTCCAGGTCGGCCCCGACGTGGGGGGCCAGGTCGATCTTGTTGATCACCAGCAGGTCGCTGTTGCAGATGCCGGGGCCGCCCTTGCGGGGGATCTTGTCCCCTTCGGCCACGTCGATGACGAAGATGAACCGGTCGGCCAGCTCGCGCGAGAAGACGGCCGTCAGGTTGTCGCCGCCGGACTCGATCAGCACCAGCTCCAGCTTGGGGAACTGCCGCTGGAAGTTGGCCACCGCGCTGAGGTTGGCGCTGGCGTCGTCGCGGATCGCGGTGTGCGGGCAGCCGCCGGTCTGCACGCCGGTGATCCGCTCCAGCGGCAGGACGTCGCGGCGTGAGAGGAACTCGGCGTCCTCGTGGGTGTAGATGTCGTTGGTGATGACGGCCAGGTTGACCTCGGGCCAGAGCTCCCGGCAGAGCGCCTCGACCAGCGCGGTCTTGCCCGAGCCGACCGGGCCGGCGATGCCGAGGGTGAACACCTGGCGCGACGGTCCCGCGTAGCGGGCCGGGCCGGGCCGGCCCATGTGGTCGCCGCCGGTGTCCTTGTGGAACCGGACGCCCGCCTGGAACCGCCGGCGCGGCGAACGCAGGGGTCGGCCGGCCGGCGCCAGGGCGTCAGGATCGGTACATGCGGGCATAGAGTCGAGTCTGTTCATCGCAGAGGATCTCGTAGAAGGGACATCCGGCGCCGGCCGATTCCGGCCCCCGCTCCGCGAGCGTCCTGGCCAGGTCCTGGATCTCGGTGTGGAGGTAAGCCAGCACCTGCTGGCCGTGGGTGTGGCCCACGGGGATCGCCCGCACCCCGGCCCCGATCATGCCGAGGGCCGCCTGGTGCAGCAAGGCCGTCAGCGTGGCCTCGGGCCCGGCGCCGGCGATCGCCCCCAGCACGCCGAAGGCGACCGGGTGGTGCAGGCCACCGGACCCTGGCGGGAGTGAGCGAACCACGGTCCCCAGGGGCTCGGCCGACCAGGCCCAGGTCGCGCCCAGGGCCATGAGCTGCTCGCCCATCTCGCGGCTGGCGCGTCGGGTCGAGGGGGGGACGATCGAGACCTCTGCCAGCTCGTCGAGTTCCACCAGCTCGGCGAACCGGCCGGCGTGGGCCGCCCGGCAGGCCGAGGCGGCCAGGACCCCCTCCAGCGGCCCGAACGACGACCGGAGCCAGTGAAGCGTCCAGCGCTCCAGGGTCTCCGGGTCGTGGACCGACCGCTGGGCGATCGCCGCCTCGAGCCCCCACGAGTGCGTGTAACCGCTGATCGGGAGGGCCGAGTCGGCGAGCTGCAGCAGACCGAGGTTCATGGGAAAGGGCGATCCGGCGTCGGGGTTCAGAACAGGAAGTACCGCTGGGTCATCGGGAGGGTCGCCAGCGGCTCGCTGCCGACCTTCTCGCCATCGACCCGGACCTCGTAGGTGTCGGGATCGACGTGGATCTCGGGCGTGGCCTCGTTGCGCCGCATGTCCTTCTTGCCGATGGTGCGGCAGCCCTTGACCGCGACCAGCTCGCGGTGCAGGCCGTAGGCCTCGCCGATGCCGGCGTCGAGCGAGGCCTGCGAGACGAAGTTCAGGCACGACTTCGAGAGCGCCCGGCCCAGGCTGGCGAACTGCGGCCGCATGTAGACCGGCTGCGGGGTGGCGATGCTGGCGTTCGGGTCGCCCATCTGGGCGGCCACGAGCAGGCCGCCCTTGAGGACCAGGAACGGCTTCACGCCGAAGTACGCCGGGTCGTAGATCACCAGGTCGGCGAGCTTGCCGGGCTCGATCGAGCCGACATGGTGCCCGATGCCGTGGGTGATCGCCGGGTTGATCGTGTACTTGGCGACGTAGCGCTTGACGCGCTCGTTGTCGTTGCGGGCCGAGTCGCCGGCGAGGGCCCCGAACTGGACCTTCATCTTGTGCGCGGTCTGCCAGGTCCGCACGATCGCCTCGCCGATGCGGCCCATCGCCTGCGAGTCGCTGCTGGTCATGCTGATGATGCCGCGGTCGTGGAACACGTCCTCGGCGCCGATGGTCTCGGCGCGGATGCGGCTCTCGGCGAACGCCACGTCCTCGGGGATGTCCCGCGAGAGGTGGTGGCAGACCATCAGCATGTCGAGGTGTTCGTCGATCGTGTTGACGGTGA
>CAZUZD010000205.1:0-11183 GCA_964624465.1 uncultured Isosphaeraceae bacterium
GGTGGTCGAGCTTGGCCGCCGTCTGCGCCTCGTGCCGGAACCGCTCGCGGAGCTCCGGGGTCGGCAGCGAGTCGGGCCGGGGCACCTTGAGCGCGACCTCGCGGCCCAGCACGGGATCGTAGGCCCTCAGCACCTGGCCGAAGCCGCCGCGGCCGATCCGGCCCAGCACCCGGTAGGCCCCCAGGTCGGGCCAGGGGCCGGGCGTGTCGGCCGTCGAGTGGGGCGCCGGCGGGGACGGCGGGTCGCCGCCGCCCAGGCCCGCGCGCAGGGCCGCGAAGAACGCGGCGTCGTCCTCGGCCGAGTCGATCGGACCGGAGCCCTCCGGGCCGCCGCTGGCGGACCACGAGGTCCAGGTCGGCCCGGGCTCCGAGCCCGACCGCCAGCGGGACCACCCCGGGCGTCGGACGCTCATGGACACCGCCCGCCCGCGGCCGTCGTGGCCGCCCGCCGTCGCGTCGTCGCCATGGCCTGCCCCCGCCGCTGCGGCCCGACGCCCTCGGGCCCCGGGCCGTCGACCCCTTGCGCGTGCGCCACACATGCCAGTTTGCCCACAGGGACAAATCTGGATCAAGTGTGTGACGCCGCGGCCGCCGACCGCGCCGTGATGGGCACCTTCCCGCTCGCTGGTCCCGTCGTGCTTCCGCCCCCAGCCCGCGAGCGACCGGATCGGCGGCGTGAGCCGTCCGCCGAACGACGCCGGCCGGATCGACGCGGTCCTGGGACGTGAGCCGCAGGTCGTGAAGCGGGCCATCCGCGAGTTCTGGGCCCCGGGGCGCACCGAGGCGGGCGGGCCGCGGGTCCCGTCCGGGCTCCACTGGCCCTGACCCGCCCCCGGCGTCGGCCTCTGGCCGGAGCCGCGCCTCCTGGCAACGGCCCTCGCGGGCCGGCCCCGGCACTGTCAGGGTTCTCTGGGTGAGGACGAATCGGCCGGCGGAGGAACCTGGGCCCCGGAGCCCGACGGACCGTCCGAGGTGGTCAGCTCCGCCAGCTGCACCTCGACCCGGGCCACGGCGGCGTCGTCCCCCAGCCAGCGATTCACGGTCTTCAGGTCGGTGAGCAGGCCGATGAGGAACCGGCGATCCTCCGGGGTGGCTTCCGGGGCGGCGACGACCTGGCGGGCCCAGCGGACGGCCTCCTCGAGGTGCTCGCGGGCCGGCTCCAGGCGCTTCTGCTTCACCAGGTTCCCCGTGAGCCGGCTCGACACGCCGGCCAGGAACCGGGCGTTCGCCAGCGAGTCGGGGGTCTCGGCAGCCAGCTCGCGGCCGAGGGCCAGGGCCGCCACGAACCGCTCCTGGGCCTCGACGACGGCGCCCTTCTGGTTCAGCCACATGCCGAGACGGTCCAGGTTCGAGGCCAGGTCGGTCCGGAGGCGGGGGTCGGCGGGCCGGGCGGCGGCGAGGGCCTGCTGGAGGGCGATCGCGGCTCGCAGGCTCGCGATCGCCTCGCCCATCTGCCGCAGCTGGCTGTGCAGGCTGGTCAGGAAGTTCAGGTTGTCCAGGAGCTGGTCGCGGTACTCGGGCGCGTCCGGATCGTCCTGGGCCAGGGCTTCGAGGAGCTCGCGGGCGGCGCGTGCCTGGACGATCGCGCCGGGGAGGTCGCGGGTCTCGCGGCTCAGCCGGGCCAGGTTGAGGCGGCGCAGGGCCAGGCTGCTCCGCCGTTCGCGATCCGCGGGCCGGGCGTCGAGCAGCTTCGCCCAGCCGGTCACGGACTGCTCGGCGAACTGCCGGGCCTCGGCCGTCTGCCCCGACTCGAAGAGCAGGCTGCTGAGCAGGAAGCTCGATTCGGCCAGGTCCCGCTCGAAGTTGGTGACGCCGGGGTGCGCCCGGACCACGGATTCGAGGGTCGCGTGGGAGCGGCGCACCTCGGAGATCGCCGCCTCGAATCGGCCCTGGTCATGGGAGATCAGCCCCAGATGCTGCTGGCTGGTCCCCAGGCGATAGAGGTACTCGGTGATGATCGGCTCGGCCGCGACGACCCGCTCCTGGATGGCGCAGGCCCGCTCGAACTCCGCGATCGCCTCGTCGGGTCGACCCTGGTCCCGGAGGATCAGGCCCACGAGGTCGTGCAGGATTCCCGACTGGCTCCGGAACTTGCCGACCGCGGGCTCGTCCGCGAGCAACCGGTCCGAGGCCTCGATCGCGGCGCGCGCCTCGACCAGGGCCGCGTCCAGCTGCCGCTGCTCCCTGAGGATGAGGCTCAACGTCGCGTGGCTCCCGATCCGACCCGAGCGGGAGTCGGGATCGTCGGCCGACCGCAACGGGGGCTGCTCGCGGAGGGCCACCGCCTGGGTCGCCAGGCGGTTCGCCTGCTCCAGATCGCCGAGCTCCTTCGTGAGCAGGCAGAGCGCCTCGTACGAGTCAGCCAGCCGGGCCTGCGCGAGGGGATCGCCGGGTCCGGACCGGGCCAGCGACTCGCGGAGCCGCAGGTCCTCGCGGGCCTCGGCCAGGGCCTCGTCGGTCTGGCCGAGCTTCCGCAGGGACCGGCTCAGCCCGTGATGGACCTCGGCCAGCTCGCTGGAGACCCGCGGGTCGGGGCTCGATCCCGGGGGCTGGGCCAGCATCGCGAGGGCGTCCCGATAGAGCACGATCGCGTTCTGGTGCTCGCCGATCTCCTCGGTGAGGACCGCCAGCTTCAGGCCATTCTGGACCAGGTCTTGCAGGGATCGGGGGCTGGACGCGGACCCGGCGAGCAGCCGCTCCCGCAGGGTGCGGAAGTACTGGAGCGGTTGCTGGAGCAACCGGGCCCGCAGTCCCGCCAGCGAGGGGGCGTCGCGGAGCTGCTCCTCCTCGAGGATGGTCCGGCGGAACCGGTCGATGGCGTCGATGGCGAGCGCCTCCTGCGACTCCGCGCGGGTCCGCTGGGCTTCCGCCTGCGCGAGCGCCCGGTTCAGGGCCGCGTTCCGGGATTCCAGGGTCGCCCGGGCGCGGGCCTGGAGGCTCCAGACCGCCGCGAGGCCGACGGCGGTGGCCAGGGTCAGCGTGACGGCGGCGGCGACGACCGGGCGGCGATGCCGGGTCGCCCAGCGGCGGATCCGGGCGGACCAGGGCTCCTGGTGGGCGTGCACCGGCTCGTAGGCCAGGAATCGCTCCAGCTCCTGCTTGACGGCCAGCGCCGAGGGATAGCGATCCTCCGGGCGGGCCTGCATCGCCTTCAGGCAGATCGCCTCCAGGGGCCGGGGGACGTCGGGCCGGATTGCGCGCGGGCGGGGGAACGCCCCGCCGCGGATCCGCTGGATGCAGGTGTCGAGGTCGGTTCCCGAGCGGGAGACGGACGGCCGGCCCGTCTGCAGGCAGTAGAGGATCGCGCCCAGGCCGTAGACGTCGCTGCGCGGGCCGGCCTGGCCGAGGTCGCCGATCATCTGCTCGGGGGCCGCGAATCCGGGCGTGCCGATGCGGCCGCCCCGCAGGGTCGGGCTGGCCCCGCTCCCGGAGAGCCGGACATCACCGGCTGCCCGGGGCTCGGGCTCGGCGGCCCCCATCAGCTTCGCCAGGCCCCAGTCCACGACCAGGGTCTCGCCGTAGGCGCCGAGCAGGATGTTGGCCGGCTTGAGATCGCGATGGATCACGCCCCGGCTGTGGGCGTACTCGACCGTGTCGCAGACGTCGAGGAAGCGCCCGAGCAGCGCCCGCAGCTCGGCGCGGGCGGCCGTGGCGTCCGCAAACCCGGTCGCGTGGAACGCATCGATCGCCTGCTGGAGGCTCCCGGTCCGATCCCCCTGGATCAGCCGCATGGCGTAGTACGGGCGGCCGTCGTCGTACCGCCCGGCGCCGTAGACCGGGATGATGCCCGGGTGCTCCAGCTTGCTGGTGATCTCGGCCTCGGCCAGGAACCGGGCGCGGTACTCGGGGTCGTCGGCGGCGCCCTCGCGAATCTCCTTGAGCGCGACCGCGCGATCGAGCTCGGTGTCAAGCGCCCGCGAGACGACGCCCATCCCGCCCTGGTTCAGCGGCGAGACCCGCTGGAACCGGGCCCCGGACCCTGGCGCCACCGGCGGCTCCCGGGATGCGACCGCCGCCTCCAGCTCGCGGAGCACGGCCAGCAGCTCGGCACGCACCCGGGAGTGATGCTGCGGCTCGATGCCATCCAGGTAGCGCGCGAGGTCCGGCGGCGTCCCGGGACGCCACTCGGCCTCCAGGCGCTCGCAGGCCCGGACGACCGCGGCCTGCACCTCCAGCGGCAGCCAGTCGGGATCGGCGCCTCCGCCCGCTCCGGTCATCGGGTGCTCATCCCCCAGATCCCGCGGATCCACCTCAGCCGGTTCTTGATCGTCCGCTCCGTGCAGGCCAGCTGCTCGCCGATCTCGCGGTTGGTGTAACCCTCGAGCTTCCTGAGCGCGACCATCCGGAGCGACTGCCCGGGGTCGTGGCGGTCGAGCTCCTCCAGCAGGCTCCGGCACTCGTCGGCCACCAGGGCCGCCTGCTCGGGGGTCGGCTCCTGGCCGGCGTGTCGTTCCAGCTCGTGGGCGAGGTCCAGGGGGGAGAGGTGGTCGAGGCTGACCGTCCGCGCCGCGTCGCGCCTCGCGGCCGACTCCTGCCGGTGCACCTGCCCGCTCTTCCGGACGGTGATGACGAACAGCAGCTTCCAGAGGTCGTCGCGATCGTCGAGGTCCGGATACCGGCCCGCGTTGAGCGCGCGACAGAAGCTGTCGAAGGCGCTCAGGGCCACATCCTCACCGTCGCGCACCACCGGCGACGCCCCGCGCAGCTTGCCGCGGGCTAGTCGCACCAGCTGCTCGAAGTACCGCTCCCACAGGCGTCGCGCAGCGTCGTGGTCCCCCCGTTTCAGGGAGACGATCCACTCCGAGACGGACCCCCCATGATCCTGTTCCATGTGAGAGCCGACCTGATCCGATCCGGGTGCTGCGACCATCCGGAGCGTTCCTACTTTCCGGAATGCCCTCATGGAGCCACCACGATCTTACCAGGAACACCCCAGGGGATCGCCCCGCGACCGGACCCGGACCGGCCCCGACCCGGGCTCACGACGGGCGGCGAACCACCCGCGCGGGAGCGGAGTGTCCCGGGCTCGATCCGCCCCACGGCCGGGTGATCGGTCCCGCCAGGCGGCTCGGACGGGGCGCGAGCCCCGTCCGTGGCCAGGAATCTTAACTTGATGTCACAATTGCGCTTGCCACGACACCTTCAAGGGATTCCGGCGACATTCGCGGGGGCGGGGTTCCCCTGCCGGGATCGGATCGCAATGGAGGGGGTAGTGGATCGTCGCACGCTCCACGTTCGCCGGGTGATCGCCGTCCGATCGCCCACCCAGCCATCGAAAAATTCCCCCCGGGATCGCTCCCGGCGGGGGTTGCCGAGAGACCTGGCCCGGCCGGGCGCCCTGCGGGGTGTCGGGCCCGGGTTCGCTGGACACCGCCAGACTCGCATCCGGAACAGGATCACGACCGATGTCGCTCGTCAGCAATCTTCGCCAGTACTTCTCGGCCCGGCCGCGCTCACTCGCTCGGGACCGGCGCCGTCGCCTGGCCCTGAGCCGGTCGGAGTTCTTCGAGGGGCTCGAGGACCGCCAGTTGCTGGCCACCGTCTCGGCGTCAGGCACCACACTCAACATCGCGCTGAACGTGGCCTCGCAGCAGGTCGCCATCACGTCGTCGGGAACGTCGTACCGGCTTGTGCTCAGCGGCGGGGCCACCAACACCTGGAGCGGCTCGGCGACCGGGACGTCGGCGTCGACGGCCACGCTCACGGTCAGCTCGACCGGCCTGTCGACCTACAACACGATCAACATCACCGACACCGCCAACGGCGCGGGCGTGACGTTCAACACCAGCGGCACCAACGCGTACTCGGACGCCTTCAACATCACGCTCAACGGCGGCAGCACGGCGGGCGACATGCCGGCTGCGGTGACCTTCAACGGGACCAGCTCGTTCAACGGCACGAACGCGCTCAACGTGACGACCACGCGCAACATCGCCTTCGCGTCGGGCTCCAGCCTCTCGACCCTCAACGGCAACCTGACGCTCAAGGCCAACGTGGGCAACACGGCCGCCGCGGGCTCGACCTTCGGCGCAGCGGGCGTGGACGTCAACAACGCGACCGTCCAGGTCACCGGCACGGGCCTGCTCGACCTGCGAGGCCGGGGCGGCGAGGGCAGCAACGCGGCGCCCTACGGCGTCCAGGTCCAGGCGCGGGTGGCCAGATCAAGGGCGGGACCAGCGGGAACAACGTGGTGGCCGGCTGGGGACCGTTGAACGGGACCACGGCCGACAACTTCGGGGTGTGGGTCGCCGATGGAACCACACCCAACTTCTCGAGCATCACCACCGGCGGCGGCAACATCGCGATCACGGGCACGGGCGGCGGCATCGGCACCGCGGCGAACGGGTTCGGGGTGTACGTGCAGAACGGGGCGATCGTGACGGCCGGCGGCACCGGGACGGTGACGGTCACCGGGACCGGCGGCGCTGGCTCGGGGTCCCAGAACTACGGCGTCAATGTCACAGGCGGCACGTCGCCCAACTTCTCGACGATCACCTCGGGTGGCGGCAGCGTCACGATCGTCGGGACCGGTGGTGGCAGTGGCTCCAGCACCAGCAACTACGGCGTCAACAGCAACTTCGGCGGCGTGATCACCTCGGGGGGCAATGGCAACGTCGACGTCACCGGCACCGGGGGCGATTCGACGGGGAGCTCGAACTACGGGGTCGGTCTGAGTGGCACCACCAACTCCATCAGGTCCGGCGGCAGTGGGACCGTGACGGTCACCGGGTTCGGAGGCGGCGGTCCGACCTCGAGCTCGGGGTTTGCGGTCGGGGTTTACATGACCAACGGCGCCACCATCGCCTCCGGCGGTACGGGGAAGGTGAAGGTGACCGGCACCGGCAACACCCGCACCGCCTCGACGTCGACCGACAACCACGGGGTCATGGTCACGAGCAGCGCGAGCGGGATTTCTGCCATCACCTCGGGTGGCGGGGACGTGGAGGTCAGCGGCACGGGCGGCGGCACGCTGAGCACCGGGACCGTGAACGCCGGCTCCGGGGTCGTTCTGAAGTTCGGCTCGCTGATCTCGGCGGGTGGCAGCGGCACGGTGACGGTGGTGGGCACGGGCGCCGCGGCGGAAGCCGGTGGCAACTATGGCGTGCTGGTGACGGGCACCAGCACGGTCAGCTCGGTGGAATACACCTCGACGATCACGTCCGGGACCGGCGGCGGCAACGTCAGCGTCACGGGGACCGGCGGTGGCACGGGCACGTCCGCCTCAAATTACGGTGTCTACCTCGGTACCCAGAGCTCGGCGACTGGCGGGGTGATCACCTCGGGCGGCAACGGCGCCGTGTCGGTGACGGCCCAGGGCGGCACCGGGGGCTCCGGCACCGCCAATTACGGCCTCTACCTGAACAGCTGGCCCGCCAGGATCAGCTCGGGGGGCACCGGTCCGGTCACCGTGAGCGGCACTGGCGGCGGCAGCGGCAGTGCAGGCTACGGCTACGGACTGTCTCTCAACAACGGTGCGGTCGTGACCTCCGGTGGCAGCGGCACGGTCTCGGTCACCGGCGGCGGCGGTGCGGGGACCGGGTCGCTCAATTCCGGGGTGAACCTCACCGGAACCTCGACGACCAACTTCACGACGATCACGTCGGGCGGAGGTGACGTCACGGTCTCGGGCACGGGCGTCGGGAATGGAGTCGGTGTCAATCTCGTTTCCGGTTCGATCGTCAGCGCCGGCGGCAGCGGCACGGTCCTGGTCACCGGGGCCGGCGGGGCGGGCACCGAGGCTCAGAACATCGGGGTCAATGTCGGCACCGGCACCGCGCCCAACTTCTCGAAGATCACCTCGAACGGTGGGAGTGTGACGGTCATCGGGACGGGGGGCGGCAGCACCGAGGATAGCGACAGCAATTCCGGGGTTCAGATCAGCGCAGGTGGGCTGATCGCATCAGGTGGAAACGGCGATGTGGCCGTCACCGGCACGGGTGGGGATTCGCCATCGACTGCGAACTCTGGCGTGTCCCTGACGGGTGCGACGGACACGATCACGTCCGGTGGCACCGGCAGCGTGACGGTGATCGGGGTGGGCGGCGGCGGTCCGACGACGGGCGGGGGGGCGGCCATCGGAGTGAACCTGGCCGCCGGCGCCACCATCACCTCCGGCGGTGCCGGAACGGTGAAGGTGACCGGCACGGGCAACTCCCGCACCGCCTCGAACTCGACCGGCAACCACGGGGTCTCCCTCAGCAGCAGCTCGAGCGGTCGCTCGTCGATCAGCTCGGGCGGCGGAGATGTGGAGGTCCGGGGTACGGGCGGCGGCACGATGAACTCGGGGTCCACCGCCGCCGGTTACGGGGTCAACCAGTCCAGCGGCTCGTTGATCTCGGCGGGCGGCGTTGGCAGCGTGACCGTGGTGGGCGTGGGTGCCCCCGGAGCGGGCGCCAGCAACAACATTGGCGTGGTGGTGACGGGCACTGCCACGATCAGCTCGGTGGTCTACAACTCGACGATTACGTCCGGGGCTGGCGGCGGCGCCGTGAGCGTCACCGGCACGGGCGGTGGCACCGGGGCCAGTGCGAGCAACTCTGGCGTTTCCCTCGGGGGGAGCAACGCGGCCTCGGTCGGTGTGATTACTTCGGGGGGCAACGGCACCGTGACCGTGACGGGTCAGGGTGGCACCGCGACCACGGGGGTGACCAATTACGGGCTGTCTCTGAGTGGCTCGGGGGTCCTGCTCACCTCGGGAGGCACCGGCCTGGTGACCGTGAACGGGACGGGAGGCGGCAGCCAGAGCAGTGCCAGAAACCACGGCCTCTACCTGACCAACACCGCGACCATCACCTCGGGCGCCGGCGGCTCGGTCCGGGTCATCGGTCAGGGCGGGACTGCAGCCAAGGGCAACACCAACTCCGGCGTCGTCGGCAGCGGCAACTTCACGATCACGTGCGGTACCGGTGACGGCACGGTGACCGTGACCGGCACGGGCGGTGGCAGCGGATCGAGCAATAGCAACACGGGGCTCTCGCTGGGCGCCGCGGGTGGCACCGGGCTGGTCACCTCGGGCGGCACGGGCGCCGTGACCTTGACCGGGACGGGCGGCAATCCCAGCAGCACGAACACCGGCTCGAACACCGGCGTGACGATCCAGAACGTCACCACCATCTCCTCCGGCGGCGGCAATGTCGTGGTCCTCGGCACTGGCGGCGGCGCCGGCGGGACCGGCAACCACGGCGTGAACCTCGGTTCGAGCAGCGCCACCACGTCCATCACGGCCGGCGGGAGCGGCACCGTGACGGTGACCGGGATCGGCGGCGACCTCGGTGGCACGGGTTCGGGAACGAATCACGGGGTCTACATCAACTCCAACACCATGGCCATCTCCTCGGGCCCCAGCGGCGGCGACGTGGTGATCCGCGGCACCGAAGGCGGCTACGCCGGCGCGGCCCCGGATCTGGGCATCGCCGTGAACAGCGGCTACGTGAGCACGGCCACCAACGGCGGCAACATCACCCTCACGACCGACAGCCTCAACCTCGGCACGGCAAACGCTCTGCAGGCCAACGCCAGCAGCCGCGTGACCGTGGTGCCACGGACCAGCGGCGTGGGCTTCGACCTGGGCGCCAGTTCCAACCCGCGCGGCGGGCCGATCGCCATCTCCGACACCGAGCTGGGCCGGATCTCGGCCGGCACGATCCAGCTGGGCGACAGCAGTACCGGGCCCATCACCGTCAGCGCCCCCATGACTGTCCCCAGCGGATCCAACCTGAACCTGGCGACGGCCAGCAGCTCCGCCGGCCTGACGCCGACCGCGTCCGACTCGGACCTGTCGCTGACGTCGGGCAACACCCTGGGACTCTCGTCCGTCTCGTCGCTGAACATCGTCATCGACGGGGCGACCGTCGACACCGGCTCCACCCAGTTCCAGGTCTCCGGCGCGGGGGTGACCCTCACGGGCCTGGATCTGGAGCTGGGCGGATCCTACACCCCCGGCTCCGGCGACGTGTTCACCATCGTCTCGGCCCCCGACGGGGTGACCGGCACGTTCAACGGGCTGGCCGACGGCGCCACGATCAGCTTCAACAGCGTGCCGCTGACGGTGGGCTACACCGCGACCAGCGTCACCCTCTCGGCGCCCGCCGCCGTGGCACCCGTCATCACCACGCAGCCGTCAAACCAGGCCGTGAGCGTCGGTGCCACCGCGACGTTCACCGCCGCGGCCAGCGGCAGCCCGACTCCGACCGTGCAGTGGCAGGTCGACGGCGGCGCGGGCTGGTCCGACATCGCCGGCGCCACCTCGACCACCTACAGCCTGACGGCCGCGGCCGAGGACCAGGGCAAGCAGTACCGAGCGGTGTTCACCAACGCCGCGGGCACGGCGACGTCCAGCGCGGCCCTGCTGACGACGCCCCTGCCTCCGGTGGTGACCGGCCAGCCGGTCGGGGGCACGTACCCGCCGGGGACGACCACCACGCTCACCGCCGCCGCCACCGGCACGCCGACCCCCTCGGTGCAGTGGCAGGTCAACGTCGGCTCCGGCTGGACGGACGTTGCCGGGGCAACCGCGACCAGCCTGGGCGTCGTGGTCTCGACCGGCATGACCCCGCAGCAGTACCGCGCCGTCTTCACCAACGCCTCCGGCACCGCCACCAGCGACCCGGCCAACGTCCAGGCCTCCGTCAACGTCACCACCCAGATCACCTCCGTGCGATCGGGGCTGCTCCTCAATCGCTCCACCGGGCTGTACGAGGGGACGATCACCCTCAAGAACACCGGCTCCACGGCCCTGTCGGGGCTGTCCATGCTCCTCTCGGGCCTGACTGCGGGCGTGACGCTGGCGAACGCGACTGGTACGCTCACGAACGGAACTCCGTACCTGAACACGGGTCCGATCGCCGCCGGCCAGTCGATCATCCTGAAGCTCAGCTTCCGCAAGCAGCAGTCCACCCTGGCTGTCAGCTATACCTCGCTGTTCTTCCTCAAGCCCTGAAACGGGTCCTGACACCATCGAAACTCCAGGAGTGATGATTCCGATGCGGTTCCTTCGGCGAAACCCTCTCTCGACCCTGCTGCTGGCACTCGCGCTGGCCGCCGCGCCAGCGGCCCGTGCCGGGGTGACTTACAAGGTGACCGTCGACACCTCGGGCGTGAGCGGCGCCAGCGGGTATCTGGACCTGCAGTTCAACCCGGCCACCGTCGGCACCACGCCGGCGGCCACGGCCACCGTCACCGGCC
>CAZUZD010000206.1:0-11139 GCA_964624465.1 uncultured Isosphaeraceae bacterium
GGCGGCCAAACCGGCGGCGCCCGAGCTGCCGGCCGAGCTGCTGGGGGCCGAGCCGTTCGACCGGATCACGCTCACCGACGGCACCGTGTTCCTCGTCGAGCCGGTGAGCCCCCGCCCCCTGCCGCCGCCGCGCGCCGCCGACACCAAGCTGGCCGCCGACGCCCCCCCCGGCGACGAGGCGAAGAAGAACGACGACAAGCTCGAGTGGGTCGTGATCCACCTCCTCGAGGGCGACCAGCGCGACTTCCGGGTCAAGCGGATCAGCCTGCGGACCGTCGACTACTGGGAGGACCTGCTCCTGGCCGAGGCCGAGAAGCTGGTCGTCCGCCGCAACTTCGCCAAGGCGTTCGAGTACCTGCTCGCCGTCCAGGCCCGCGCCCCGAAGTGGAAGGGCCTGGCCGAGCAGGTCGACAAGCTGCTCTACGAGGAGGGCTCGTGGGCCCTGGCCGGCAACGAGCGGGCCCGCGGCATCCGCCTGCTGCAGGAGCTCTACGCCCGCCGCCCCGACTACCCCGGGCTGCCCGAGAAGCTCGCCGAGTCGTTTGGCTCGGTGATCGAGACGGCGCTGCAGCAGGGGGAATACGCCTACGGCCGCAAGGTGCTGCACGATCTGGCGACGGTCGCGCCCGACAGCCCGGTGATCGCCGACCAGAAGGCCCGCTACCAGCAGCGGGCCCGCGACCTGGCCGAGAAGGCCGCCGCCGCCGGCGCCACGGCCGCCGGCCTCGACGGGCTGATCCAGTCGCTGCGGGTCTGGCCCGACCAGGAGTCCACCCCGGCCGCCTTCGAGGCCGCGTTCCGCCGGCAGCCGACCCTGGAGGTCGGCGTCGTGGACGTGCCCCGGCCGGTCGCTCCCTGGGTCAACTCGCCGGCCGCCGCCCGGCTCGCGCCGCTGCTCTACCAGCCGATCCTGCTCGACGACAGCGACGAGGCCATGAGCGGCAAGCGCCCCGGCCAGCTCGCCGAGGGCGTCGAGCTGGGCGACCTGGGCCGCCGGCTCGACATCCGCCTGAACCGCGACCGGGTCTGGTCCGACGGCTCGCGACGGGTGGGGGCCATCGACGTGGTCCGCGCCCTGTCCGACCGGGCCCAGCCGCGATCTCCCGGCTACAACGCCCGCTGGGCCGACCTGCTGGACCGGATCGAGACGGTCGACGCCGACACGATCACCGTGCGCCTGAGCCGCTCGCCGCTGGTCCCCTCGGCCTGGCTGCTGTTCCCGATTGGCCCGGCGCACGCCTCGTGGGACGGCCGGGTGGCCCTGCCCGACGGTCGCCTGCCCGTGGGCGACGGCCCGTACCGGTTCCGCTCGGGCACCAACGACGCCGTCGAGCTGACGGCCCGCACCGCCGAGGAGCTGGCCCCGCCCGACGCCTCGGCGGCGGCTGCCGCCGGCGGGGCCGCGCCGCCGGTCGCGCCGCCGGTGCCGCCGAAGATCGCCCGGGTCCGCGAGGTCCGGCTGGCCGACGCCACGGCCGCGATGATGGCCCTGGAGCGCGGGGACATTTCCCTCCTGGAGCACGTGCCACCCGACCGCGTCGAGGCCCTGAAGGCCGACACCCAGAGCGGGATCACCGTCGGCCAGTACCGGCTGCCCGAGCTGCACCGGCTGGCCGTCGACGGCCGGAACCCGACGCTGCGGAGCCGCTCGCTGCGGCGCGGGATCGCGGCGGCCATCGACCGCAAGCTGATCCTGGAGGAGAACGTGCTGAGGCGCCCGATCGACGCCGCCAACCGGCCGTCGGACGGGGCCTTCGCCGTCGAGAGCGACCTGAACGCCCCGAACGTCAACCCGATCGACTTCAACCCGCTGCTGGCCCGCATGCTCATCGTCGCCGCCCGCCGCGAGCTGGCGGTGGACCGGATCCGGCTGACGCTCGAATACCCGGCGCGGCCCGAGGCGCGAGCGGCGATCCCCAAGATCGTCGAGCAGCTCCGCAACGTGGGCGTCGAGGTCGAGGCCGTCGAGCGGTCGGAGTCGGAGCTGGAGCAGAACCTCCGCGCCGGCAAGCGGTTCGACCTGGCGTACCGGATCTCGCGGTGCGCCGACCCGATCACCGAGCTGGGCCCGATGCTCTGCCCCGGCTACGACGCGGCGCCCGACAGCCAGGGCCTGGCCACGCTGGCCAGCGCCCGCACGCTGCAACTGCTGCTGCAGCTGGAGCACGCCCCCGAGTTCGCCACGGCCCGCGAGCTGGCGACCCTGATCGATCGCGAGTGTCGAGACGAGCTGCCGATCATCCCGCTCTGGCAGCTGCGGGACCACTTCGCCTACCGGAGCCGGCTCAAGGGGCCGGCCGAGGTCGCGGATCACCTGTACCAAGGCCTGGAGCGATGGGAGATCGAGCCGTGGTTCGCGCGCGACCCCTGGTGACCGCCGCCCTGGCGCTGGGCACCGTCGCCCTCGCCCTGGCCGCCGCCCCCGCCCCCGCTCCCACCCCCCGACGCCCTGCCGAGACGCCCGACGGCGCCGGGGCGAAACCGCGCGACGTCGCGGCGCCGGCTGCCGCTGCGCCCGGGGCGGCCACGGCGAAGAAGGCCGCCGAGACGCCGATCGAGGAGCGGCCGTACAAGATCCGCGCCTGGCTGTCGATCGAGCCCGAGGCACGGCTCGACCTGCGGGGCCGCGAGGCGGCCGTCGCCGCCTGGCAGGTCCTCAACGAGCGGTTCGTCGGCACGCCCTGGAAGGTCGAGGTCGCCGAGGGGGATGGGCCGCTGCTGAACGCGCGGCTGGAGGACCTCACGCCCGAGCTGGTCGCCCCGCTGGCGCAGGGCTTCGACAAGGCGTGGATGATCCAGGCCCGGCCCTTGCCCGGCGGCTACGGCCTGACCCTCGTCGGCCGCGAGTTCGACGCCGCGACCGGCCAGATCGGGCTGGTCAACACCCGCACGCTCACCTCGCAGGACGACCTGCCGCGGTCGCTCTTGCACCTGGCGCTCGACATGTTCGCGCCCACCGCCGAGCTGGGCAAGAAGATCGGCGGCGACGTGATGGTCAAGGTCCAGGGCTCGATGCTGCCGGCAGCCAACCCGGTCGGGCGGATCGTCAAGATCGGCAGCGTCTTCAAGGTCACCCGCGTCTACTACCGGCCCGACGGCTCGGTGGCCAAGATCCTGCCCGTCCAGCGCACGTACCTGCGGGTCGTGGCCCTGGAGGGCAACCAGGCGCGCTGCAACATCATCACCAAGCTCCGCGACCCGCTCACGAACATGATCGTGGGCAAGTTCAAGGTCGTCGCCGTCGGCACCAAGCCGACCGGCGTGCCGACCCGGCTGCGGTTCGTGACCGCGCCGCCCGAGAACCGGCCGGCGGCCGGCTACACGCTCACCTCGCGCCCCGCCCCCGACGGCCAGCCGCGCACCGTGGCGATCACCGACCGCGAGGGCCGGGTCGTCCTGCCGCCGTACTTCGGCGACAACCTGGTCATCCTCCGACTGCTGGCCGCGAACGTCGAGCCGCTCGACGAGATCCCGCTGATGCCGGGCGAGGTCACCGAGGAGCGCACCTACATCATCCAGCCCAAGGTCGACACCGTCACCTTGGAGTCGGCGCTGTTCGCGATCCGCGACGAGCTGGTCGATCAGGTCGCCGTCCGCGGCCGGCTCGAGGCCCTGCTCAAGCCCCGGGCCGAGGCCGAGAACTGGGACGAGGTCCGGCTGTTGCTCCAGGAGTACGAGAAGCTCACCAAGCGGCCCGTCTACGAGCAGCGGCTGGCGGGCCTCAAGGAGGCGGCGACCACCAAGCAGGCCGAGACGAAGAAGGCGATCCTGACCCGCACCGCGTCGAGCCTGCTCAACGAGACCCAGGCGCTGGTGGAGCGGTACATCGACGACGACGCCTTCCGGGCCTACGAGGACGCCTACGACCGCTACGCCGCCACCGCCGCGCCCGACAAGGCCCGCCAGAAGTCGCTGCCCCAGGCGCAGAGCGACCAGCAGGCGCTGACCGGCGTGGCCACCCCCTCGGCCGCCGGCGCCGGCCTGGAGGAGTCCAAGGCCGGCCTGGCCGAGTTCCTGCCCACCGGCCAGGGCTACCGCATCGCCCTGCCGCCGGCGCCCGTCGAGGAGGCGAGCACGACGCTCGTCGGCGAGGAGGAGCTGCCCACCCGCACCCTGGTCGCCCGCGACGCCAAGCTCGGCACCTTCAAGGTCGTGATCATCGACCTGCCCAAGGCCGTCAGCGGCGAGACCGCCACCAAGCAGGCGCTCGACCGCGGCCGGATGCAGGCGATGGCCGCCGCCAAGGGGGCGAAGCTGGTCACCGAGCGCGACCTGGAGCTGGACGGCCACCCCGGCCGCGAGGTCGAACTGGAGTTCCGACCCACCGAGGGCGCCGTCAAGCACATCTCCCGGGTGCGAACCTACGCCGTCGGCAAGCGGCTCTACATCATCGACGCCACCGGCACCGAGGCCCAGATCCGCGCCCGCGCCGCCGAGCTGTTCCTCGACTCGTTCCGCCTGCTGGGCGAGCCCGAGGCGCCCGCCGCGAAGCCCGCCACCTGAGCGGGCCGTTCAGGAGAACTCGGACCCCTCGGGGGCAGGGGGGGCCGTTGCCGCGGCGGGCGCCGCCGGGGCGAAGATCTGCGCCAGCCGGCCGCCGGCGCGGAAGAATCGCTGCAGGGCCGGCGTCGAGAGCCGGTCCACCTGAGCGTACCAGGCGGTGAGCATGCGGGTGAACTCCAGCATCTGCTCGAGCTGCGCCCGGGTGTAGGCGTCCGACGCACCGCCGCCGGCGGCCTCCTGCACGCAGGTCTGCAGCAGGGCGATCGTCGGGTCCATCTCCCGGCGCTTGCGCTCGGCCATGATGACCCGGAAGGTCTCCATCACGTCCTTGAGCGCCTCGAACCGGTCGCGGCGGTCGCCGATGATGTGCACCCGCTTGATCACCCCCCAGGTGATCAGCTCGCGCAGGCTCGTCGAGACGTTCGACCGGCTCACGTCCAGCAGCAGGCTGATCTCCTCGGCGTCCAGCGGCTCGGGCGCCACGAACAGCAGCGCGTGCACCTGGGCCATCGTGCGGTTGATGCCCCAGGCGTGCCCCATCTCGCCCCAGTGCAGCACGAACTTGCGGGCCGCCGGTGTCAGTTCCACGGGGATCTTTTCCGTCAGGACGATCATTTCGAACCTTTCTGAAAATCGTACACGCCCGGCCCGCCCGGTCAAGCGTCCCGGCCGGCCGGGACGGGTCCTCGGGTCGGATCTGGGCGCGGTCCCGACAGTTGTGGTAGGGTTGGGTCGGGGTCGAGCGTGGGCGACGGCGGGCGTGATCCGGACGGACGGGGGAGGCACGCATGGCAGGCCGCCTCGGGCAGCGTTGGGTCGTCGGGCTGGTGGCCCTGGTCGCCGGCGGGTGCGGCGGCGGCGAGCCGCCTCGGGTCGGCCCCACGACCGCCGTTCCCCCGCCAGTCGGGGCGCCCACGACCCCGGCGCCGGCGGTGGTCCCGAGCGAGCCACCCCCCGCGCCGCTGGCCCTGGCGCCGGCGGCGGTGGTGCTGCGGCCGGGAGACCCGGGCTGGCAGTTCCTGATCGAGGCCGCGGCCGACCGGCCGGGGCCGTCGGGTCCGTTGAGCTGGGGCGTCGAGCCGGCGACGGTGGCCCGGGTCGATGCCGGCGGGTACGTGCAGCCGGTGGCCGAGGGCCGCGCAACGGTCTGGGCCCTGGCGGACGGCCGGCGCTGGGAGGCGCGGGTTGAGGTGCAGGGGGGCGAGTCGGCCGGCGAGCGGCCCTGGGACTTCGCCGCCGACGTCATGCCCCTGTTCACCCGGTACGGCTGCAACCTCGGCGGCTGCCACGGCCGGGCCGAGGGGCAGAATGGCTTCCACCTGTCGCTGTTCGGCTACGACCCGGCCGGCGACCATCGCGCGTTGACCCGCGACGTGGGCGGCCGTCGGGTGGACCCGATGCGGCCCGAGGCGAGCCTGCTCGTGCTCAAGGCCACCGGCCGGGTGCCGCACGGCGGCGGCCCCCGGCTCCCGATGGGCTCGGAGGCCGAGCGGACGCTGCTGGCCTGGATCGCCGCCGGCGCGCCCGAGCGTCGTGGCGAGGCGCTGGGGACCTTGAAGGACGTGCGGATCGAGCCCCGGTCCGTCCGGCTCGACGCCCCCGGGCCCGCCCAGTTCCGGGTGGTGGCCCGCTACGAGGGCGGCCGCGAGCGGGACGTGACCCGGCTGGCCACCTTCCGGTCGAACGACGACTCGGCCGCGACGATCGACGCCGACGGCCGCGCGGTGCTGGATCGACGGGCCGAGGTCGACCTGATCGCGCGGTTCCAGTCGCGGGTGCTCGCCGCCAGGGTCGCCACGCCGATCGACCCGGACCTGTCGTACGACTTCGCCGGCCGCAAGCGGGCGAACTTCATCGATGAGGAGCTGTTCCGCCGGCTGGAGGCCCTGAAGGTGCCGCCGAGCCCGCCGGCCAGCGACGCCGCATTCCTGCGACGGGTGACGCTCGACCTGACCGGCCAGTTGCCGCAGCCCGACGAGGTGCGCGCCTTCCTGGCCGACACCGAGCCCGACAAGCGGGCCCGCAAGGTGGACGACCTGATGACGCGGAAGGACTTCCGCGACTTCTGGCTCCTGAAGTTCGGCGACCTGCTCCAGATCAGCCAGGCCCGCTTCGGCAACGGCGCCGGTCCGTACCAGAACTGGCTCACCCGGCGCTGGGAGCAGAACGCCCGCTGGGACGCGATGGTCCGCGAGCTGCTCACCGCCCTGGGCAACCCGAACGACTTCCGTGAAGGCGGGCCGGTCAACTACGCCCTCGATGGCGGCGGCGACCCGAAGGCGCAGGCCGAGCTGACCGCCCAGCGGTTCCTGGGCCTGCGATTGCGGTGCGCCCAGTGCCACGACCACCCGTTCGACGTCTGGTCGCAGGACGACTACTTCGGCCTGGCCGCCGTGTTCGCCCGCGTGGGCGGCCCGAACGCGGGCCCGGCCGGCGGGGGCATGATGGGCCCGATGACGGTGCGGGTGCGACCCGAGGGGACCGTCGAGCACCTGCGGACGAAGCAGCCGGCCCAGGCCCGGCTCATCGACGGCACGCCGGTCGAGGTCGCCGCCGACGCCGACCCCCGCGGCGCGCTGGCCGACTGGATGACGAAGCCCGAGAACCCGTACTTCGCCCGCGCCTTCGCCAACTGGGCCTGGGCGCAGTTCTTCGGCAAGGGCCTGGCCGACCCGGCCGACGACCTGAGCGCCGCCAACCCGCCGGTGCACCCCGAGCTGCTCGCCGCCCTGGGCCGGCACTTCGCGGCGTCGGGCTTCGACATCCGCGAGCTGATCCGCACGATCGCGAACTCGGAGGCCTACGGACTGTCGTCCACCCCGCTGCCCGGCAATGCGCACGACACCCGGCTGTTCTCGCATCACCTGCCGCGGCCGTTGACCTCGCACCAGCTCGCCGACGCGATCGCGCAGGCGACGAACGTGCCCGACCTGTTCCCGAGCCGCGGCACGAAGGCCCGCACCAAGGCGATCGAGATCTTCGACCCCGGCACGCCGAGCGCGGTCCTCGATGCGTTCGGGCGCTGCCCGCGCACGATCACCTGCTCGCCGGTGGCCACGCCGTCGCTGAGCCTGCGGCAGTCGCTGCTCTTGATCGGCGGCGACGCCATCGACGGCAAGGTGGCGGGCCTGAACGGGTACCTGTCCGAGCTGCTGGCGATCCGGCCGCCGCCCGAGCCGACCGAGGTCGTCGAGTTCCTGTACTACCGCACCCTGAGCCGCCCACCCACCGCCGAGGAGCGCTCGCACTGGGCGAGTGCGCTTCGCGAGGCCCCCGACCTGCGCGAGGCCTGCGAGGACCTGTTCTGGGCGCTGCTGAACGCCCGCGAATTCGCCTTCAACCACTGACGTCCGCCCGGTGATCCCGACGGTGGTCCCCCCGAGGGTCTGACCGATGCTGCGACCGCGACCGCGTCCGTTCTCCTGCGACGGCCCGAACCGCCGCGACCTGCTGCGCATCGGGACCCTGGGGGCCCTCGGACTGGGGCTCGACGACTTCTGGCGCGGGCGGGCCCTGGCGGCCCCGACCGGCCGGGCCATCGGCGCCGGCAAGGCCCAGGCGTGCATCCTGGTCTGGCTGGCGGGCGGCCCGTCCCACCTCGACACCTTCGACCCCAAGCCGAAGGCGCCCGCCGACATCCGTGGCGAATTCGCGGCCATCGACACGGCGATCCCCGGCGTGCAGCTCAGCCAGGTGCTGCCCGAGCTGGCGAAGGTCCTCGACCGCGCCGTGCTGGTGCGGAGCATGACGTCGCCCGAGGCCGAGCACGACCGTGCCACCCACCACCTCCTCACCGGCTACCGGCCCAGCCCGGCGCTGGTGTACCCGAGCCACGGCAGCGTGGTGGCCCGCACCCGGGCCGACCGCGACTCGACCCTGCCGCCGTACGTCGCCGTGCCCGACGCCCCGGCGTTCGCGAGCAGCGGGTACCTGACGCCGGCCTACGACCCGTTCAGCGTCGGCGGCGACCCGAACGCCGCGAACTTCCGGATCCGCGACCTCAACCCCCCCGATCGCCTGACCCTCGACCGCCTCAAGCGCCGCCGGGGCATGGTCCGGGCGCTCGACGACTTCGCCGCCAGCGACCTGGCCGCCACCCCGCTGACCGGCGCCCGCGACCAGTTCGCCGAGCGGGCCTACGAGCTGCTCACCTCCAGCGCCGCCCAGGAGGCGTTCCGGATCGGCGCCGAGGCCGAGCCGACTCGCGACCGCTACGGCCGCACGCCCGTGGGCCAGGCGCTCCTGCTGGCCCGTCGCCTGGTGGAGCGCGGGGTGCCCTTCGTGACGGTCAACGACCGCGTGGGCGGCCCGGTGGGCTGGGACACGCACGCCCAGAACTTCCCGGCGATCCGCGACACCCTGGCCCCGCCGGTCGATCGCGGCGTGGCTGCGCTCATCGGCGACCTGGAGGCCCGCGGGCTGCTCGACACGACCCTGGTCGTGCTCATGGGCGAGTTCGGCCGCACCCCCAAGATCAACGGCGCCGCCGGCCGCGACCACCACGGCCGCGCGAGCAGCGTCCTGCTCGCCGGCGGCGGTCTGCCGCGCGGGCTCGTCCTCGGCCGCACCGACGACCGTGGCGATGCCCCCGCCGAGCGGCCCATTTCCCCCGCCGATCTGGCCGCCACGCTCTTCACCGCGCTGGGGATCGACCCCGAGACCCAGTACCCCTCCCCCGACGGCCGCCCGATCCGCCTCGTCGACGGCGGCGCCCCGATCGCCGAGCTGCTCTGACCGGCAGATCTCGGCCCGGCCGGTCGCGGCCGGCGGTCAGGGGTCTCCGGGTCGTCGGCGTGGCCACGCTGCGCTGAGGCCACGCCACACGAGCCCAGACCTTGAGCCGAGGCTGAAGATCCGGGCTCCGCGGAAGCAACCTGGGCAGCCCGCCTTCCACCCCTGGTTTCGTAGGGCGGATCAGCGCCAGCGTCATCCGCCGCGCCCGAACGGGAGCCAATCGCCTGGCCATGCCCAGGGGCATGAGGCGGCTTCCGACCCGGCCCGGCGGATGACGCTGGCGCTGATCTGCCCTACAAGATCCTACGGGAGGGGAGCCGCGAGCCCGCCTCAGAGCAGCGGGTGGCCGCTCAGGAGTCGGATCAGGCCCAGGAGCAGGACGACGAGCAGGGCGACCAGGGCGGCGAAGGCGGCCAGGAGGGCGAGGCCGATGCCGAGGAGCACCCGGCGCGAGGGGCCGGCGGGCATGGGCTCGCCGCGCAGGTGGTGGGTCTGGGCCTGGCGCAACAGCTCGACGTTGCGGGTGTTCGCCTTGAAGACGAAGTCGAACAGGTCGCCGACGATCGGGATGGCTCCGACGCCCATGTCGATCAGCACGTTCAGGACCATCCGCAGGGCCACCGCGGGCGGGGCGCCGTAGCGGAGCAGGGCGACGCCGATCAGGCCGGCCTGGATGGCCCCCATCGCGAGGTCGCCGCCGAAGGGGATCAGGCCGAGCAGGGCGTCGAGCCCGAACCGCAGGTTCGTGCCGGGGACGCGGATCGCCCGGTCCATGAGCCAGGCGACCCGGTCGAGGCCGGCGAAGGGGTCGCGACCCGGCCGGGACGCGGGGTCCCGGCCGTGGGTCGCGAGCGTGGTGGGCACTGGCATGGGGTCCGCCTCCGAAGGCCCGGACGGCGGGCCCGGCCGCTGCGCTGGCTGGGTCCAGGGTCAGACCGTGATCCGAGGCCGGTGCGTGAAGAACCCGAACGACAGCAGGATCAAGGCGCCGATGATCGAGAAGATCCAGCCGGCGGGCTGGTACGGGGTGGTCGCCAGCCGCAGCACGTAGGCGGCACCGCCGCCGAGCAGCGAGCCGACGATACCGAGCATCATCGTCGAGAACCAGCTCATCGGGTCGGGGCCAGGGCGGAGCGCCCGGGCGATCGCGCCGGCGATCAGGCCGAAGATGACCCAGCCAATGATCATGCCGATGGTTTCCATGGCGAGGGCCTCGCAAAGAGGTGAGAGTGCGGAGTTCACCCCACCCGCCACAGTGACGGGCCCGGGGGCTTCCATTCGGCAGTGCAGTGCAGCCCCCATGCCAAAACTTGCGCACGCGCAGGGTCTTGCAGCCCCGGATCGCTGGCCGGGGGGGGCGTCGGCGGTTAGGCTGGACCCGGGTCGGGCGTCGCGTCCCCCGCCGGCCGGCGGGTCGGGTGAACGCGCACCGGCCCCACTCTCCACCAGCCAGGGAACGGTCGACGATGGGCGAGAACGCCGCGGTGCGGGATCTGATCGAGGCGACCGAGGCCGCCGACTATGGCGTGCAGACCCGGGGCGACGGCCCCGGCGGCGCGCTGCCGCTGACCGACACGATGCTCCGCGACTGGCCCTCGGGCGACCTCTTCGGCCTGACCCAGAACGCCGGCATGGGCTGGGATGCGGGCGAGGTCGACCGCCCGAACGTGCTGATCCTGAGCACCCAGGGCGGCCTGCGCGGGCCGCACGGCGAGCCGATCGCGCTGGGCTACCACACCGGGCACTGGGAGGTCGGCCTGCTCGTCGGCGCCGTCGCCGAGGAGCTGCGGCGGCTGCGGATGCTGCCGTTCGCCGGCATGGTGTCCGACCCCTGCGACGGCCGCACCCAGGGCACGCCGGGCATGTTCGACAGCCTGCCGTATCGGAACGACGCGGCGCTGG
>CAZUZD010000207.1:0-11130 GCA_964624465.1 uncultured Isosphaeraceae bacterium
GGTCAGTGGACCAGGTCGAGGCCGCGGGCGATGCGGGGGACGAGCCCGGCGAAGTCGGCGACCATGGGCTCGATCTGCGGGATCGACTGACCGGCGCGCACGGCCTCGAGGATCCTGGTGGCGCTGGCCGTCAGGATCGGGTAGCCGTACATGCCGCCGGTGCCCTTGAGCTTGTGGACCACGCGGCCGACCTCGTCGAGGTCGCCGGCGGCCGTGGCCGCCTCGAGCGCCCGCACCTGCGCGGGCAGGCCCTCGACGTAGAGCCGCACCAGCTCCATCAGGTCCGGGTCGTCGCTGGCCTCGGACACGATCGGCTCGGCGACCCGCGGGGGCGGCACCGCCGCCGGGACCGGGGCCAGACCCAGCCCCAGACCCGGGCGGCCGGGCGCCGCCGCCTCGGCGCGGTCGGGGTCCGGGGCCGGGGTCGGGACCGGAGTGGGCCGGGGGTGGACCGGAAGGGGCGCGGCGGGGTCGGGCAGGAACTGCTTGAGGATCAGGGCCAGGCGGTCGACGTCGACGGGCTTGGTCAGGTACTCGTCGCAGCCGGCGCCCAGGCATTTGGCGCGGTCGCCCGACATCGAGTGGGCCGTGAGGGCCACGATCGGGGCGCGGTAGCCGGTGCTGCGGAGCTCGCGGGTGGCCTCGTAGCCGTCGAGCTCGGGCATCTGCATGTCCATGAGGATCACGTCGGGGCGGAGCCGGCGGGCGGCGTCGACGCCGTCGCGGCCGTCGACGGCGACGGCGACGTCGTGCAGGTCCAGGCGCCTGAGCTGGTAGAGCAGCACCCGGCGGTTGTCCTCGTTGTCCTCGACCAGGAGCAAGCGGCCGGCCAGGGTCCGCGGCCCGACGCCTGCCGGCTCGGGGGTGGTGGCCACGGCGACCTGGGCCGGCGCCAGCCAGGCCGGGGCCTGCGGGCCGGTGGGCAGGCTCAGCGGCAGCTCGACGGTGAACCGGCTGCCACGGCCCAGGGCGCTGTCGACGGCGATCGTGCCGTGCATGGCCTCGACCAGCCGGTGCGCGATGCTCAGGCCCAGGCCGGTGCCGCCGTAGCGGCGGCTGGGCGTGTTGTCGGCCTGGTGGAACGGCAGGAACATCCGCTGGATCTCGTCGGGGCTGATGCCGATGCCCTGGTCCTCGACGACCAGCCGCAGCGCCCCGGGCACCGCCGCCGTGGGCGGCCGGGCGCCGACGCGGAGCCGCACCTGCTGGCCGGCCTCCGAGAACTTGATCGCGTTGCCCAGGAGGTTGACCAGCACCTGGCGGACGGCGGTCGGGTCGATCAGCACGGTGGCGGGCAGGTCGCCATCGGGCTGGATCGCCAGCCCGATGCCGCGGTCCTCGGCGGTGCCGCGGAGCATGGCGTCGACCTCGCGCATGAGCTGGCTGGGCGCGTAGGGCACCGGCATCAGCTCGAGCTGGCCCGACTCGACCTTCGAGAGGTCGAGGATGTCGTTGAGGACCGACAGCAGGTGCGAGCCGTTGCGGTGGATCGCCTCGATGGCCCGCTGCCCCTTCTCGGGCGGGAGGTTCGGGTCCAGCAGCATGTTGGCGTAGCCGACCACCGCGGCCGCCGGGGTGCGGACCTCGTGGCTCATGTTGGCCAGGAACTGGCTCTTGGCGATGCTGGCCGCCTCGGCCGCCTCGGTGGCCCGCCGCAGGCTCTGTTCCAGCTCCCGCTGCGCCGTGATGTCGCGGTTGATGCCGATCATGCCCACGGCCCGGCCCTGGGCATCGTGCTCGACGACCGACATCGAGAGGATGTGCCGGACCTTGCCGGTGCTGCACATGAGGCGGAACTCGGTCTCGAACGGCTGGCCGGAGTGGTGGGCCTCCTGGATCTTCGCCTCGGCCTCGGCCACGTCGTCGGGGTGCACCCGCGAGCGCCAGAAGCTGTAGGGGATCGCGGTGCGGGGGATCTCGGGCGGCAGGCCGTACCAGTCGGCCAGCCGCTCGTCCCACTCCAGGTGGTCGTCGGCGAAGTCCCAGGTCCAGATCCCGATGCCGGCGGCGCTGTTGGCCAGCTCCAGGCGGTTCAGCGCGTGCCGCAGCCGGGTCTCGGACTGCTTGTGCGCGGTGATGTCGTTGGCGACGCCCAGGATGGCGTAGGTCTGGCCCTGCTCGTCGCGGAGCGGGGCCTTGCGGATGATGACCGTGCGCGAGCCGTCGACGCTGGGCACCGTCTGCTCGCGCTCGAGCGGCCCGGACGCCTCCCAGGCCTCGCGGTCGTAGGCCTGGACGGTGCCGGCGATCTCGGGCATGACCTCGGCGTCGGTCTGACCGATCACCTGGTCGAGCGTCAGCCCCCGGCGCTGGAGGAAGGCGGGGTTGGCCTGGAGGTACCGGCCCTGGCGGTCCTTGAGGAACACGGGCACGGGCAGGTTGTCGAGGATCGCCCGCAGCAGGGCCTCGCTGTCGCGGAGCTCGGTGGCCATCTGCTTCTGGCGGGAGATGTCCTGGATCTGCCCCAGGATGTAGCCGGGCTCGCCCTCGGCGCCGGCGACCCGCGAGAGGCTGACCTGGACCCAGATCGGGTGGCCGTCCTTGTGGAGGTACCGCTTCTCGTGGACCCGGCTGGCCCCGTCCCCCTCCCAGAGGTGCTGGACCTCGGCGAGGTTCAGCGCGTGGTCGTCGGGGTGGGTGATGTCGAGGAAGGTCTTCTGGAGCAGCTCGGCCTCGGTGTAGCCGAGCATCCGGCAGAGCACGTCGTTGACCTGGCGGAACCGGCGGTCGGGGCCGGCGATCGCGAACCCGGTGGCGGCGCCGTAGAAGGCCCCCCGGAAGTGCGACTCGTGCTGCCGCGCCGCCTGCTCGACGCTCTTGGCGGCGGTGATGTCCAGGATCAGGCCGTCGAAGACCGTGCGGCCGTCGGGCTGGCGCTGCAGCGCCGAGCGGAGGTAGAGCCAGCGGACCTGCCCCTGGCGGTCGCGGACCCGGACCTCCAGGTCCGAGGGGGTGCCGGTCTCGATGGCGCGGGTGCGGGCCTCGAGGTACCGCGCCTGGTCCTCCGGGACGATCTGCTCCAGGAACAGCCCCGGCCGCCGGCGGACCGCCTCGAGGCCGAAGCCCATCAGCCGCTCGAAGCCGGCGCTGACGTAGGTCAGGCCGCCGACGCCCTGCGCGTCGAACTCGCTGCGGTAGATGGCGCCGCTGGGCAGGTTGTCGCCGAGTTGCCGGAGCATCGCCTCGCGGTCGGCCAGCTCGAGGCGGGCCTGCTCCAGCGCCGTGACGTCGGTGGCGATGCCCTCGCCGGTGACCGTGCCGTCGTCGTGGCGGTGGGGCGTCACCCGCGTGTGGATCCAGCGGCGGCCCCGCGCCGGCAGGTCGAACCGGACCACGGACTCGTAGGGCTCGAGCGTGCGAATCGACGCCTCGCGGAGCGGGTCGAGCGCGGCCAGGTCGGCGGGGTCGGCGTACCGCAGCAGGCTGCCGAAGTCGCGGAGCACCTCGGCCTGGCTCACGCCCAGCAGCGGCTCGACGCCATCGCTGACCCAGGTCAGGCGCGGGGCGACGCCGGGCCGCAGCTCGGTCTGGAACAGCAGGCCGCCGGTGATCTGGCTGGCGACCGACTCCAGCTGCCGCGACGCCGCCAGGGCGGCCCGCTCGGCCTCGACCCGCGCCGTGATGTCGGTGACCATCCCCAGCCGCCCCGAGGGCCGGCCCTCGGCGTCGCGGAGCGGGCTGGTCGCCAGCTGCACGTGCACCGGCCGGCCGTCGCGATGCCGGAGCACGACCTGCGCCTGCGACGTGGCCCCCGGGTCGGGCGGCGAATCGCCGGCGACCTCGGGGTGCAGGAACTCCTCGAACCGCCGCCCGAGCATCTCGGCCTCGGTCCAGCCCAGCATCCCGGCCATCCGCGGGCTCACCGAGTCGAGGGCGCCGGCGGCGTCGGCCCGCCAGATCCCCTCGAAGGCCGTCTCGACCATCTGGCGGGACCGCTCCTCGCTGGCCCGCAGCGCGGTCTCGGCCCGCTTCAGCTCGGTGATGTTGGTCACCACGCCGCAGACGGCCTCGGGGTGGCCCGCGGCGTCGCGGATCGGCGCCTTGCGGACGATCACCGTCATCGGCCCGTCGGGCCCCGGCAGGATCTCCTGGCGCTCGCGGAGCTCGCCCACCTCGCAGACCTGCTCGTCGCTGGCGAAGCGCTCGCCGGCCAGGTCCGGCGGCAGCAGGTCGAAGTCGGTCTTGCCGGCGACCTGCTCGGGCACCAGGCCCAGCGGCTCGGACCAGGCGCGGTTGACCTTCAGGTACCGGCCCATCCGGTCCTTGAGGAACACCGGCGCCGGGATGTGGTCGAGCAGGCTCTGGTTGACCTGGTTCTCGCGCCGGAGCGCCCGGTAGGCCCCCTCCAGGTCGTCCCGGAGCCGCTGCAACAGCAGCAGCAGGAAGCACAGGGTGCCGAGCAGGCCGCCCGCCGGCCAGATGGCCGTCATCAGCACCTGCGCCGGGCTCTCCACCAGCCGCGCCGGGTCGGGCGGGGCCCAGAGCACCAGGGCGGCGCGCACCAGCAGCCCCAGCGCCAGGAGCCCGAAGACGCTCGCCGTCAGGAGCCGGCCGGCGCGGCCCAGATCCAGCACCGGCATCAGCAGGGTGGCCGCCGCCGCCAGCGCCAGGCCCGCCAGCACCAGCGAGGTCACCGCGATCCGCGCCGGCAGCTGCGGCGGCGGCAGCGAGAGCACCAGCAGCACGACCGCCATGCCCGCCACCAGCACCAGCCACCGCCAGCGGCCCCCCGGCCGGCCGGTGAACCGCCGGGTGCCGGCCAGCAGCAGCGCCATGCCGGCGATGCACAGCAGGTTGCCCAGCGGGATCCCGCCCGGCACCTCGAAGAGCAGCCCGACCAGCCAGCCCAGGTAGCCGACCGCCGTGACCGCGTTGCCCACGGCCCACTCGGTGGCCCCCTGGTACCGCCGGAACTGCCGCGAGAACACGACGATCGCCCCGGTCATCGCCAGGTGCAGCGCCGTCAGCAGCGCCACCATCGGCAGGTGGATCGTCGCGATCGCCATGTCCTGCATCGAGGGCACCTCGCCGGCCGCAGACGTGCGTGTCCGGGCCCGAGGGGGGGCGGACCGGACCCCGATTCTACCGGATCCGCCGCGACCGGGTCAGCGCTCGACCCGATTCGCGCCCCCCCGATCGGGCCCGGCTTTCGCGTTGACGCCCCGGCCGCCGGCCGCCTAAGATCGAGCCACGGGTGCCGCCGATGCGGCCCCGCCCAGGACCGCGACGCCCCGGACCACCGGAACCCCGCGATGCCCCGCCGAGCGACCCCGAACCTGCTCCCGCTCCGGCGACTTGCCGGCACGCTCGGCCTGCTGGGCCGGGCGGGGTCGTAGGGGTTCGCACACCGGTCTGCTCGCCGCCCACGCGGTCGAGACCCTGGAGCCCCGAGACCTCGCCAGGCGGCGGATCTCGGGGCCGGCTCGCGTTCCGGGCCCCCGACGTGATGCCGCCGACCGACCGACGGGCGTACAATGCCCCTGTCGTCGACGGCCGCCCGCACCCGCCGGGCACCCGGCCGACCGACGCGACCGAGAGAGAGGACCGCACTCGCCATGGCCGACGCCCACGCCCAGCCGACCCCCGCCAGCGCCACCGCCCCCGACCCGAACCGGGTGCTGCTCTTCGACACCACCCTGCGCGACGGCGAGCAGTCGCCCGGCGCCAGCCTCAACGGCGCCGAGAAGCTCGAGCTGGCGAAGGCCCTGGCCCTGCTCGGCGTCGACATCATCGAAGCCGGGTTCCCGATCGCCTCGCAGGGCGACTTCGAGGCCGTGCGCACCATCGCCACCGAGGTCGCCGGCCCGGTCATCTGCGGCCTGGCCCGCTGCAACGACCGCGACATCGACCGCGCCTGGGAGGCGGTCCAGTACGCCCAGAAGCCGCGGATCCACGTCTTCCTGGCCACCTCGGCCATCCACCGCGAGCACAAGCTCCGGATGAGCCGCGAGCAGATCGTCGAGCGCGCCATCGCCGGCGTCGCCCGCGCCCGGGCGCTCTGCGCCGACGTCGAGTTCAGCCCCGAGGACGCCGCCCGCACCGAGCTCGACTTCCTGCGCGAGGTCGTCGAGGCCGCCATCGCCGCCGGCGCCACCACCCTGAACATCCCCGACACCGTCGGCTACGCCATGCCGGCGCAGTACGCCCACGTCATCCGCACCCTCAAGCAGCGGGTGAAGGGCATCGACGGCGTCGTCCTGAGCACCCACTGCCACGACGACCTGGGCCTGGCCGTGGCCAACAGCCTGGCCGGCGTCGAGGCCGGGGCCCGCCAGATCGAGTGCACGATCAACGGCATCGGCGAGCGCGCCGGCAACGCCGCGCTCGAAGAGATCGCCATGGCCTTGAAGACCCGCTTCGACCACTTCGGCCTCACCACCGGCATCCGGACCGAGCGGCTCTACCCCGTCAGCCGGCTGCTCACGACCCTGACCGGCCTGGTCGTGCAGCGGAACAAGGCGATCGTGGGCCGCAACGCGTTCGCGCACGAGTCGGGCATCCACCAGGACGGCATGCTCAAGGAGCGGTCGACCTACGAGATCATGCGGCCCGAGGACGTCGGCGTGCCCAAGACGGATCTCGTGCTCGGCAAGCATTCCGGCCGCCACGCGCTGCGGGACCGGGTCGACGAGCTGGGCTTCCAGCTCGGCGAGGCCCAGATGACGACCCTCTTCGACGACTTCAAGGCGCTGGCCGACAAGAAGAAGGAAGTCTACGACGAGGATCTGATCGTCCTGATCGAGAAGCACACCGAGGACACCCAGGCGCACTGGGAGCTGGTGAGCCTGCACACCGTCTCCGGGCTGAACATCCTGCCCACGGCGACCGTGCAGATTCGCCGTCCCGACGGCGTGGTCGTGCAGGACGCCGCCATCGGCGACGGCCCGGTCGACGCCATCTTCAAGGCCGTCGAGCGCGTCACCGGTGTGCACGCCAACCTCCGCGAGTTCCTGGTCCGGAGCGTGAGCCAGGGCAAGGACGCGCAGGGCGAGGTGACCCTGGAGCTGGAGGTCGAGAGCGACGAGCGGAGCTTCCGCGGCCGCGCCGCCTCGACCGACATCATCGAGGCATCCGCCCTGGCCTATCTCAACGCCGTCAACGCCATCGCCACCCGCCGCGAGCGTGGCCACGTCCGCGAGGTCGTCGGCCGCCCCGGCGCCGGCGCCTGAACGCCGGTGGACACCCCGGCGGGCCCGGCGCCGGACACCCGCCGGGGCCGCCGGGCGCCCCGCCCACCCGGACCCCCGAGTTGCGCCCGGTTGCCCGCGGGATCGGATCGATCGCGCCTGGAGTTTCGACCGCCCCGGCGGGGGGCCGTTCGGTCGCCGGCGCGTCGCGCGGATGCCCGCGATCGAATGGCCCGGCCGGCCGCCTGGCCGACTTTACACGGCCGCGCCCGCGGGAATATCATCCGGACTCAAAACTCGCAGACGGGACGGATCCGGCACCGCTGGCGATCCGGCTGTTCCGTCACGCTTGCGGCTCCCAGACCAAATTTCGCAGTTTGACTGCCGGGGCAAACGTTGAATCGATCCTTGAGCCTGGCCGGGATCCAGTCCGCTGCCCGGAGCCTCGCGACCCCGGCCGTGGTTGCGATCCTGGGGGTCCCGTTCCTGGTGTTCCTGGCCTGCCTCGATGCCTACCCGCTGCCGTTCATCGACGAGCCCTTCTTCTACGGGCCGGCGGTGAACTACCTGACCGGCCAGGGCTTCCTCTACCAGATGAGTGAGCAGGTCCCCTACTCCGATCTCGTCTTCGCGTGCCACGCGCCGTTCCAGCCGCGACTCCAGGTGCTGGCGTTCGCGCTCTTCGGTTTCCATTCGTTCGCCGCCCGGATCAGCAACTTCCTGGCAGCCTACCTGGCGATCGGTGTGCTGTCGGCCTTCCTGCTGCGGCGGCAACTCCGGGCGGCGGCCCTCCTGCAGGCCATCGCCTGGGTCTCCAGCCCCGTGCTGACCGAGGTGCTGTTCGCGCGCATGGAGGGCCTGGCGCTGCTGGGCCTGGCGCTCGGGGCCATCGGGTTGATCCGGACCCTGGAGTCCGGCTCCGCCCGGCTCGCGTTCGCGTCGGGCCTCGCCCTGGGAACGGCGTGCGGCTTTCACCCGCTCTGCGTGACGTTCGCGGGAGCCGGCGCGCTGCTGATCCTCGGACTCTCGGTGGATGCGGATCGGCCCCGGTTCCGGTGGCCCGGCCGCCTGGCGTGGCAGCGCCTCGCCGCCTACTCGATCGGTGGACTGCTGCCGGCGCTCCTGGTCGTCTGGCTCTGGACCCCGTTCCTGCGAGAGGCCATCCTCCAGTTCCGCTGGGCCTGCCAGTTCCAGCTCGATCGTGGCCGGCTCGGCGCCCTGTTCGCGCTGATCCAGGAGCTGAGCTGGAGAGGGTACTGGCTGGTCGGGTTGCTCGGCCTGACCGCGGGCCTGCCGCTGGCCGGGCGGCTGGTGCTCTCGGGCGAACGACCGAAGCTGGCACCGGGGGCGTTGGTGCCCTGGATCGTGGCAGCGACCTTCTCGATGGCCGGGCTGATGACCCTGCTGCGCTCCCTCATGCATCGCTACTACCTGACGTACTTCGCCCCCTGGCCCGTGCTCGCCCTGGGCCTGCTGCTCAGCGGCCTGACGGCGAATCATCCCGCGTTGCGACGCGCCACCGTCGCGCTCGGGCTGGTCTTCCTGGTGTCACTGGGACCGGGTTTTCGCTCAAACATCTTGCGAGCCCGGGTGGCGATCGGGGAGCGCGCGGCCCTGGATCGGTCGGTGTTCGCCGGCCGCCTGGCCACACTGGTCCCCCCCGGAGCCCCGGTCACCGGATCCCCCGACATGATCCTGATCGCCCGCCGTGCCGGGCTCAACTTCACCCCCTTGAGCTGGTTCGCCGGGTCCGCGGTGCTCCGGCCGGAGACCTGGGTGATCCTGACCGACTGGCACCGGTACGAGGCGCCGATGGTGGATCCCCGCTCGCTGGCGGGGCGCCCGATCGTGTACGAAGGCCCGGCGTTCCCCGCATCGAAGCTCCTGGGATACCCGGTCACGATCTTCGGGCCCGAGGCTCACCCGGCACAGGATCGCCGGGAGTGATGGCCGACGCCGCCGACTCGCCGACGCCCGACCTCAGCGTGGTGGGGCCGCTCTCCAACGAGCCGGCGAACGTCCACGAGCGGTCCCGCCGGCTCAGCGCCACGCTCGACGCGCTCGGGTGCGACGCCGAGCCGGTCCTGGTCGACGACGGCAGCCGGGACGCCCCCCCGGATCCTCGACGCGCCGAGCTGGGCCAGGCTGCTCACCGTCGTGCCTCGGACCGCGGCGACCTGGATCGGACGGCCCCTGACCGTGCTGCGGTCCCGGCAGCCTCCCCCGCCCCCCATCGGAAGGGTCGCGCATGATCGAGACCTGGTCGGAGGGTGTGCCTGACGACAACATGGCCGAGGCCATCCTGGTCGAGCTGGGCGCGATGGTGCGGCGGCATCCGTGGTGGCGGGCGCGGACGCGGCTGACGCTGGCGCTGCTCGACCGCCTGGGAGTCCGGGCCCCGGCGCGGGTCATCGACTTCGGCTGCGGCTGGGGCAGCACGTTCCTGGCACTCGAGCGGGCGGGCTACCGGACGGTCGGGGCCGACATCTCGCGGCCGGCCCTGGAACTGCTCGACGAGCCCGGACGGACGCTCGCCGTGGCCGACCTCACCCGGCCGCTGCCCGGCGGCATCGAGCCGTTCGCCGCGGTGCTGGCGCTCGACGTGATCGAGCACATCGACGACGACCGCGACGCCGTGGCGCACCTGGGCAGCCTGCTGAGCCCGCAGGGTCGGCTGATCGTGAGCGTCCCCGCCCTGCCCGAGCTGACCTCCGAGTTCGACGCGATCCAGGGGCACCGTCGCCGCTACACGCCCGACTCGCTGCGCGCCGCCTTCGAGGGCACCGGCCTCGAGGTCGAGTCGATCTTCTGGTGGGGTCAGTGGCTGGTGCCGCTCGTGCGCCGCCAGCGCAGTCGCCCGAAGTCGGCCGCCGGCACCACCGCGGCCGAGGCCTACCGCGAGTACCTCCGGCTGCCCCCCTGGCCCGCCCCGTGGGCCCTGGGCGCCGCCTTCGCCCTGGAGCACGGCCGCGCGCTCCGGGGGCGGCTCACCACCGGCACCTCGCTGTTCGCCGTCGCCCGCCGTGCCGGGGGCTGAGGCCCTCTGGCCGCTCCCGGGCGACGACCCGGTTTCGTCCGGGGATGCGTCCGGGATACGATGCCAGGGCGGGGCGCTCGACCCCCGTCGGCCGATCCGCCCCGGCACGGCCGCCGACGAGTCGGGCCGCCCGCGTCCCCCGCAGAGTCAGCGGTCGCGCCCGACCGCAGCCAGGCCCCCGGGTCGCGGCTGGCCTCCTGAGGAGCCCGGGACCCCGTCATGCCCAGGCGATGCCCGCCCCTGCCCTGGTCCGCCCTGCTCGTTCTCGCCGTCCTGATGCCGGGCGGGCTCACGGCCGCCGACGACGACGGGCTCGAACCGATCGGTCCGCCGGCGCCCCGGCACCGGATCCTCGCGGGCGCCGATCGCGCGGGCCTCGACGCGTGGCTGGCCACGGCGCGGGCCGCCGGTTACCGGCCGCAGTCGCTCCAGCTGGCTCCGGGGCCCGACGGGGCCCCGAGGTTCGCGGCGCTGGCGGTGCGCGACCCCGAGCGCACCGCGTGGGAGCTGCGGGTCGATCCGTCGGTCGAGGGCTTCCAGCGGACCTTCGACGCCGAGGGGGGCCGCCGTCGCTGGCTCTTTGCACTGGCGGCCACGGCCACGCCTGGCGAGCCGCGGTTCGCGGCGTTCTGGGGTCGTGGCGGCGGGGGCACCTGCCACCATGTGCTCGACGCCGACGAGCTGCGCGCGAAGGTCGAGCACTGGGGGGCCCGTGGCCAGCGGCTGGCGAGCCTGGCGGCCTTCGAGTGGCGCGGCCGGCGCCGGTACGCCGCGGTGTGGGAGCCGGCGCGCGGGGGGGCTCGCACGGTCGAGCTGGAGCTCGACGCCGACGCGCTGGCGGCGGCCGTCAGCCGCTGGCGCGCGGCTGGCCTGGCGCCGGTCGCGCTGAGCGCGGCGACGGCCGTGGGCCAGCCCGGGGGGCCCGCGCGGTTCGCCGTCGTGCTGGAGGCCGGCCGGTCGGACGAC
>CAZUZD010000208.1:0-11087 GCA_964624465.1 uncultured Isosphaeraceae bacterium
AGGAGCACCCAGCCGGCGATGCCCGAGACCAGCACCGAACGGACGATGCCGCGCGGCACGTTCCGCTCGGCACCCACCGTCTCCTCGGCCGTGTGCGCCGAGGCGTCGAAGCCGGTGATCGTGTACGCCGGCAGCAACAGGCCCACGGCGAACAGGGCCAGCACGTTCGGGTTCTCGGGCCAGACCCCGCCACCGGCGGCGCCGCTGAAGTTCTCGAAGTGCAGCAGGCGGCCGAGGTCATACGACTCGGCGCCGCCGAGGAACGCGATCACGAGCAGGGCGGCGACGAGCAGGATCCAGTAGCCGCTGAAGTCGGTCAGCCGGGCGGTCCAGCGGATGCCCAGGTGGTTGATCGCCGCCTGCGTGCCGGTGATCAGCAGCAGGCCGAGCGTCTGGCCCCAGTAGTCCTGCGAGGGGCTCAGGACGGCCGGATCGAACCCGAGAGCCGGCCCGAGGGTCCCGAGCGCGAACCGGTAGGTGCCGACGTTGATCGCCGCCAGCACGGTGACCAGGCCGGCCAGGTTGAACCAGGCCGTGAGCCAGCCCCAGCCCCGGCCGCCCAGGATCGCCGCCCAGTGGTACAGGCCGCCGGCGGTCGGGAACGCCGAGGCGACCTGGCCCATCGTCGCGGCCACCGCCAGGGCGAACAGCGCCACCATCGGCCAGCCCAGGCCGATCGCCGCCCCGCCCACGCTGCTCAGGCCCAGGTGGAACGACGTGATGCACCCGGCCAGGATGCAGATGATCGAGAACGAGATCGCGAAGTTCGAGAACCCGGTCAGCTCGCGCGAGAGCTCCTGGGCGTACCCCAGGTTGCGGAGCTGCGCGATGTCGTGCGCCCGCTCCTGCTCGGCGGTGGGGTCGGGCGGAGTGATCGGGTCCGGTGCACTGCTCATCGTGGACCTTCGAGATCGCAGGGCGCGCCGGCCCGGCCGGGCGGTCGCGAGGGGGCAGGCTCAGTGGGCGTGAGGCTCGGCGGCGGGAGGGCGGGAGCCGCCGGCCGCCCCGGTCAGCGGGCCGGGGTCGACGGCCTGGAACCGGGCGCGGAGCGTCCGCAGTGTATCACGATGCGACGGCTCGGGGGCGAGGTCCTGCTCCTCCCCGGGATCACTTTCCAGGTCGTACAGGTGCTCGACCAGGCCCAGCGTCTCGTGCTCCTGCCGGTGGTAGCTCCAGCGCCCCTCGGTCAACAGCCACATCGGCCCGAACGCCACCGGGCTCGTGGCCCGCCGGGGCATCCAGGGCATGTGCTCGACCTCCGTGAGCACGGGCTCGACCGGGCCATCCCCGCCGGGAACCTCGGCCCAGAACCGCGCCAGCGACCGGCCGGGGAACCGGACCGGCTGCGGGTCGCTGATCAGGTGCAGGACGGTCGCCGGCACATCGCGCACGCTCACCGGCTCGGAGATCGCCGCCCCGGCCGGCAGACCAAGTTCCGACGGGCCGATCACGACCAGGGGGACGTGCACCACCGGCCGTGCCAGGCTCAGCCCATGGCCGAACTGGCCGTGCTCACCGAGCATTTCCCCGTGGTCGGCGGTGATCACGACCAGCGTGTTCGCCAGCGCCCCGCGGCGGTCCAGTTCGCCGAGCAGTGCGTCGAGCTGGCCGTCGAGCCAGGCGATGCCGTCGTCGTAGGCATCGCGGACCTCGGCGTGAACTTGGTCGCGGAACGCGAGGTCGCCGGGTGCGTCCGATCCCTCGACCGCCTTCAACTCCTTCAGCCGCCGTTCGAGCCGATCGCCGGTCTGGCGGGCGTGGTGCTGCGGGGCCGAGCCCGGCAGGCTGTAGGGGGCGTGGGCGTCGAAGTAATTCAGGAACAGGAAGAAGGGCTGCTGGCGTTCGAGGGGACCGTCGAGCCAGGCCAGGGCGTCGCGGTTCAGCGCCTGGGCGTCGTAGCGGAGCCGCTGCATGGGCTCCAGGATCCGCCACTTCCGCTCGAACCACGTCAGCAGCCCGGCGCCCAGGCCGCACGACCGGAGCAGTTCCCGGGGCGTGATGCGCCGGGTGAGGTCGCCCGGCAGGTCGCGGTAGACGTCGAAGCCGCGGCCCAGGCCGTAGTGGGCGCTGCCGTAGAAGATGTTGCCGACGAAGCCGGCGGTGGCGTAGCCGCGGGCGCGGAGGTGCTCGGCCAGGGTCGGATGCGTGCCGTCGAGCGCGGCGTCGACCCGGGCGGAGGTCTGCGACATCGGCCGGCCGGTGAACAGGCTCGCGTGGGTGCCGAGCGTGAACGGCGCCGTCGAGCGTGCCTGCTCGAACCGCACCCCGCGCCGGGCCCAGGCCGCCAGCTTCGGGCTCGTCGGCCGGCCGGCCCCGTACAGGCTCAGGCTCTCGGCCCGCACGGTGTCGAGCACGACCAGGACGACGTTCGTCGCCCCCGCGCCGGCCGTCGCGGCGAGCGCCGGTGCCGTCCGCGTGAGGCCCGGCCTTGGGCCGAACGCCACCAGCAGCACGAGCCAGAGGCCCACGCCCGCGAGCCCGACCCGGCGGGCCGTTCGGCCGTCGAGGACCGCGCCGAGCCGGATCCGACCGCCCAGCCGATAGGCCAGGCCCGCCACCAGGCAGCGGGCCGCCCAGGGGTTCAGGCCGGGGACCGCCGCCAGCGCACTCCAGGCGCCCAGGGCGATCAGGAGCATGGGGCCCAGTCGCTCCGCCGTTCGCGGAACCACCCGCGCAGCCAGCCGGATCGGCACGCCGGCGGCCACCGCCAGCAGCAGCATCGCCAGCGGGGCCATCCAGGGCGCGTGCCAGTTCACCCAGAGGTCCGGGTGTGCGACCCGCTGGCCGAGCACCTGCCAGGTGGCGGCGATCAGGCCCTCGACCAGCCCACACCCCAGGCCGATCGCCGCGCTGTCGCGATAGAACGGACCCGCCGGGCACCCGGCGGGTGGGGCAGGGCCCGGGCTCCCGACACGATCGGTCGCACCGACGAGGCCGACCCGAGGCGCAGCGGGGTCGATCCGCACGGATCCGGTGGCCACCGGGCCGCCCGTTCGCCGGAGACGCCAGCCGTGGCGGTAGTCGGGGGGAGCGGCAGGGCGTGGCGTGGACTCGCTCATCCGTCACCCGTCGACCGGCACTGGCGGGGTCCGCGATCTCGGCCTGGTCTATCGCCGATGGCGGTGATTTCGAGAAGGTCAGTCCCCAACGAACGCCGGAAACCCGGGCCGCCGGATGTCGCGGTGGCCCCGGTTCCCAGGGCCACAGGGAGGGTCCTCATGCGGAACCGCCCTTGCCGGATGAGCGAATCCGGTCTATGACGGATCCCGAAACCTGGATCGATCGGAACTCTCTCGGGCCGGTGGCGACGTGCCTGTCGCTTCAGACCCCGGAGACCGATCCGCCCGGCGTCCCCCTGAGCCTGCCGCACCGACGAATCCGCGAAGACGTCTGGGCCTCCATCCCCCACCGACCCGGAGGCCGTCGCATGCTGCTCGCCTACCTCGGACCCGAGACGACCCTGCCGCTGGCCTCGGTCGTCGCCACCTCGCTTGGGTTCCTGCTCATGTTCGGCCGCCAGGTCGTCCGCGTCCTGGGCGCGGCCGTGCAGCCGATCCGCAAGGCGCTCACCCCCTCGCGGTCGCACACCTCGACCGCAGTCCCGGCGCCGCACCTGTTCCAGAACCGGCCGGGTCGGCCCGCCCGGGTGGCCGCCGGCGGCGCGGCCTCGCGGACGGCCGACTGATGCCGTCCGCCGCCGGCGAGAGCACCCGGGTCCTGGTCATCGGGCTCGACGGCCTGGAGCCCACGATCGTGGCGCCAATGCTGGCCGACGGCCGGCTGCCGAACCTGGCCCGCCTGGCCGCCGCCGGCGGCTTCGCCACGGTCGCCACCACCGCGCCGGCGCAGACGCCCGTCGCCTGGTCGACGTTCGCCACCGGCACGAACCCCGGCGGCCACGGCATCTTCGACTTCATCCGCCGCGACCCGCAGACCTACCGGCCCGACCTGGCCCTGAACCGCTACGAGGCCGGCCGGGCGTGGCAGCCGCCGAAGGCCGTGAACCTGAGGCGCGGGGTCCCCGTCTGGGAGCGGCTCGCCGCCGCCGGAATCGCCTCGACGATCCTGCGCTGCCCGTGCACGTACCCGCCCGAGATCGGCCGGGGCCGCCTGCTCAGCGGCATGGGCGTGCCCGACCTCCGCGGCGGCCTGGGCACCCCGACCTTCTACACCACCGACCCAAGCGCCTCCCCGCGCGAGTCGGAGAGCGTCGTCCACCTGGCCGCCAGCGGCTCCGGGCCGATCGCGACCCACCTGATTGGCCCCCGGAACCCGAAGGACGGCTCGGCGCTGCGGTGCGCCATCGAGGTCGTGCCGGACCCGACGAGCGACTCGGTGACGGTGCGGCTGCCGGGGGCGGCCGACGGCGTGACGGTGCCCCTGCGGTCGTGGAGCGACTGGTGGCCGGTGCGGTTCAAATCCGGCCCGCTCCAGGTCATCCGCGGCCTGGTGCGATTCTGCCTGCTGAGCCTCGGCAATCGCTTGGATCTCTACGCCTCGCCGATCAACTTCGACCCGGATCAGCCGCTGTTCCCGATCAGCAGCCCGCCCGGCTACGCCCGCGAGCTGGCCGGGGCGATCGGGCCGTTTCATACGACCGGCATGGTCGAGGACCACACCGGCCTGAACAACGAGCGGCTCGACGAGGCGACCTTTCTCCAGCAGTGCGACGACGCCTGGTACGAGCGGGAGTCGATGCTCCGCTACGAGCTGTCGCGGTTCGAGTCGGGCCTGTTCTACTGCCTCTTCGACACGCCCGATCGCGTCCAGCACCTGTTCTGGCGATACCGCGAGCCCGACCACCCCTCGCACCGCGGTCGGCCGGTCGACCTCGGGTTCGCCGGGGTGATCGAGGACCATTACCGGCGCGCCGACGCCATGGTCGGCATCGCCCTGGAGGCGGCCGACGACCGGACCACGGTCATCGCGCTCAGCGATCACGGCTTCGGTCCGTTCCGTCGTGGCGTGAACCTGAACGCCTGGCTGCATGCCCAGGGACTGCTCGTACTCCGCGACGGTGTCGAGCCCGGTGACGAGGCGACCCGCTACCCCGCCGACGTGGACTGGGGCCGCACGCGGGCGTACGCCCTGGGCCTCGGCGGCATCTACCTGAACCAGCGCGGCCGCGAGGGGGAGGGGATCGTTTCGCCCGACGTGGCCGAGGCGCTGGCCGGGCAGATCGCCACGGGCCTGACCGGCCTGATCGACCCCGCGCATGGCACCCAGGCGATCCGCGCCGTGAGGTCGCGGCGCGAGTTGTACTCCGGGCCGTTCGCCGCCGAGTCGCCCGACTTGGTCGTGCAGTTCGAGCGGGGCTACCGCGTCTCGTGGGGCGACTCGCTGGGCGGCGTGGGCCGGACGCTCATCGAGGACAACCTCAAGAAGTGGAGCGGCGATCACATCGTCGACCCGGCGCTGGTGCCGGGCATCCTGCTCATGAACCGGCCGTTCCGCGGCGCGGGCGCGCGGCTGCTGGACCTGGCCCCCACGATCCTCGACGCGCTCGGGGCGCCCGGGGCCGACGCTCTCGAAGGGAGCACGCTGCTGCCATGAAGTTCCTCGTGATCACGCTCGACGGGGTCGGTCCGGACGACCTCCTCGCCGACGACCGCCTCGCCCACCTCCGGTCGCTGATGGCCGCCGGCCTCTGCGGCCCGCTGGCCGATCTCCCCGCCTCCGGCCCGGTCCTCGGTACGCTCGCAGATCCGACGGCACTCACGACGGGCCCGGCTGAGAATCTGGCCGCAGCCTTCCAGTGCCTTCGACTGGGGCTCACCACCGCCGGCGATTCGCCGGTCGTCGACGTCGCGATCTCGCTGGAGGCCGCCGGCCTGGTCGACTTCGACGACCACCTCGGGAGCCTGCTGGAGGCGATCACCGAGGACACCGGCCTGCTGGTCGTGGCGCGGGCCGGGGGCGCCGGCGGCTTCGTCCTGGCCGGGCCGGGGATTCCACCGGCCGGTGTGATCGCCGACGTGACGCCCCGGCACCTGGCGGCGACGGTCCGCGAGCTGGCGGGCCTGCCGGCGCCGGCCTCCGACGCGGCCGACTCGCTGCTGGCGCGAGCCGACCTCGCGGAACAGGCGCTCTCCGGCTACAGCGCCGAGGACGATCTGCTCATCCAGGAGCGGCTCAGCGGCCTCGGGTACATCGCCTGAGATCGCTCTTTGCCCCCACCCCCCCACCTCGGAGCGTCGTCGCCCATGCAGGGGTCCGGAGACATCTCGACCAGTCCCATGGCGCCGGCCATCGCAGCGCCCGTCGCCGGTCCGATCGGCCGATGGCTGCGCCTGGGGCTGGGATTCGGGCTGGCGTGCGGCTGGATCGAGCTGGCGCTGGTCCTCCTGCAACGAGCGCTCAGCCCCCGGATCAGCATGGCGTCGCTCCGCACCAACCAGCACTTCGGGTGGATGATCCCGGTCGGCGATGCCCTGCTGTTCGCGGCCGCCGGGCTGCTCGTCGGCGTGCTGGTGCGGGGCCGGCTGGTCCGGGAGCCGAGCGGCTGGAAGCTCCTGGCGGGCCTGGCCGCGCTCGCGTGGTTGCTCACGGTCGACGGCCTGCATCCCGTGGCGGCCCTGGCGCTGGGGGGTGGACTCGGCGTCGCGACCGGCCCGTGGCTGGGCGCCCGGGTCGATCGGTACGCCCGGATCAGCCGGCTCGGGGCCGGCGGCCTGCTGGCGGCGACGCTCCTGATGATCGTCGCGACGACGTGGTGGGTGGCCACGGCCGAGTCCCGTGCCCGCGATGGCCGTCCGCCGGCGCCATCGGGCCGTCCGAACCTGATCTGGCTGGTGCTCGACAACGTGCGGTCCGCCAGCATGAGCCTGTACGGGCACGACCGGCCGACCACGCCGCACCTGGAGCGGATCGCACGTCGGGGCATCCGGTTCGACGAGGCGCGCTCGACCGCCTCATGGACGCTCCCCTCGCACGCCAGCATGTTCACCGGGCGCTGGCCCCACGAGCTGTCGGTCGACTTCGATCGGCCGCTGGACACCACGCACCCGACCCTCGCCGAGGCCCTGGCCCGCCAGGGGTACGCGACCGCCGGGTTCGTGGGCAACACGTACTACTGCAACGCCCGCTACGGCCTCGACCGTGGCTTCGACCGCTACGAGGACTTCATCGAGAACCGGGCGGTCACCGCCTTCGAGGTCGCGCAGAGCACGGGCCTGGGCAAGTGGCTCCTGCGCGGGCTGGGCTACCGCATCCGCATCGAGGAAGGGGCCGGCACCCGCAAGACCGCCGCGCGACTGAACGCCGACCTGATGGGCTGGATCGCCGGTCGGCCGGCCGATCGCCCGTTCTTCGCGTTCGTGAACTACTACGACGCCCACGCTCCGTTCGTCACGGCCGAGGCCGATACGCCGAGGTTCGGCCTGGGGGCGCTGGGCGAGCGCGAGCGGGTCGAGATCCTCAAGGCGTCGATGCGGCTCTCGACCGGCCACGCGCGGGCGACCGACGGCCCGGCCGATCAGGTGCAGGCGCGGGTGACGGGCGTGCTGCTCGACTCCTACGAGAGCTGCCTGGCGGCGCTCGACGCGCGGGTCGGTCGGCTGTTCGACGACCTGGAACGGCAGGGCCTGCTCGAGAACACGGCGATCGTCATCACCTCGGACCACGGCGAGCACTTCAACGAGCGCGGGTTCTTCGGCCACGGCCAGAGCCTGTACCGCCGCGAGGTGCACGTCCCGTTGATCATCGTTCCCCCGGGCGCCCTGGCCGCCGGACGCGTGGCGGCCGAGCCCGTGAGCCTGCGCGACCTGGCGGCCACCAGCCTCGACCTGCTGGGCCTCGACGCCGACGCGTCGCTCCCGGGCCAGTCACTCGCGGCCCACTGGCAGGAGGCGGGCACTCCGGGAGCCGGACCGATCCTGGCGGAGATGGGACACCGGACGAACCTGGCGCCGGTTCCCGGGGTGCCGGCGACGCTCGGGAGCATCGAGTCGCTGGTCGCCGACGGGCACGTCTATCTGCGCAACGGCGACGGCCGCGAGGAGCTCTACGACCTCCGGGCCGATCCCGACGAGTCCCAGAATCTCGTCGGCGTCGAGGGGCGGCCCGTGCCGATCGATCACTTCCGGGGCCTGCTGGGTCAGGTTCACGCGGCGACGACCGCCGACCGAACCCCCGCGGGAACTCGCCGGACGGCCGCGTCGGCAGCGGCCAGGCCGGCGGGGCGCTGAGCGTTCGGGCGGCTCAGCTCCGGGGGTCGACGATCCGGCCCAGGAACAGGATGTTGCCGGTGGGCCGGTGGCGGATCGCGAAGAGGAACGGGTGGTCGGCCCGGAACTCGACGGGCCGCGCAGCGACGGCCGAGCTGCGGATGGCGATCACGGCGGTGGCCGCGGCGGCCTCGGTCCCCTCCTCGTTGACGTCGACGTACGCCTTGTGGATCACGTTCGAGAGCTGCAACCGCGCCTCGGTCGAGATCCCCGAGAAGTCGGCCTCGGGCGAGAAGGCCCGCGGCATCCCGAGCCCGGCGAGGGTCTTCGCCAGCTCGACGCGGCTCTCCGCCTGGAACCTCGGCAGCGCGAGCACGACCTGCTGCGGGCGGAGCCGGTCCACCCAGTCGAAGTTGAGGGCCGCCTCGACCGCGGGCAGGCCATCATCGGCGGTGGGCAGGATCACGAGCATCGCGAGGGTGTCCCCCTCGTAGGGCAGCTCGATGGCCTGGAACCCGTCCCCCTGGAAATGACCGATGCGGCCCGTGCGGTGCATGGTCGGCACCGAAATCGGGTCGGCGCCCGGGGCCCGGAATGGCTGGTCGCTGGTCGCCTCCTTGGCGAACGGCGTCGTCCAGCGGCCCTTGAAGTAGATGGCGTTGGTGAGCACCAGCTCGGTGGCCGGCGTGATGTCGTTCGAGCCGAGCAGGTCGCGAATCTTCCCCTGCGTCTGCTCCTCGACCCAGGCGTTGATCGTGCGGAGGGCGGCCGCGGGGTCGCCGTGGAAGTCGACCGGGTGCACCGTCGCCTCGTACTCCGACTTCAGGAGCGCCAGGTAGCCCGGCACGAAGCTCGCGCCGCTCTGGCCCCAGAGGGCGTTGGCCACGTCGAGCTGGTAGGGCAGGCGGACGCCGCCGCGGAGGTTGGCGGCCAGCTCGGCGATGGCGGCATGCACCGCCGGCTCGGCCGAGGGCAGGTGCAGCGTCCGCACCATCTCCTGGGCCGTGGCGCCGCGGGCGCCGCCCAGGGTCATCGCCAGCGCAGTGCTGAGGCTGAACGGCGAGACGAAGCGGTTGCCGGCGCCCGGGGCGATCGCCCGGTAGAGCTCGACGGCGAATCGGTTGTTGCCCGCGACCACGTCCTTCACGACACCCTCCTGGGCGCTCGCGAATCCCGACCCCAGGCCGAGCGCCAGCCCGAGACCGATGACCCAACCGGTGAGAGCACGCATGGAACCTCCTCGCGCGGGGCGGTGACACGAACGGCCGATGTCCTGTTCACGGCCGAGCGACCCGGTTCTTAGGCCGTGGCCGGCCCGGCCGCGGCGCGTTCGGTCAGGCTCGCCGCACGGCGCGGATGACGCGCGGGTGATTGGCGGCGTCGCGCACCGTCGGCGCCAGCTCCAGACCGGGCTGGGCGGCGACCAGGTCCCGCACGGGGGCCTCCTGGGCCGATCCGATCTCGAGGATGAGCTGGCCGCCGGGCACGAGCCGCTCGGAGGCGCCGGCGATCAGGCGGGCGACGACGTCCAGGCCGTCGGGTCCGCCGTCGAGCGCGGCGTGCGGCTCGTGGTCGCGGACGCCGGGCTCCAGGCCGGCCAGGTCGCCGGTCGGGATGTAGGGCGGGTTCGAGAGGATGGCGTCGAAGGCGGCCTCGCCGGCCAGCGGCGCGAACAGGTCCCCCTCGCGGAACTCCACGCGGTCGGCCAGGCCGAGCGCCTCGGCATTGCCGCGAGCGACGGCCAGGGCCTCGGGGCTGCGGTCGGTGGCGATCAGGCGGGCGGTCTTGTGCTGGTTGACGCAGGCCAGGGCGATGGCGCCCGAGCCGGTGCCGATGTCGACGGCGCGGGGGGCCTCGTGGGCCTTGAACTGTGAGAGGAACTCGGCGACCAGCACCTCGGTGTCGGGCCGGGGGATGAGCACGGCCGGGGTGACCTGGAGGCTCAGCGAGTAGAACTCCTTGCGGCCGACGAGGTAGGCGACCGGGGTGTCCTCGGCGCGGCGGCGGATCAGCTCGCGGTAGGCGCCGCGATCGCGCTCGCTGACCACGTCCTGGAAGTGGGTGTAGAGTTGCACCCGGCCGCGGCCCAGGACGTGGGCCAGCAGCACCTCGGCGTCGAGCCGGGGGCTCTCCGAGCCCTTGCGGCGGAGGAAGTCGGTGGTCCAGGTCAGCAGCCGCAGCACGGTCCAGCGCTCGGGGTCGTCGACGGCGTCGGCCGCGGGGGCCGGCGGCGGTGGCGACCCGGGCGCAGGGGGGGGCTCGGCGGGCGCCGGCCGTGGCGGCCGGGCGGGGGTGCGGCGGGGCGTCGGTTCGGGCTCTTCGCTGGTGCGGGACGGCATGGGCAATCAGGCCTCGCCGAGCTGCTCACGGCGGTCGTGGTCGATCAGGGCGGTCGTCAGGGGGGTCAGGTCCCCCTGCAGGATCCGATCGAGATTGTACAGGGTCAGGCCGATCCGGTGGTCGGTCACCCGGTTCTGCGGGAAGCTGTAGGTGCGGATTCGCGCCGAGCGGTCGCCCGAGCCGATCAGGGTGCGCCGCGTCTCGGCCCGCTCGGCGCGGGCGTCCTCCTGGATCTTGTCGTAGAGCCGGCCGCGGAGGATGCGCATGGCCTTGGCGCGGTTCTTGTGCTGGCTCCGCTCGTCGCGGCAGACGACGACCAGGCCGGACGGGCGGTGGGTCAGGCGGACGGCGCTCTCGGTCTTGTTGACGTGCTGGCCGCCGGGTCCGCCGGCGCGCATGACGTCGGTCTCGATGTCCTCGGGGCGGATGTCGATGTCCACCTCCTCGGGCTCGGCCAGCACGGCGACGGTCGCCAGCGAGGTGTGGATCCGGCCCTGGGCCTCGGTCTCTGGCACGCGCTGGACGCGGTGCCCGCCGCTCTCGAACTGGAGGTTGCGAAACGCCCCCGGGCCGGTGATGCCG
>CAZUZD010000209.1:0-8357 GCA_964624465.1 uncultured Isosphaeraceae bacterium
AGCAGCAGCGACAGCCAGCCGGCGAAGTTCGCCGCCCGCCAGTCGGCCAGGATCGGGCCCAGCCACGGCACCCACCCCAGCCCGGCCCCGATCCGCAGCGCCCGGGCCCGGCCGGTCCACCACCACAGCCCCATCACGGCCAGCGCCAGCAGCGGCCCGAGCGGCGCCCAGTACGGCAGGCTCCGGCCCAGGCCGCCCAGCAGCCGGGCCACCCAGGGCACCGGGATCCGGAACGTCTCGAAGGCCGCGACCAGCCGCGGCACCAGCAGCGCCACGAACGCCACGAACAGGGCATACGCGAACAGCAGCACGATCAAGGGGTACAGCAGGGCCTGGCCCACCACCCGCCGCAGCTCGGCGAACCCGCGGGCGTACCCGGCCAGGTCCTCCAGAGCGGCCGGCAGCCGGCCCGACCGCAGGCCGGCCTCGACCACCGCGCGATACGTCGGCGGCAGGCCCGAGCCCTCGGCCGCCAGCGCCTCGGCCAGCGTCTGGCCCCGCTCCAGCCGGTTGCCCAGGCTCGTCGCCAGGCCGCCCAGCCGCCCCGGCACCTCGGCGCCGAAGCCGAGCAGCCCGCGCTCCAGCGGCAGGCCCGCCCGCACCAGGGCCGCGATCTCGTCATTGAGCGCGATCAGATCGTCGAGGCCCACCGCCCCGCCACCCGCCTGCACCACGCCCGTCGGATCGTCGGCACCCATCCGCGAACCCCCCCTGGGACAACTGTCGAACGGCATCTCACCACAACCGTCCGAGGGCGTCAAGGGATCAGGTTTGGCCGCCACTGCGGGAGGGGTTTTCGGGGTCCGGGGCGGAAAAGATCGGGGCGGGCGGCGAAGATTCGGGGGCGAGCCTCGAACAGGATCGCAGCGGCGTCGAGCCGGTGCGCGGGGCAGTGGAGCCCGGCGACCGGCCCGGGCCCGAACCCGGGAACTTCACCCATGCGCTGGCCCGTGCCGTCCCTGGCCCTCGGCCTGATCCCCCTGGCCCTCCTGAGCGGCTGCGGCCTGACCATCGAGCTCAGCACCCCGCGCGGCGAGCCCGGCAGCGGCCGGATCGTCGAGGCGGTCCGGCCCGTCGACGCCTTCCGCCGGGTCGAGGTCCAGAGCGCCCTGCACGCGGTCGTGACCCTCGGCGACACCGCTGGCGTCACGGTCAAGGGCGACGACAACCTGGTGCCGCTCGTCGAGACGACCGTCACCGAGGGCCGGCTGGTCGTGGGCCTGCGGGCCAACTCGGCGATCTCGCCGTCGCAGCCGCTGAAGGTGCTGATCACCGTCACCGGGCTCGACGCCATCACGGCCGCGGGCGCCACCGAGGTCGAGGTCCGCGACGTTCCCGGCGAGCGGCTGGTGGCGAAGGCCGAGGGGGCCGCGAAGCTCTCGATCACGGGCCTCGACGCCGACCGCGCCGAGCTGGTCAGCGAGGGCGCCTCGCATCTGAAGCTCACCGGCCGGGCCCGGACCCTGAGCGCGACGGCCGAGGGCGCCTCGAATATCGAGGCCGGCTCGGTGCCGGCCGCCACGGTGACGGTGGACGCCTCGGGCGCCTCGGGCATCACCGTCACGGCCAGCGAATCCGTCCGGGGCTCGGCCGAGGGGGCGAGCACGGTGACCGTGGTGGGCGCCGTGCCCGAGGTGGCCGTCTCGAAGAGCGGCGCCGCGTCGGTCTCCCGGCGCGAGGGCAAGTCCGAGCCGGAGTGAGCCGCACCGCACGCCGGCGGTCGGGGCCGGTCAGGCCCCGCCGGCCGGCGCGGGATCGCGGGGCTCGGGGGTATCGCGGAGCCCGAGCACCCGGCGCACCTCCAGGGGGCTGGTGAGGCCCGCCTCGACGGCCGCCGCCGCCCGCTGCCAGCGGCTGATCAGCCCGTGGGCGCGGGCGACGGCCTCGAGCGCCGGCACGTCGGCGCGGTCGAGGATCGCGCGGCCGATCGGGCCCGGGGCCAGGTCGAGCCACTCGGCCAGCACCAGCCGACCCCGGTAGCCCGTGCCCGCGCAGGCCGGACACCCGACCGGCTGCCGGGCCCGCGACACCGCCAGGCCGAGGAAGTCGGCCGGGTCGTCGATCGGCCGGGCACACGCGCAGAGCCGCCGCACCAGCCGCTGGCAGAGCACGGCGCGCAGGCCGCTGCGGATCACGTACGGCTCCAGCCCCAGGTCCAGCAGCCGGCCCACCGCGCCGGCGGCGCTGCCGGCGTGGAAGGTGCTCAGCACGAGATGGCCCGTCAGCGAGGCGCCGAAGGCCCCCTCGGCCGTGGGCCGGTCGCGGATCTCCCCCACCGCGATCACCTCGGGGTCCTGCCGCAGAAGCGACCGCAGCCCCAGGGCCAGGTCGAAGCCCGCCGCCGGGTTGACCTGCGACTGCGCCACGCCCGGCACCGCGACCTCGATCGGGTCCTCCAGGCTGGCCAGGCTCCGGCGGCCGAGCCTGGCGTCGTCGTGGACCAGGGCCCGCAGGCAGGCGTACAGGGTCGTCGTCTTGCCGCTGCCGGCCGGCCCGGCCAGGAGCAAGGCGCCCGAGGTCTCGCGGAGCAGGGCCTCCAGGTCGGTCCGCACGGCCGCCGGCAGCTCCAGGTCCGCCAGCCGGCGGAACCGGCCACTCTCGGCGAACAGCCGGACGACCACCCGCTCGCCGTGCAGGGTCGGGAAGGTGCTGACCCGCCGCTCGGGCTCGCCCGGGGCGCCCCGGATCCGGCCCTCCTGCGGTACGTCGCTGCGGTAGGTCAGCAGGCCGGCGAGCACCTTGAGCCGGGCGGCGACGTTCGGGGCGATCGCCGCCGGCAGGCTGGCGGCGTCCTGGAGCACGCCGTCGACCCGCCAGCGGACCTCGAGCGCCTCGCCGGTGGGCGTCAGGTGCAGGTCGCTGGCCCCGGCGGCCTGCGCCTGGGCAAGCAGCTGCGCCACCAGGTCGGTGACGTACGCGGGGCTCTTCGGGTCGGGCGCGGTCGACATGGGCGGGGGCCATCCGGGGCGGCCCGCCGGCGGCCGTTGCAGCGGCGCGCGACGACCGGGCCGGCGCCGATCATGGCCCGGCCCGTGGCGATCGGGCAAGCCGGCGGCGCCGGGGCGAGCCTCAGGCGAACAGGTCGTCGGGCGTGCGGATCCGCCCGGCCGCCGCATCGGCCAGGAACCGATCCAGGGGCCGGATCACCGTCGTCGAGGCGTCGCCGGCGACCCGCTCGGGGTGCTCGATTTCCCGGGTGCTGGTGCGGACGATCCGCGCGCCGTCGAGCCGCGGCAGCCGCTCCAGGTTGGCGACATACGCGGCGAACCGCTCCTTACTCGCCCGCAGCAGGAAGAACTCGACGTCGGAGACGTAAACCAGCGAAAGGCCCAGGCTCCGCTCGCGGAGGAACCCGGCCAGCGCCGGCAGCGCGTGGGCGCCGGCGAGGTCGCCGACGAGCGGAACCACCCGGTCGCCGAGCTGGAGGTCGTGGACGGTCTGGTAGAGGGGTTCGGCGGCCAGGACATGGGCGGGTCGGCCGTCGCGGTCGGGCGTGCGGAGGAGCTGGCCGAGGGTCGGGTACATCGGCAGGGCCAGGAACCGGGCGGCCAGGCCCGGACCGGCGAGCCGGCGCTGGATGGTCGCCAGCTCGGCCCACTCGGCGTCGCGGACGATCCCCAGGGGCCGCAGCTCGTCGGCCACCTCGGTGACCGTGCGCTCCAGCCGCTCCGGGTCGAGGGGGGCGGCGGCGAACGCGGCCACCAGCGCGGCCGCGTCGCTCTCCGGCCCCACGGCCGCCGTCGGGGCCCTGGCGGTGAGCCGGGTCAGGTAGCCGACGCGGTCGGCCGCCAGCCGGAACAGGGCGCGGTGCAGCAGGTGCACGAGCAGGTTGCGGCGGCGGAAGTCGAGGATGAACCCCAGCGCCGGGCGGGCGTGGGCGAGGTACGTCAGGTTCTGGTCGGGGCCGACGCCCAGGTACACGCCGCCGGCGGGCACCTCGCGGCCGATCGCGCCGCAGACGCGCGGGAACGAGTCCTCGTTGGTCACGAAGTTGTCGGCGTGCGGGCCCGTCTCGGGCCCCGAGAGCCGGTCGACGAGCGTGGCCAGGCCGACGTCGCGGGCCGGGAACAGCAGGTCCGCCAGTCGCACGATCGGCCGGCTCATGGGCGGCTCGCCCCCGGGGTGCTCGCCCCCCGCCCGGGGCGGGGAGACGAGGGGCGGGCGCCGGCCGGGGGGCCGGCGCCTGCGGACTCGGCGTGGCTCAGGCGGCGTGGACGCCGGAGTCGAACAGGGACTTCTCGCCGCGCACGACCTCCTCGGTGATCGTGTACGTCTGCCCCTTGGGCCGCTCGGGCAGGTCGAACATGATGTTGATCATGAGGCTCTCCATGATCGACCGCAGCGCCCGGGCGCCGGTGCCGCGGGCCTTGGCCCGCTTCGCGATCTCGTCGATGGCCCCGGCGGTGAACTCCAGGCCGGCGCCGTCGAGGTGGAAGAGCACCTGATACTGCTTCGTCAGCGAGTTGCGGGGCGTGGTCAGGATCTTGGCCAGGTCGGCCTCGGAGAGCTGGTTGAGGCTGGCGATGACCGGCAGCCGGCCGATCAGCTCGGGGATCATGCCGTAGCGCTCGAGGTCCTCGGGCATGACCTCGCCCATGAGCGCATCGCGGCGGGCGTCGCGGTGGGTGATTTCCCCGTGCGACTGGCCGAAGCCGATCGACTTGCGCCCCAGCCGCTTGGCGACGATCTCCTCCAGGCCCACGAAGGTGCCGCCGCAGATGAACAGGATGTTCGAGGTGTCGACCCGCACGAACTGCTGCTCGGGGTGCTTGCGGCCCCCCTGCGGCGGCACGTTGGCGACGGTCCCCTCCAGCAGCTTCAGCAGGGCCTGCTGCACGCCCTCGCCCGAGACGTCGCGGGTGATCGAGACGTTCTGGCTGGTCTTGCCGATCTTGTCGATCTCGTCGATGTAGATGATCCCGCGCTCGGCGGCGGCGACGTCGAACTCGGCGGCGTGCAGGAGCTTGAGGATCAGGTTCTCGACGTCCTCGCCGACGTAGCCGGCCTCGGTCAGCGTGGTGGCGTCGCCGATGGCGAACGGCACCTGGAGCCGGCGGGCGAGGGTCTCGGCCAGCGCGGTCTTGCCGCAGCCGGTCGGGCCGATCAGGAGCACGTTGCTCTTGGAGACCTCGACGTCCTCGAGCTCGGGGATGGTGATCGGGCCGCCCATGATCCGCTTGTAGTGGTTGACCACGGCCACCGCCAGGGTCCGCTTCACCGCGTCCTGGCCGATGATGTAGTCATCGAGGTGCCGGACCAGCTCCTTGGGCGTGGGCAGTCGGTCCAGGGGCGCGTGGGCGCCGCGATACTTCTCGAAGATGCCGTCGCAGGCCTCGACGCAGGAGGCGCAGATGTACGCGCCCGAGGCCCGCAAGCCCGCGTCGACCAGCGCCTTGCCCTCGACCATCGGCCCCGCCTGGGGGGTCGGCCGGCCGCAGAAGTCGCAGAACGTCGGGGACTGGGGACCGGGCGTCTTCGCGTCGTGACCGTCCGACAAGTTCGCCTCCTCAAAAGCTCGCGAGACCCGACACCGACGAGGCCAACGGGTCGTCCCGTTGCGCCCTGCCGGGCGCGAGCGGCCACGCTCGGCGCGCGGGCCCGCGTTCCAATGGCTGCAATCATAGGGTCAAGCCCGCCAGGCGACAATCCGGACTGCGGACCACGCCCGGGCCCCCGAACCACTCACTCTCCCAAGGATTGCTGGCTGGGTGCGGGCACGCTGGTCCGCAGTTGCGGGCCGAGGACCGCAGGGGCAGGCCCCTGGGGGCTGGGCAGGGCGCCCGGCTGGCGGTGGTCGAGCCAGTCGATCACGTCGGGGAAGAGTTCCCGCGGGGCGTGGCGGCTCCAGACCAGGTCGCAGTGGCCGTAGTCGTCGAGGTGCCCCTGCTGCCGCCCATAGCGCCTGAGGGTCTTGTCGGGGCTGGCCAGGCCGCTGAAGGTCTGCATGGTCGAGGGCAGGTCGGACATGATGTCGCCGTCGCCGGCGACCATGAGCGTGGGGGTCGTGATCTGGCCCAGCCGGTGGACGTAGTTGATCTGCTTGTCGGCCGAGAGCATGTGGCCGAACTCCAGGTACGGGTCGAGCTGCGCCAGGGCGCCCCGGCCGGGGTTCTCCAGGGTGTAGCCGTAGAACCGGTCGATGGTGCGCTTGTCGACGTTGGCCGCGGTGTAGTAGAAGCGGTCGACCTTGTCCAGGCCGGGCATGCGGTAGAACATCATCGGCCGGGCGATGCGGCCGGTGCTGATGATCCGCATCAGGCCCCGGATCGCGCGGTTGGCGCGGAGCATCTGGGTCTGGGGCACGTCGGCCTGCACGATGGTGCTGCCCATGCCCACGAAGTTGGCCACCCGCCAGGCCTCGGGCGAGGTCTCCAGGTAGCCGAACATGAGCATGCCGCCCAGGCTGTGGCCCACCCAGTTGACCCGCTTCTGGCCAGTGAGCCGCTCGACGTGGTCGAGGATCGCCGGCACGTCGTAGCGGATCTCGTCGTCGACCGACCAGTCGCCGTCGCCGATCTCGAGCATCGGCGTCTGCCGCAGCAGCGAGTTGATGTGCCCGACCGCACCGACCTTGCGGCTGGCGCCCGAGCCCCGCATGTCGGGGATGAAGACGTGGTAGCCCTGGTGCGCCAGCTGCTGGGCGAGGTGGTTGTCGGTGATCGTCCAGAAGGTGCCGTTGAGGCCCAGGCCGTGGCAGAGCACGACCGGCAGCTTGCCCGGGTCGGGGTTCCGGGGGGCCAGGTGCCGCACCCCCAGCTTCCAGCCGTCGGCGGTGTAGGTGTACCCCTCTTCGCAGGGGCGCAAGAGCGGATCGCTGGCGTGGCGCCGCATCGTGGCGCAGCCGGAGATGGCAGGCACCAGGAGCAGGGCCCCCAGGGCCAGCAGCCAGCGCGAAGTCGACCCCAGTCCCTGCATCGGTGGCGGAATCCCTTCCGTCGATCCCGGGGGCATGGCCGTCCATGACCATGCCAAGCAACAATCCGTCCAGGGACCCGGTTTCGGCCGGAATCGAGGGGGGAGTTTAACCGAAGCGTCGGGACAGGCAATCCCGATCTGACCCGGCCCGAACTTGAACCCGTTTCCCCCCTTCCGTGGCCCGAGCCCCTCCGAACCGGCCTCCCGGCCCGGCCGCCGCGGCCCCGGAGGCCGGGTCGGCGCAACCGCGGGCCTCAGGCCGGGCCGACCTGGGCGGGCCCGGGCGCCCACTGCGGCTGGAGGTCCTCGAGGATCTCGATCTGTCCGGAGCCGACGTCGTACATCGCACCCACGATCCCCACCCGCCCCTCGCGGACCAGCCGCTCGAGGGTCGGACACTGCTGGTGGATCGTCTCGATGGTGTGTCGTACGTTGCGGGCGGCGACCACGTCGATCAGCTGCTGGCGATCCTCCGGGGTGCGCCCCGCCAGGTCGTGCAGCTCCCCGGGCGCGATCGACTTCTGGATCTCGCGGAGGATCGCGCCCAGGTGCGGGCAGTCCGAGTGCTGGGCCCCGGCGTCCCCGCGGGCCAGGAACTCCACGGCGGCGGTCACGGCGCCGCAGCGGGTGTGGCCCAGCACGACGATCAGCTTGGCCCCGGCCAGGGCGCAGGCGTACTCGACGCTGCCGAGCACCTTCTCCTTGGCCACGGTGCCGGCGATCCGCACCACGAAGATGTCGCCGACGCCGGCGTCGAAGATCAGCTCGGCGGGGGCGCGGGAGTCGATGCAGCTGACGACCACGGCCAGCGGGTGCTGCGAGCCGGAGGTCGCCGCCACCGACCGGCCCAGGTTGCGGCTGAGCCGGTGCCCGCTCCGGAACCGCTCGTTGCCGTCCTTGAGGATCTGCAAGACCTGCGCCGGCGAGATCCGGTCCTGGAGCTCGCGGGTCGAGTAATCGACGTACTGGATCTGGTCCTGGAGCTGATACTTGTCGCGGAACCCCAGGAAGCTGACGCTGACCCCGCGCGCCGGGCCCGACTGCTCGGCGAAGTCGTGGATCAGGCCCAGGATGTCGGGATCGATGTAGTCGGTGTTCTGGGCGTCGAGCAGGACGTGGCCGCCCCTCGGGATGCCGTCGAGGACCCGCGTCAGGGCCGCGCGGTTCAGGAAGCTGACCTGATTGGAGAGCTCGATGTGCAGGACCTCGCCCCCCACGTGACGCTCGACGAACTGGCGCACCGGCCGCCGCAGGTTGCTGTTCAGGATGAACGCCAGGCTCACCGCCAGGCCGATCCCGATGCCGATCAGCAGGTCACTCAGCACGATGGCGACGACGGTGGCCGCGAACGGCACGAACTGGTACCGGCCCTCGCGCCACATCTGGGTCCAGAGCTTCGGGCTGGCCAGCTTGATGCCCGTGACCAGCAGGATCGCCGCCAG
>CAZUZD010000209.1:8367-11069 GCA_964624465.1 uncultured Isosphaeraceae bacterium
AGGTTCAGCCACTGCGGCAGCAGCACCACGCTGACCAGCAGCAGCACGCCGTGGGTGATCGCCGAGGCCCGGGTGCGGGCGCCGGCGTTGAGGTTCACCGAGCTGCGTACGATCACCGAGGTCACCGGCAGACCGCCGATCAGGCCGGACAGCACGTTGCCGCACCCCTGGGCCAGCAGTTCCCGGCTCGGCGGCGAGACCCGCCGCTGGGGATCGATCCGGTCGACGGCCTCCAGGTTCAGCAGGGTCTCCAGCGAGGCGACGGCGGCGATCGTCAGGGCCGCCAGGGAGACCGCCGGGTTGGACCACTGCGTGACGTCCGGATACCGCAAGAACGCGGCGAAGCCCGTCAGGCTCCCGGCCACCGGCACCTGGACCAGATGGGAGGTGCCGATCGACCAGACTCCCCCCAGCCGCTGGAAGAGCTGGCTGAGCGCCACGCCCAGCAGCACCACCGCCAGGGGCGCCGGGATCGCGAGCGACTTGAGGCGTTTGCTCCGATCCCAGATGACCAGCAGGCCGATCGAGAGCAGGCCGATCACGGCGGCGCCGGGGTGGAGGTCGTTGACGATCTGGGCCAGCTCGGAGAACGTGCTCTCGCGGTCGACCTGGAAGAAGGCCAGGTCGCCCTCGGGGTCGCTGTCGTGCCCCAGCACGTGCGGGATCTGCTTCAGGATCAGGATCACGCCGATGGCGGCGAGCAGGCCCTTGATCACGCTGGTGGGGATGAAGTCGGCGATGAAGCCGGCGCGGGCCAGGCCCAGACCGATCTGGATCAGGCCGGCCAGGACCACGGCCAGCAGGAAGGCCTCGAACGAGCCCAGCGCCGTGATCTCGGCGGCGACCACGGCCGTCAGGCCGGCGGCCGGGCCGCTGACGCTGGTGTGCGAGCCGCTGAGCAGCCCGACCAGGATCCCGCCGACGATCCCCGCCAGGACCCCCGCGATCAGGGGCGCCCCCGAGGCCAGGGCCACCCCCAGGCACAGGGGCAAGGCCACCAGGAACACGACCAGGCCCGCCGTGAGGTCACGCCACGGGCCGCCACGGGGGCGGTCGCCCGGTTCCAGGTCAGCGGGGGCCAGGGCCCCCTCAAGGTCGGTCTTCAACGGTCCCACTCCTCCGCGCGGGGAGCCCGCGCCGGCAACCAGTCCCGGAACGCCCAGGCGGCGGCCGACGCGGAACCCACGCCCCGCCGAGGGGCGGCGGGGCGGGTGGGTTCCGGAGGCCGTCGGTCCGCCGACCCGGCGCGGTGGCCCGGGATCGGGTCACGACGGCGCAGGGTCGGGTCGACGCCGCTCGGGTCCGCCCCGCACCGGCGTGGGGCCGGGTCGGGGGAACGGGCCCCGCGGGCAGTCGTGGGCCTGGCTAGCAGCGCAGCGGGAGGCATCGGGCCGGCCGACCGGGCGTGGCGACGGCGCGGGTGGCCGGAGCGTGGCCCAGCCGTCGGCTGGAGACCGGGCAGGGCCCCGGACGGGTGACCGGGGCCTCCCGAACCTGCAGGCCGACGAGCCGGAGCGGATCGAGCCCGTCGGTCTCGCTCTCCGACCCGGCCGGGTCGGAGCCGGAGGCGTCCTCGGCCCCGACCATCGCGGTGGCCTGGACCGCGGCGGCCAGCCAGCCGGGCTCGCACAGGCCGGCACACGCCAGCAGGACCAGGCCCTGCTGCAGGAGCGTTGACCACCGGCGATGGGGGGCACGGGCGAACACGCGCGGCTCCGGGACCGGGATGCGGTGCGGGCGGGAACGACCGGCCTCGATCGAGGGGCCGTCGTCCCTGGCGCGGCCGCGGGGCATCCCTGGGGGGTACGACCCAGGATGCCAGAACCGTGGGGACGACGATAGGCGGGACCGTCCCGGGTCCGGCGCGCCCCGGCCGCCTCGCGGCCCGTCGCAGCGCGGGTTTGGCCGACCCGCTGGGGGGGTGGCGGCCGCCTCAGAGGTAACGGTCCAGCACCGTCCGGCTGGACGGGTCGAGGGTCCGGGTGTCGGGGATCAGGTACCGCAGGTTCCGGGTGTCGTGGATCACCACCCGGTGCGGCCCGAGCCGCCGGAGCTGGTCCTCGGCGTCGAGGCTGAAGCGGGTCGGGCCCCGGTCGGTCTGCACCTCCCACTCGCACGGCAGCTCGTCGGAGGAGCACCGCACGATCCGGGTGATCACCGGCAGGAACTCCCGCCGAGCCAGCTCGGCCTCCAGGGTCTCCCGCAGCGCCGGGCTCAGGGACTGCGGGTCCTCGATCAGCACGAGCTCCTTGCCCCTGGCGTCGAGCACGCCGATCCAGCGGCCCGGCTCGGTCAGCGGGAAGGCGCGCACCGGCTCGACGCCGACGTGCTCGACGCCCGCATCGTCGATCAGGACCAGGCGTCCGAACGGGTCGTGCGTCAGGCCGAACGGGTCGGCGGGCATGGCGGAGGGTCCCGAGGGGGAAGGGGTCCGGGTCACGGGGCGGTCAGGGAGTGCCGGTCACAAGCATCTGCTGGGCGCGGTGCAGGCGGGCGAAGGCACCGTCGGGGCGCTCCAGGAGCTCGGCGTGCGAGCCGACCTCGACGATCCGGCCGCGGTCCAGCACGACGATCCGGTCGGCGCGCCGCAGGGTGCTGAGGCGGTGGGCGATGGCCAGGGTGGTGCGGCCCTTGACCAGGTTCTCGAGCGCCTTCTGGATCTCGCGCTCGGTCTCGGTGTCGACCGCCGAGGTCGCCTCGTC
>CAZUZD010000210.1:0-11024 GCA_964624465.1 uncultured Isosphaeraceae bacterium
GGCGCGTCGGGGCCGGTGGCCTCGACGGGCGGCGTCCTGCCGAATCCGGTCGGCTCCAGGCGCTCCGTCACCACCGGCACCCTCCCCCCGGCTGGCGGACCCGGTCCCGGGGTGTTGCCCCGGCGTCCGGCCCCACCGGGCCCGATCCCGACCCGGCGCCCTGGCGGCGCGCGCGGCGACCGGGCGGCTCCCTCGATTCTCGCCGGCCCGGCGAGCCCGTCAAGCCGAAGGCGCGGGCCGCCTTACCAGACCTGGATTTGCGGCTCCAGGGCATACCCCTGGTGCTCGCGGACCCGCTCGCGAATCTGCTCGATCAGGGCGAGCACGTCGGCGGCGGTGGCCCCCGGCTGCGCGATGATGAAGTTGGCGTGCCGGTCCGAGACCTCCGCCCCGCCGACCTTCAGGCCCCGCAGGCCCGTCTGGTCGATCGCCACCCGCGCCGGCACGTCGGGCGCCGGGTCCTTGAAGATGCAGCCCGACGACTGGTGGCCGTAGGGCTGATTTTCCTTCTTCACGATCCAGATCCGCCGCATCCGCTTGACGACCGCCTCGGGGTCCTCCAGCTCCAGCGCGAACCGGGCCGAGAGCAGCACCGGGTCGTCGAGGTTCGACCAGCGGTAGCCGAAGCTCAGGTCGTCCTGCTCGCGGGTGACCAGGGCGCCGGTGGCGTCGACGCCGGTGACCGAGCGGACGAACTGGCCGATCGAGCCCGAGCGGCCGCCGGCGTTGCCGCGGAGGGCGCCCCCGACGGTGCCGGGGATGCCGGTGAGCATCTCCAGGCCGGCCAGGCCCGAGCGGGCCGTCTGCGAGATCAGGGCCGTCAGCGGCACGGCGGCGCCGGCCTCGATGAACTTGCCGTCGACGGTCACGTCGGAGAACGCCGGGCTCTCCAGGTGCACGACCAGGCCGGTCACGCCGGCGTCGCGCACCAGGACGTTCGAGCCGCCGGCGAGGATCCGGAACGGGATGCCGTGCTCGCGGCACCGCCGCAGCAGCGCCTGCACGTCGGCAACCGACCGGGGCCGCGCCAGGTACTCGGCCGGGCCGCCCAGCCGGAACCAGGTCAGCGGGGCGAGCGGGGCGTTGGGCTGGACGAACTCACGAAACTCGGCGAAGGGACCCATCGATCGGCTCGCTCGCGTCCTGCGGCCACGGGATCCGGCGCCGCGCTTCCCCGTCGGGGGGCGGTGGTTGCGACCCGCTCCGCAGCGTCAACGCGGTCGCACCCCGCCCAGGCGCGGTCATCCTAGCCCGGCCGGTTCGGGGCGTCAAGCAAGCCTGTCCCCCGGCGCGCGGAGGGCCGCACGCCGGGGGCCGAGGACGGGGAGCGGTGCGGGGGCCGCTCAGTCGGAGCCGTGCTGCTTCACGATCTTGTTGTACAGGCCCAGCAGCAGGATCGTCGGGACCCACTGGCCGACGAACTGCGAGTCGTCCCGCCGGCCCATCAGCCGCAGCACGGCGGCGATCCCGATCGAGCCGATGGCCAGCGACAGGTACACGCCCGAGGGCACCTGGCTGGTGTAGTGCTCGATCGTCTCGGTCAGGGTGCCTTCCTCGTGCTCGTGGGGCATGACGCCCGTCGAGCCCACGTTCATGTACGATGTCCGGGACATGGTTGCGTCCTCCTCAAGGGGCCACGGCCGGGGGGCGGTCCCGGCGGTCGGGTCGTGCGGGGTGTGCCGGGACAGCAGGCAAATGGTGCGCCCGAGCCGGCCGAGGCCACGCTCACCCCGACCACGGCCCCTCGACCGTCCGCCCGTGCCGCGCCGAGTGCTCGGCCGCCTCCAGCACCGCCACCACCGCCCTGGCCTGCTCGGCGGTCACCGCCAGCGGCGCGGCGTCGAGGAGGTGGGCCGCGATGTTGGCGTAGTAGCCGTCCCAGCTCCCGCGCACGGTCGGCACGATCTCGGTCACCGTCGCGCCGTCACGCTCGACGACCAGGCGCCCGAGGTGCTCCTCCGGCTCGGTGGCCGCGTCGAGCGCGCCGGCCCGCAGCGCCAGCTCCTGCGGGTCGACGCCGGACTTCGAGAACCCGCCGGCCGTGCCGACCACCCACCAGCGGGGCCGCTCCAGCCGGCAGATGCGGCTGGTCTCGGCCTGGAACAGGCCGCCGTCGAACTCCAGCACGATCCGGCCGTGGCCGCCGGCGTCGACCCCCGGCCAGGGCGCCGGCGTGATCCAGGCCGTGAGCCGCCGGCACGGGCCCAGGCCCAGCTGCAACGCCTGGTCGACCAGGTGCGCTCCCCAGTCGTGCAGGATCGTGCCCGCGCTGGCGAGCTGGCCCCGCCAGGTGCGCGGGGGGCTGTCGCGGCAGACGCTCGACTCGAACAGCCGGGGCGTGCCCAGGGCGCCCGAGTCGAGCACCGACCGCAGGGTCAGGTAGTCCCAGTCCCAGCGGCGGTTGTGGAAGACCGAGAGCATCTGCCCGGTGCGGTCGCGGGCGGCGATCATCCGGTCGGCGTCGGCGGCGTGCAGCGCCATCACCTTGTCGACGACGCAGGCCTTGCCCGCCTCCAGGGTGCGGAGGACCAGCTCGGGATGGGTGTCGTGCGGCGTGGCGATCACGACCAGGTCGACCTCGGGGTCGCCCAGGGCCGCGTCCAGGTCGTCGTAGGGCCGCACGCCGGGGCGGTCGGCCACGGCCAGCGAGCGGGTCTCGGCGCCCCGGGCGACGACGCCGTGCAGGGCGAGCCGGGGCTGGCGGTCGATCAGCGGGGCGTGGATCTGGCGGCCGGCCAGGCCGTAGCCGACGACGACGGTGCGGAGCATGGCGGACTCACATCGAGGCCAGGGCACGAAACGGCAGGCAGGGGCAGACTCCGGGGGCCTCGGCCATTCAGGAGTCGCTCGGCTCTGGACCGGGCCCCCGCCGCCGCCGCCTCGGGGTCTTCGACTGGTCGTTCTTCTGGACGCGCGCCGACCAGGCGAGCTGGAGGCCCCGCAGCAACTGCTGCGGCGTCGCCGCCGCCAGGCGAAGGTGCGTGGCCCCCTGGGTTCCCCAGCCGCCGGCCACGGGCTGGAACACGTCGGGCGCCTCGGCCACCAGTTGCTGTTGCAACTCGGGGGTCAGCATCAGGTTCCCGAACCCCAGGGCCTCGTGGGCGAGGGTCGCGAAGATGCGACCCCCGACCCGGAAGTCGGCGACGCCCTGGTGGGCACTTTCCTCGGCGCCGTCGAACCCGAGGGCGAGCTCACGAAAGTCGTTCACCGTCATGCGCGTTGCCGTTCTCGGGTGGAGGTCTGGGAAGGGGAACCCGGAGCCGATGCGTCAGCCTTCGCCCCGGTGCGCGGCCTCGATGGCGTCGATGTCGATCTTGCGCATCGTCATCATCGCCTCCATGACCCGCTTCGCGGCCGCGCGATCCGGGTCGGTCGTCCCCGCCAGCAGCGCCCGGGGCGTAATCTGCCAGCAGAAGCCCCAGCGATCCTGGCACCAGCCGCAGGCGTGCTCCAGGCCGCCGTTGCCGACGATCGCGTCCCAGTACCGGTCGGTCTCCTCCTGGGAGTCGGTCAGCACCATGAAGCTGACCGCCTGGTTCGGCCGGAAGTGCGGCCCGCCATTGAGGCCGATGTACGGCTGGCCCAGGACGGTGAACTCGACGGTGAGGTCCTCCCCCACCTTCGCCGACGGGATGTCGACCGCCGACCCGTGCGCCTTCCCGACGTGGCTGTCGGGGAACACGCTCGCATAGAACTCGGCCGCCTCGCGGGCCTGACCCCGGTCGAACCACAGGCAGGTGATCAGCTTGGTCGTGCTCATGCTCGGACTCCACATTGTGCCGCTGTTGAGTGGCGAGGGCGAGCCTGATGGGCCCCCGATCCTCGCCCCGAGCCGCGCTTCGGCTCAGGGATTGAAACCATGTCTCGGCGTGAAGTCAACGGACGTACACCAATTCTGCCGGCTTCGGCCGATGGGCCGGGTCTCCTGGGTGCGTCAGGGGGACGCGGATTCCCGCCGCCTCAGGCCGGGTGGGCCCGGTCCGGGATGGTGCGGAGCATCCGCAGGCCGTTGCCGATGACCAGGAACTCGCTGATCTCGTGGCCCAGCACGGCCGCCGGCAGCGGCAGCAGCCCGGCGATGGCCCCCAGCGCCAGGCCGGTGATGACCAGCGTGGCCAGGGTCAGGTTCTGCCGCACGATGTGGCGGTTGCGGTGCGCCAGCCGCAGCGCCGTGACGAGCTTCTCCAGGTCGTCGGCCATCAGGGCGACGTCGGCGGTCTCGAGGGCGACGTCGGTGCCGGCGGCGCCCATGGCGATGCCGACGTTGGCCTCGGCCAGCGCGGGGGCGTCGTTGACGCCGTCGCCGACCATGGCGACATCGCCATAGCGGGCCCGCAGCGCCCGGACCCGGTCGACCTTGTCCTCGGGCTTCAGGCCGGCGAAGACCTCATCGACACCGACCTCGGCCGCGATCGCCTGCGCGGTGCGGGCGTGGTCGCCGGTGAGCATGACGACCCGCTCGATGCCCTCGGCGCGCAGGTCGGCCACGGCCTGGCGGGCGTTGGGACGGAGGTTGTCGCGCAGGGCGATCAGGCCCAGGGCCCCGGCGGCGTCGCCGACGAGGACGAGCGTCTTGCCGGCCTCCTGGTAGGGGGCCAGGGCCGCCGGGTCGACGGGGTGCCCCTGCTCGGCGAAGAGCGCCGGGCTGCCGGCGAAGACGGGTCGGTCGCCGGCGTCGGCCTGCGCGCCCCGGCCGGTCAGGGCCCGGAACCCGGTCACGGGCACGGGCGTGAGCCCCTCGGACCGGGCCTGCCGCCCGATGGCCGCGGCCAGGGGGTGCTCGCTGTACGCCTCGATGCCGGCGGCCAGCGCCAGGATCGTGGCGCGGTCGGCGTTCCGGTCGCCCAGGGACACGACGTCGGTCACGGCCGGCCGGCCAGCCGTGAGCGTGCCGGTCTTGTCGAGCGCCACGACCTTGACCCGGGCCAGCTCCTCCAGATGCACACCGCCCTTGATGAGGACGCCCTGCCGGGCCCCGGTGCCGATCGCCGCGACCAGCGCCACCGGGATCGAGATGACCATGGCGCAGGGGGCGGCCGCGACGATGAAGACCGTGGCCCGGTTCAGCCAGTCCGCCCAGGGAAGGCCGCCCAGCAGCGGCGGGCCGCACGCCACGGCGGCGGCCACGACCAGGATCGCCGGGCTGTAGATCGCCCCGAACTGCTCGATGAACCGCTGGCTCTGGCCCCGGTGCTCGCGGGCGCTCTCGACCAGGCTGATGATCCGGGCCAGCGTGTTGTCGGCCGCCGTGTGCGTCGCCCGCACCCGCAGCGCCGACGGGCCGTTGATCGTGCCGGCAAACACCGTGTCGCCGGGGCCGCGCTCGACCGGCACGCTCTCGCCGGTGACCGGCGCCTGGTCGACCTCGGAGAACCCGGTCTCGATGACGCCGTCGGTGGCGATCGCCTCGCCGGGCCGGACGATGAACCGGTCGCCCACGACGAGCGCCTCGACGGGCACGACCGACTCGACGCCGTCGCGGTCGACGAGCGCCGTGCGGGGGGCGAGGCTCATCAGCGCGGTGATGGCGCTGCGGGTCTTGCGCTCGGTGAAGTTCTGGGCGGCCTCGGAGATCGAGGTCAGAAAGACGAGCATGGCCCCCTCGTCGGCGTGCCCGATCAGCCAGGCGGCCAGCCCGCCCAGGCTCATCAGGAAGTACGTGCCGATCTGACGTTGCTGGATCAGCTCCCGGATGGCCCGCCGGACGAAGAAGAAGCCGCCGGCGACCAGCGCCCCGGTCCAGAGCAACTCGGGCACCCAGGTCGCGCTGCCGGCCCGCTGCGCCAGGTAGCCGAGCGCCAGCAGCAGGCCCGAGATGGCCGAGGTGATCGCCTCGGGCGTGCGCCAGAGGGAGATCGGGGCGTTCTGGCGGCGAAGGTCGGCCATCGGGTCGCGCACCGGGGCGATCGGCCTGGTGGGCTCCGGGGCGACGGGGGTCTCGGTGGGCATCGCGGGCACTCGTCCGGCGCGGGCCGGGTCGATGGTGGAATCCGGTCAGGAACGGGCCGGTCTGCGGGCTGCATCGCCCGAGCGTCGTCTCGCCACCCCATCATCCGGATTCGGGGCGACGGTGACGAGGGTGGTCCGCCGCCGGCCGCTCGCCCTTGTGCCCCGCGAGCGGGGTGGTTGAAATGGCCGGACGCACCGCCGCCGCCCGACGCGGGCGCCGCCGCCCCTCGACGGACCGACCCAGCCGATGAGCACGCCCACCGACCGCCCGACCCGCGCCGCCTTCGCCTGGAGCCGACACCCGGCGGCCGAGGCCCTGGTCGACCGCCTGACCGCCACGGCGCTCGCCGGCCACCCCTTCGCCGCCGCGCTGGCCCGCCGCATGACCGCCGAGACCGGCACCCGGTTCGGCGACTGGGTCGATCACCTGGTCGTCTCCGACGCCGACGGCCGGATCGCCGAGCTGGAGACGGTCGGCTTCCGCCGCGACGTCTTCCGCAACTCCGCCGTGGGCAGCCCGGTCTTCGAGCACGACGGCGGCCTGTTCCCCCGCATCGTCGTCGTGCCCGGTGGCGGGCCCGAGGTGCGGGAGGTGGCCCTGAAGGTCGAGTCGATCGCCGACTTCTCGCGGGCCCACGGCCTGGGGCTCGAACCGCAGGGCTCGGCGCTGGGACCATACCGGGTCGCCCGCGTGCCGGCCGACGGCGGCACGGCGCTGGCGGTCGTGGAGCGGCGCGGCTATCGCGGCTTCGAGCCGTTCGACAGCGACATGGCCCGCGAGGGCCGGATGACCCCGCAGATGGCGCGCGACACGCTCACGGCCCGCGACCTCTGGGCCGGCCGCCGCCGCCGGTTCGACGACGATGCCCGGGGCCTGGACCACACCGAGGCCCTGCTGGAGCGGGTGGTCGAGCTCTGCGCCGGCTCGACCGACCTGGCCTGTCACATCGTCTTCGAGGCCGAGCGCGAGTACTGGCAGTCGCGGAACCACGCCGCCCGGGTGCAGAAGGCCCGCCAGGACCGGCTCGGGCTGGGCTGGGCCAACCACGACCACCACACCTACCGCTGCTCGCGGGCCCTGTTTCCCCGGATCATCCGGCTGTTCGAGCGGCTGGGCTTCACGCTCCGCGAGCGGTTCCACGCCGGCGAGCACGCCGGCTGGGGGGCCCAGGTGCTGGAGCACCCGAACACCGGCATCGTCATCTTCGCCGACCTGGACCTGGCCCCCGACGAGGCCCAGGCCAACTTCACCCGCCAGAGCCTGCCCGATCTGGCCCGCCCCAACACGGTCGGCCTCTGGGTCGGCCTGCACGGCGAGTCGATCCTGGAGGCCGGCATGCACCATCTGGAGGCGCAGTTCGACTTCGAGGCCCTGCGCGACGGCCTGAAGGCCGAGGCGGGCATCGTCACCATGAAGCCGTTCTCCGACTTCCCGTTCCTGCGGCAGGCGTTCACCGAGGGGGAGCGCTGGCCGGTCGACCCGCGCCGCGCCGACCGGCTGCGGGACGCCGGCTGGATCGACGCCGAGCAGCACGCCCGGTTCGTCGCCGAGGGGGCCATCGGCAGCCACCTGGAGAACCTCCAGCGCCGCGAGGGCTACAAGGGGTTCAACCAGCAGGCCGTCAGCGCCATCATCGCCGCCACCGACCCCCGGCTCGCCCGCCCGTCGCCCGCCGCCGGGTCCTGAACCATCCGAGCCCGAACCACCTCCCCAGCCGACCCCTCGCGACCTCCGGGGCCCCCGCGATGGACGACGACCTGATCACCCCCGACGCCGAGCTGATCGACCACTGGCCCGAGGTCCCGGTCGCCGAGGCCCTCGACCCGGGCCACGACGAGGCGGCGGGGCCCATGATCACCGCCTGGCTGCCGGGGGCCGAGGTCCGCCACCACAACGGCGACCCCCTGCCCTCGGGCCTGGTCCTGTTCGCCCCGCCGCCGGCCGAGATCGGCCGCGTCCGCACGGCCCACAGCACGCTCCAGGCCGGGAAGCGGCCCTGGACGACCCTCTCGCGGCTGCTCTTCGGCGCCGGCCTGGGCTCGACGGTGGCCGTCGTGCTCGGGTTCTTCGACGTCGTCGGCCCCGTCCAGCTCCTGGTCGGGCTGGCGGTCCTGGTCGGGACGTGGCTCCTGACGCGGTTCCGCTACCGGGTCAGCTACGTGGGGGCCGAGGGCCTGGCCCGGCTGACCTGCGCCGGCCGACCCGACCGGATCGTCAAGGTCGAGCAGTTCCGGTTCGCCGACGCCGAGGACCTGCGATCGAGCCAGACCCGGCACTACCACAACGGGATCTACACCAATACCCGCTACCACTTCGCGTGGACCGACGCCGCCGGCCAGCGGGTGTTCAAGCTGGCGGGCTCCTACCGGGGCGAGAAGGTGCCGCCGAAGCCGAAGGACTCGTTCCACTTCGCCGAATCGGCCGAGGTCGCCTGGACGGCCCATCGCTGGGAGCGCTTCCGCGCCGAGCGGCCGCCCGACGGCATCATCCGCTTCCGCCTGACCGGCCCCGACTGGCTGGGCCTTCAGCCCGGAGCCCTGCACTTCGGCCGCAAGGCGGGGGTCCAGACCTGGACGGCCGCCGAGTTCGGGGGCCTGGAGGTGGTCGACGGGGTGCTCAAGATCAAGCGAGTCGACGCCCAGGAGGGCTGGTTCAGCGCCAAGGGGGTGGAAAAGGTGCCGATCGCCTCGCTGGCCAACACCCAGGTGTTCCTGCTGCTGGCGGGCCGCTGGCTGAAGTCGCCCGCCACGGGCCGCTGACCGTCGGGTTCCGGTTCCGGCACGGCCCGGGAACCCCCGCCGGTGGCTCGGCGTCCAAGGCGGAGCCGGCCGATCGCGCCCGCGCGCCCTCCGGGCCGCCCCGGGGGGCCTGGCAATCGGCGCGACTTGACAAAGGTGTAGTGTCGGTTAAGTTTACAACGAGGCGTCCTGCGCCGGTCGCCCCTGGCGGCGATCGGGCCGGCCCGTGGACGCGTTGCCCTCCAGCCTCCGCCCGATCGGCGTCCTGCGCGGCCTCGCGACGGGGCCGGTCCGGCGGTCGGTTCGCTCCCAGTCTCCTCCCAACGACGGCATCCCCCCGCCCCGCCTGCTGGCCGGTCCCGCTCCCGTGGGGCACGGCCGCCTGGCTGGCGATGGGGTTCACCAGGGTACTTCGCCCATGGATCTGGCGATCGCCACGCGCAGCACGCAGGCCCTCCGCTGGTTCGCCCCGGCGGCGACCGTCCTGGCCCTGGCCGCGCCCGCCTGGTCGCAGGATCAGGCCGGGGCCGCCAAGAAGGACGCCCCCCCGGCGGACGCGGCCCGGCCGGCGGCCGCCGAGCTGCCGGCGGTCCTCCGCGGCGAGCCCGAGCTGTTCGCCGAGCCGCTCCGCCAGGAGCTGCTCCGCAACGAGTTCAAGGAGCTCAGCGGTCCGGTCCTCACCGACGCCGACCGCCAGGCCGTCCTGGCCATGGCGCAGGGGCAGGCGGCGGTCAACGCCGACGCGGTCCGCAAGTTCGTCCAGGCCCAGGTCGCGAGCCTGACCCGCCGCAGCAACATCGCCGAGATGCTCGACAGTTCGGCGAACTCGCAGGGCGCCCGCCGGCTCGAGGAGGCGACGAGCCTGCTGCTGCGGCCGATCGTCGAGCCGGCCTCGACGGCCAACGCCGCCTTCCGCCGCGAGTACGCCCGGCAGTTGCAGGCCGCCGCACCCGCGGTGCTCCAGGGCCACCTGCACGCCCGCACCTTCTTCATGGTCGTGCTGGCCAAGGCCAAGGCGCCCGAGCTGATCGCGATCCTGACCGACGCGATCAAGGACCCCCAGCAGCCCCTGACGGTCAAGATGCTGGCCGCGCAGGGCCTGGCGGCCACCGCCGGCAACGGCCGGATCGCCCTCGACCCGAACGCCCAGGCGATCCCGGCCGAGCAGGCCATCGCCGGGTTCCTGAACGAGAACCCGGACGCGTTCTGGCCCGTGCAGTGCCGGATGCTCGAGGCGCTTGGCTCGCTGCGGGTGGCCAGCGCCAACCCGCTCAAGGGCGAGGCCGAGCTGGCCGCCGCCGCGTTCACGATCCTGGCGAACTCCGGGTCCCGGCCCGAGGCCCGCGCCTGGGCGGGCTGGGCGCTCGGCATGCTCACCGTGCCCGGCTCGGTGCAGCGGTACAACTTCGAGCTGGTCGCCTACGAGATGGGCCGCGCCGCGGCCGATGCCGCCTCGGCGATCCTTGCGATCCCGATGCCCGAGGATCAGCCGGCCCGCAACCTCCGGCTGGTGCCGCGGATGATCGAGCCCCTGCTGCGGATCCTGAGCGGCTTCGTGGGCGACCCGACCCTGCGGGGCACCGGCCTCTCGAACGCCCAGCACGTCAACGCCGGCCCGGCCCAGGCGGCCACCCGCGAGATCGAGCAGCGGGTGCGGGACGTGACGGCGGCGGCCCTCGACCTGTCCAAGACGGCCGGCGGCCAGGTGCTCAAGGAGCGCCAGAAGCTGGAGTCGCGGCTCAACGAGCTGAAGGCGTACCTGGCCCGCACGCCGCCGAAGTCGGCCGAGCTGTACCCCGGTGGCCCGAAGGTCGAGCTGCCGCCGGCCCCGACCGGCGGGGCGGCGCCCAAGTCGACGACCGCCGAGGCGAAGAAAGGCCCCGCCAGTGGCGGCGGTCTCTGAGCCCTCCGGGCCCGGTCGGCCCGCTCCCGACGTGGTGCTGCCGGTGCCCGAGATCCGCGACTACCTCAAGATCAACGCCGAGCTGGTGCACGCCCTCGACGACGGTGCCCGCCTGGTGCGGCTGGCCGGCGTCGAGGGCCAGCGCCTGCTGGTGCACGGCCTCCGCGGCCGCTGGGACGCGGTCGTCGAGATCGAGGGCCGCGCCGGCCCCGAGCTGGCCGCCGACCTCGACGCGCCCGGCCTGACGGTCGTCGCCCTGGGCGCCGTTGACGACGGCGCCGGCCGCGGCCTCCGCGCCGGCCGGCTGCTCGTGCTGGGCGACGCCGACGACGGCCTGGGCTACGGCCAGCGCGGCGGCGCGATCCTCGCCGCCGGGGCGGCCGGCGCCCGGCTCGGTCTGGACCAGGCCGGCGGGTTGCTCGCGGTCGCCGGG
>CAZUZD010000211.1:0-10958 GCA_964624465.1 uncultured Isosphaeraceae bacterium
TTGAACGCGAGCCCGAGACGGTGGCGCTGCCCGAGCCCCGCCCAGCCGGGCTCCGCCGGCACCAGCGCCGCGGCCGCGAGCGCCAGGCCCATCGGCTCGCGGCGCGTGACCAGGCCGCCCGGCTCCAGCACGCCCGACGCCTGGAGCGCCGCGTGCGCCTCGGCGGGTCCGCCCAGGGCGAGATCGATCGATCCGATCCGGCCCCGAACCGGCGGCCCGAGCAGCCCCGTCGGGGGCCCCCCCCCGGCGGCGCGCACCCACGAGATTCGCAGCGGGGCGACCTCGCGCGCCAGCGTGCGGCAATCGGCCTCGGGCCAGTCGGTGGCCACCACCAGATCGATTCCGGGGGGGACGCACCCGGGGACCAGACCCAGGCCGAGCCCGCCCAGGCTCCATCGCAGGCACGCTCGCCGCGAGAGCCCGCCCGTCGGGCCGGCCCAGGCGCCTGGGCTGGGGTCGCTCTGGTCGGGCTCCGGCTGCATCGTGGTCCGATCTCCTCCGCGGCCGCCCGCCGTGCTCCCGCACACCGGCCGTCCGCCGCACCCTGCAATCGGACGGCGGCGTCGCGGCACCAGGGCGGGCTTGCAGGCGTGTTCGTCGGCCCGGCCGGATCCTTGTCGAAAAAGGCGAGGGGACCGGGCCGGTGGCGGCGGCCTCGTGGCCAGCGCCGATCCGGACCGGTCCCCAGGGTAACGCCCGAGGGCCCCGGCGGCGAGGCCGGGGCGACCCGGCTCAGTCGTGGGCCGACCGGGCCGGCCGGGCGCCCAGCTTGACCTTCAGGGACTTGCGCTCGCCCTCGCGAAGGATGACGACCTCGACCTCCTCGTCGGGCTTTTTCGAGCCGAGGGCGACCATGTACCCCTCGACGTCCTTCACCGGCAGGCCGGCGAAGCCGACGATCACGTCGCCGCCCTTGAGGCCGGCCTTCTCGGCGGGGCTGCCCTCGCTGACACCGTCGAGCTTCACGCCCTCGCCCTCGAAGGCGTAGTTGGGCCGCGAGCCGAAGTAGGCCCCGCCCCCCTTGATCGCCCCGGCCGACGGGGTCGCCGTCGCCTTGTTGTCCAATTTCACGAACTCCGGCCGCGCCGGCCGGCGGACGATGTCCAGCACCAGCAGCTCGGTGAAGTCGCAGATCCGGGCCATGCCGCCGAAGTTGATCTTGTCGGTGTCGTCGCTCGGCTTGTGGTAGTCGGGGTGGGTGCCGGTGAAGAAGAACAGGACCGGCAAGCCCTTGGCATAGAACGACGCGTGGTCGCTCTGGTTGAACTCGCCACGCGACCCCTGGATCAGCTTGGGGTGCAGGCCCTGCGAGCCGGCCAGGACCTCGACGAGCTTGTCGAAGCCGGGGCTCGTGCCGGCGCCGAAGACGGTCAGATCGTTGTCGGCGTTGAGGCGGCCGACCATGTCGAAGTTGATCATGGTGACCGTGTTCTGGAGCGGGAACAGCGGGTGCTCGCAGTAGTGGGCCGAGCCGAGCAGGCCCCGCTCCTCGCCCGAGAACAGCATGAAGACGACCCGCCGCGGCAACGGATCGGTGCGGCGCGCCAGCCGGCGGGCGAGCTCCAGGACGGTCGTGGTGCCCGAGGCGTTGTCGTCGGCGCCGTTGTGGATGTCTCGCGAGCCGAAGGCCAGTGAGCCCATGCCGCCGTTGCCGAGGTGGTCATAGTGGGCGCCGATGATGATCGTCTCGTCGGCCAGCGGGCCGGAGCCCTCCAGGACGCCGATGACGTTGCGGGCCTCGATCGGCTCGCGGCTGACGGTGACCTCCAGGTCGACGGCCACCTTCTCCAGGGGCCGCGACTGCGGCTTGCGGTCGGTCTTGATCGCCTGCTCCAGCGCCGTCAGGTCGGGCTGGCCGGCGGCGGCGAGCAGCTTTTCGGCCACGGCCCGGGTGATCATCACGAACGGGATCGAGCCGCCGCCGGGGGTGGCGGCGAAGTCCAGCAGCGCGTCGCCGCTCTCGGCGTCATTGACGAGCAGGACCGCCTTGGCCCCGTGCTGCGCGGCGTTGGCGACCTTGTGCGTGAAGGTGGCGTACTGCGAGTTGCCGGGGTTCGAGAACGGGCTCTTCGGGTCGTCGGTGCGCGGCTCCCGGCGGAGGATCAGGACGACCTTGCCGTCGACGTCGGTGTCGGCGTAGTCGTCGTACCCGATCTTGTCGTTCTCGACCGGCGCGGTGATGCCGAAGCCGGCGAAAACGACCGGCAGATTCTCGACCTTGCCGGCCGCGCCGATGTTCAGCGGGCTGAAGCCGCGGCCCAGCTCGGGCACCAGCGCCCCGTCGCCGGGCAGGCGGAAGGCGAGCGTGGTCGGCTTGCCGACCCGCGACTCGCCGCGGACGCTGAACGGCTGGAAGTAGCCATCCGCGCCCGGAGCCGGCTTGAGGCCGGCCTCGCGGAAGACGGTGGCGATGTAGTCGGCCGCGTCGTCGATGCCGCGCGTGCCCACTCCGCGACCGCCACGGAGGTCGTCAGCCAGATACCCCAGGTCGGTCCGGAGCCGGACCTCGGCCGGGGTGAGGGCGCGCACGGTGGCGGTGGCGGTGGCCGGAATCGCCTGCGCCGGGGCCACGGCCGGTGCGGCCAGGCCCATCGCCAGGGCGCACAGGGCCCAGGAGCTGCGGGGGCGGACCTTGAGAGCCGGATGTCTGCGCATGGAAGGGGTCGCCTCGACGGGATCAGGACAGGACCGGTCCGGACGCTCGGAGCGAGCCGCCCGCCGGGACACGGAAGCAAGGACAATCGCATCATCATCGACCCGCCGGACTGACGCCTTCGACAGTCCGGACCGGGCTCGGAAGGACCCTCCAGCCGACGACGGATCGATCTCATCGATGTTGTGCTGCCACCACCCCCCGACGTCAAGCCCGGGGCCGGCCGCACCCGGGATCGCCACCGGGAGTTGAGCCGTGGCCCCATCCCGGGGCCGGTGCCGGATCGCCTGGCTGGCCGACCGGTCAGCCTCCGACCAGCAGCGTCAGCTTCACGAAGCTCACCAGCGACCCGGGTCCGATGACGAACTCCTGGTCCAGGCTCTCCGCCTGACAATCGTCGATCAGAACAAGATAACCGTTGCGATCGAAGGCTTCGAGGGCCTGGTCGAATTGCGGGCGCCACTCGATCGCGCGCGGACGCTTCAGCCGATACTCGGACGCCGTCCCGTTCGGGAGCCGCTCCGAATCGGTCGGCTGCACCAGGCCGCGAAACACGGGCTCGTCGCGCCGGCGATTGAAGTCCTGAACCTCCTGATACACCCGTTCCCGGATCAGGTCCCGGACGGTGATGCGCTCACAGGGAAACTCCAGTGGCTGCTCGTGGTAGACGGCGCCAGTCGCCGTCTCGTCTCGAACCGTGAGGGTCACGGACATCGCATGGCTCCAGGGTCGAGTGCGGGAGAGTTGCCGTTCAACGCCGGTGGATCTGGCGGGTGATGGTGGGGTCCTGGATCGTCGTGTCCGCGGCCAGGAGCAGCGCCTTGCTGAGGATGATGGACAGGGTGCCGTCGCCCTCGAAGGGGAGGATCGGGCCGTCCTGGGTCGCCCGGGATCGGGAATCCGGGACGATGCAGAGGTACTCGTCGTTGGGCTCCATCAGGATGTTGCCCGACCCGAGGTGGATCTTGTAGGTGCGAAGGTTCCCGCGCACCACCAGGAACCGCTCGCTGAACGAGCAACGGTCGGCGATCTTGAGCCGCGGGACCAGGCGTTCCAGGACCTGCTTGCGGGTCGCCGCCGTGCCGGAGAGCTCGCCGAACGAGTAGTGCTGCCAGTAGTCGCGATAGCGGCCCCCCGGGCCGCCGTCCTGCCAGGTGGGGTCGTTGCCCACCGACGACACACCCACGAACAGGTCGACGTCTCGCAGGATCTCCGACAGGACCAGGGGCGGGATCGATTCGAGGGGCAGCGGTTCGCCGGGATCGCCCGGCGCCGGGTCGACGGCCTGGTCCCGGTCGACGGGCCGCCGGTAGAACCGGACCTGGTCGGTGGCGAGTCGCAGGTAGACGCCGGATTCATTCGTGTCGGTGCCGTAGCCGTCGCCGATCCCCTCGACCCAGAACTCGGCGCTCAGGCCCCACCGCGGCAGCTCCTTCGTCGCCGGGGGAAAGGTGTCGTCGACCATCAACCGGAGGGGGTTCTTCCAGCCCCGCGCCGCGCAGAGGGCGCTGAACTGATGCTGCCGCACGACGTGGGCGGCGAATCGATTGGAGTACGTGCGCGTCCGCCTCTCGGCATCGGTCAGGAGGTAAACCTCCCGATGCGCCTGCCGGAATGGCTGCGTCACCCCGAGCGCCTCGAGCCGTCGCCGCCAGGCCGTGACCTCCTCCACGGGACAGCCCACGGGATGCCAGAGCGTGATCCCGGCCGATGGCCCGACGGACACGACCGCACCGTTCACGTCGGTCGGCTGGCCGTCGCGGAACAGGCAGGGCACCCCGTCGACCCGCCAGATCAAGCGCCGCGCGATCGTGCCGACCAGCGGGTGGTTGAGGTAGCGTTCGGCCCACTCGGTCCAGGGCCAGGATTTCTGGAGCAGGAACATCGCGTCGAGCCGGTCGCGCTGGGCCGGGAGCATCGACTGGATGTCCTGGAGCGACTGCCGCAGCTCCTTCAGCTCGTCCGGGTGATCGCAGCGGACCCGGGCCGGCACGCTCTTGAGCGCCTTGCCCTTTGCATCGCGCCAGTCCAGATGAACGTCGGAGCCGCTCACCCGCAGCTCCGCCTGGAACGCGCCGAGGGTTTCGCGTCGCAGCCCGACCTCCTCCAGCCCGTAGGAGGGCACGCCCAGCTCCTCGATCTGATCGCGGGGCAGGCCGAGGGCCTCGGCGGCGGCGGTGAACGCCTTCCCGATCTCCTTCTGCGCCGTGCCCACCTTGATGCGGACCTTGAGCTTCGCGAGCTGACCCACCGCCTCGATCGACGTCTGCCCCGAGAGCGCCAGGACCGCCGCGTTGCCGACCTTCACCGCCCGCGGCCCGACCCCCGGCACTTTCTTGTAGGCCGAGAGGGCCACGGCGGCGATCGGCCGCGTCAGCTCGTCCGGCCGGGGCAGCGCCCGGGTGAGCCACAGCAGGCCCCGCAGGATCGTCGCGTTCTCGTCGTTCATCACGTCGCCCGCGGCCCGCGCCTCGCCGCCGGGCTGGCCGAGATTCGGGATGGATCGCCCCTGCGACACCAGCGGCAGCCAGCGCAGGATCGACTCCTGAACGGCCTCGGCACCGATCGCCTCGACCAGCGACCTCGCCGTGGCCTGCCACCGGGCCGAGGGGCGGGCCGTGGTCGCCGTCAGCGCGTGCCGCAGCAGCGCGACCCAGCGGAGGGCCTGGTCGGGAGCCAGATCCGTCAGGTCGGCGTTGACCGCGTCGCTCCAGGCCTCGCCCGGCACCAGATAGAAGTTCTGGTCGTCGCCGATCAGGCGCGTGAGCCTCACCACCTCCTCGGGCGGGGTCCCGAACGCGGGGCCCAGGAGCAGCGACGCGCGAAGCAGCCCGAGCACGAAGCGCTCGCCCTCGCTCAGCGGCGTCTGGGCCGCCTCGCGTTCTGCCCGGGTGATCCACCGCTGGTGCACGGCCTCCATCCCGGGGCGCGCGTGCGCCGGTCGCACCGAGAGGTAGAGCAGCAGGTCGAAGAGTCCCGCGCGATCCAGCTCGAAATCCCTGGTCAGGAACGGCTCGACGATCCCGAACGCGGCGGCGCGTGCCCTCCAGAAGTGGGGATCGGTGACGTCGGTCGGCTGCCGGGTCAGCGCGTTCACGTGCCGCTCCGCCGCGGCCAGCAGCAGCCGTCCCGCCGAACAAGCCTCGCCGACCAGGTGGCTCACGGCTCCGCCGCGATCGCCCCGGACGGGGCGCGGGGAGGCACCGGAACCCGCCAGCTCCTCGATCAGGGCGTTCAGCGCCTCATGCTCACTCTTCAGCGGCGAATCCACGTCCAGCGGGAAGTGGTCCAACCCGCACGTCCCGGTGCGGGGTGCCGGCTCGATCGGCTCCATCCCGAAGAACGTCTTGAGAGGTTCCAGGATGTGGGCGGTGCCCGCCCGTGCGGGAGCCGGCGAGGGCTGACGCGGGACCGCCGGCGGAGCCGCTGCGGCCCGGGCGGGGACCGCGGCCCCGGCGAGCTGCTCCACGGCGGTCGCCAGCTTCCGGACATCCTTCTCGTCCGACGCCCGGAGCCGGGCCGCGAACGCCTGGAGCGCCGTGCGCAGCTCCTCGTCCACCGGGCCGCCGGCACCATGCCGCTCGAGCGCGCGGGTGATCACTCCGACCGGCACGATGTACGACGAGAACGGCTCGGTCGAGTTGCACCAGGTCACGATCGCGACGAGATCGGACGGCTGAAACGGCAAGCTCCGCCGCATCAGGGTGCTCAGCACCGCCCCGGCCTGCCGCCGCCGCCCCCAGATCGGCGCCCAGCCCGGCAGGAACTGCGGGGTCGATGCGCCGAGCGGGTCCGTCTGGTGGTGGCGGAATTGCGCGGCTTGCTCGTCCCAGTGCCGGAGCTGGGCCACCGCCGCCATCACGAATCGCCGCGACTGATCGGGCTTGCCGTCGAGCAGAGTCTGGCCGCTGGGCAGGGTCTTCAGATCGACCGAACGGTAGAACTCCCCGCCAGCAACCAAGGCGAAGGCCGCCTCGACCCAGGCGGCGACCGCCGCCTGCTCCTTGGCCAGCGGATCACCGGGCGAAATTGGAAAGGGCGTGATGTCGGTCGAACGGGTCACGGCAGAATCCCTCAGGACCCCGATCGAGCAAGCAGGAAGCGAGCCAGACCTTGGCGTCACCCGGAGCGACAGATCCAACGCCACAGGGGAGGATCGAGGCGGTCACCGGCGAGACTTCCATCGGTTCGAGGGCACAGCCACCGTGCCACCCGAAGATACCGGACCGCGTACCGGGTTGCACCCACTTCCGGACCGCCCCGGGTACGCCACCGCAGCGCGGCCGGCAGTCCGACCATTGACTTTTGTCCGGGGGGCGGCATGATCGCAGAAGTGCCCCCGCCCTGCCCGATCGTGGGCCGACGCCGGCGGGCGACGGACGACCCCGAGGGCCCCGCCATGATGCCGCTCGCCGTGCTCGCCTGTGCCCTGCTGCTGGCGCCCGCGCAGGACACCGCCCTCAAGGACCGCGTCGGCGGCCTGATCGCCCGCCTGGTGGGGGCGGACGCCGACGACCGCGCGGCCGCCGAGAAGACCCTCACGGCGCTCGAGCCCAAGGCGCTCGGGCTGATCCCGGTCGAGGCCCCCGCCGGGGCCGACGACGACGCCAGGGCCCGGCTGGCCCGGGTCCGCGCGGCGCTGGAGTCGGCCCAGGAGTCGCAGGCGCTGAAGGCGAGCCGGGTCACGATCCAGGGAGACGGGCTGCGGCTGACGGAGGTCCTCCGGGAGCTTCAGCGCCAGTCGGGCAACCGGATCACCGACCTGCGCGAATCCAGCGGCGGCGAGGCGACGAACCCAGCGCTCGACCTGGACCTCCACGACGTCCCGTTCTTCGAGGCCCTGGACGTGATCGCCGGCCAGGCGAACGTCGCGCTCAACTTCTTCACCGAGGACGGGACCATCGGCCTCATGCCGCCCGAGGCCATGATGCCCGCCGCACCCGGCGCCCCGCCCGCGCCGGAGCGGACGCCGCTGGTCCAGTACAACGGCCCGTTCCGGGTCGAGTTCAAGCGGCTGGCCAGCACCCGCGAACTCGCCACGGGCGTGGGCCGGACCTCGGCGCAGTTCGACGTGTCGTGGGAACCCCGGCTGCGGCCGATGCTCCTGAAACTCAAGGCCGAGGAGATCGCCGTCACCGACGACGCCGACCGGCCGGTAAAGCCCGACGTCCGCGAGGAATCGCTCAGCGTCATGCTCCGGCCCGAGAGCCCGATCGTCGAGGTGAACGTGACCCTCGAAGCCCCCGAGCGCTCGGCCCGCACGCTCAAGACGCTCAAGGTCCGGGGCGACCTGACGCTCCCCGCCGGCCTGCGCCAGTTCCAGTTCGCGAAGCTCGAAACCCCCGACCAGACCCAGAAGCAGGGGGACCTGTCCCTGACCCTGCTGAAGTCCGAGGTCGACGAGAACCAGTGGAAGTTCCAGGTCGTGCTCGGCCTGCCGGGCGGGGCCCCCGAGTTCGAGTCGTATCAGCAGGGCCTGTACAACAACCGGCTCTGGCTCCAGAAGGCCGACGGCTCGCGGTTCGAGCACAACGGCGGCTTCTCGACCTACGGCGCCGGGGCCAGGGGGCTCGGGTTCGAGTACATCTTCGTCGACGTCCCCGGCAAGCTGGCCGACTACCGGCTGGTCTACGAGAGCCCCAGCCGGGTGGTGACGATCCCCCTGGAGTTCACCTTCACCGACGTGCCCCTGCCCTGATCGGCCCGGGGCCACCGTCGGGCCGCGATCATCGCGGCTCGGCGGCGGCCGGTCGCTCGATCGAGCGGGCCTGCTCGACCAGCGTGACGAACTCGGCGCGACGGCCCGAGGGATCGGGACCGAGGTTGGCGCGGGCCAGCTCCAGGACGGCGTCCAGGGTCGCCTGGCCAGCGTGGCGAGAGCCCCGCAGCAGGAGGCCGAACTCGGCCACGGCCGCCGCGAACTTGGTGTCACGACTGGCCGTGCCCAGGTCGTGCACCGTGGCCGGCACGGGGAACTCCAGGGTCGCCTCGCTGGCCGCAGCCTCGGGCGTCTTGTACCGCAGCCGGACGATGGCCAGCTGGTCGGCATTCTTTCGCACCGGCTCGGGGTCCGCGGGGGCGTCGGCCGCCGGCAGGGGCAACACCTGGGCGGCCTGGGCCCCCGGCGGGCTGAGCTCGTAGAGCGCGGTCACCGTGTGCTCCGAGCCGATCTCGCCGGCGTCCTTGGCGTCGTTCTCGAAGTCGGCGTTGGCCAGCGCCCGGGCCTCGTAACCGATCAGGCGATAGGCCCCGACGCGGTCAGGATCGAACTCGACCTGGATCTTGACGTCCTTGGCGATCGTCTGGAGCGTGCCGCCGACCTGCTCGACGAGCACGCGGCGGGCCTCCAGCAGGCTGTCGAGGTAGTGGTACTGGCCGTTGCCGTGGTTGGCGATCCGCTTCATCGTGCTGTCCTTGAGGTTCCCCTCGCCGACGCCCAGCACGCTCAGGAACACGCCGCTCTTCGCCTTCTCGGCCGCCAGGGTCTCCAGCGCGGTCTCGTTGGTGACACCCACGTTGAAGTCACCGTCGGTGGCCAGGATGACGCGGTTGATCCCGCCGGGGATGAACCCCTCCTGAGCGGCCAGGTACGCCAGGCTGATCCCCGCCGCCCCATTGGTGGAGCCGCCCGGGGTGAGCCGGTCGATGGCGTTGAGGATGGCCGCCTGCTGGTGGCCGCCGGTCGAGGGCAGCCAGAGCCGCGACTCGCCGGCATAGGTCACGATCGCGATCCGGTCCTGCTCGCCGAGCTGGCCGGCGAGCATCCGCAAGCCGGCCTTCACCAGCGGCAGCTTGTTGGCATCGGTCATCGAGCCCGAGACGTCGACCAGGAACACGAGGTTCGTCGGCTTGCGGTCGGCGAACGGGAGCTGGCGGCCCTTCAGGCCGATCCGCAGCAGCTCATGCTCGGGGTTCCAGGGGCAGCGGATCACCTCGGTGTGCACGGCGAAGGGCGTCTTGTCGGCGGCCGCCGGGGCGGCGTACTCGTAGTCGAAGGCGTTGATCAGCTCCTCGATGCGCACCGACTCGGGGGCCGGCCGGATGCCGCGGGCCAGGTCGCGGCGGACGAGGGCGTAGGAGGCGGTGTCGACGTCGGCCCCGAACGTCGAGCGGTTGTGCCCGGCCGTCACCCGCTCGAAGGCGTTCTCGGTGATCGCCAGGAACCGTTCGTTGCGCTGGAGGACCTCCGCCTCGGCCACCACCGGCGCCGCGGCCGCCGGCATCGCCTGCTTCAGCTCGGGCACGAGGGCGCTGGGGTCGGACTGGCCGGCCTCAAGCTTGGCCTTCTTCGCGGGGGAACCCTCCAGGTCGAGGGCGAGTGCGACGGCGTCGCGTCCGCCCTGGGCCGGCTGGGGGTCCCCCGGCTTGGCGCCGAGCTGAGTCTTGGACCGGGCGCTGGCCATCGGGGCATTGCGATTGCCGTCCTGGAGCCCTCGCGAGCCGGCCCCGGCGGGCACCACGGCGAGGCTCGTGACCGCCTCGCTCCGCCGGTCCACCCGGGCGGAGAGCGCCTCCATCGCTGGCTCGCCGCCGCGTGCCGGATCCGACAGCGCGGTCCTGGCGGCGACTTCACCCAGGGACTTCGACTTGCTCTCGGTCACCGCTTCCCCCAGCTCCGCGAGCCGGTCCTCGGACGGACCCCCGGCGGCAGCCGCGCCCACGTCAGCCCTCCGCGATCGGGAGTGGCCCTCGGGGGCCGACGTCCCGCGAGCGCCACTCAGCCGGCCGAACATCGAGGTCGTGGCCGGCGGCGGGTTCGAGGCCGTTGCCAGAGTCCCGGCCTGGGTCGGAGCATCGGCGACGACCGGACCGGCCAGAAGCGCGTCGGCGGGGGCTCCCGGCATGCCTCCACCCTGAGGACGCTGGGGCCGGACCATCGGCGACCCCGGCACCGCCGGCGCGGGTGGCATCGCGGGCCCCTGGGCCAGCGGCGGCCCGCCCGGGATCGGGGCGACCGCAGCGGGCGCGTCGAAACCCCATTCATACGACCGGGGGGGCGCACCGTCGGCAATCGCGTCCAGCGGGGCGCCGGCCGAGGGCGAACGCGACGCGGGCGGCCGGGCCGAGGGTGCGACCGCCCCACCGAACCGTCCGAAGACCGCCCCGTCGGGAGCCGACTGCGGCGAGCGAGCACCGTCCTGGGTGGCCCAGACGAGCAGCGCGGCGCCGCCGGCCAGCAGCGTGGAGGCGGCCAGGGCGATCGGGCGCCAGGTGGACCAGGCCGTGCGGGGGCGGGGCGTCGGACCCGGCTGGCCCGGCGTGCCGCTGTCGCCGGGCGGTCGGGCCGCCACGGCCAGCGGCGGGG
>CAZUZD010000212.1:0-10896 GCA_964624465.1 uncultured Isosphaeraceae bacterium
GGGGGGCGTGGGTGAAGCTCTGGTCGAACGGCTTGAGGTTGAGAACCGACATCGTTTGCCTCGCTACTTCGCGATGATTTCCTGACTTGCGTATGATGTTGAAACTGATAACGCACGCGGCGTGCCAGAGTGCCAACCAAACCGAGTTCCCACGAAATCCCGTCGAAAAGCGGTAATCCCGGGTGACCGCTCCGCTCCCCCTGCCTCAGAGCGAGACACGGCCTCTCTCAAAACCCGTCTCAGCCTCGGTTTCTCGGGTCAAGGCGAGAATCCAGGGCTTCACATCGAGCGCAGCGACCCGATCCGGGCTGGCCCCGGTCCTCAAAACCGCGTTTGAGCGGACCGGGTTCGAGGTTCGGGCAGCCAGAACGAGGGCGGCATCGCGGGCCCGGTGGTGGAGCCGACTGGGGATCGTCCGGCCCGTCGTCAACGTGAGTGCCGGACCGGATTGGATCGGATCTGGAGCCAGGGAGCGAGGGGATCGGATGAGGGCGCCGGGTGTCTGCTCCCTGGAACGCATTCTCGTGCGGGCGCCGAACTGGCTGGGCGATGCCGTGATGGCGTTGCCAGTGCTCGACGCGATCCGCGCGCACGCTCCCCGGGCTCAGCTGGTGGTGCTGGCGCGGCCGAATGTGGCGGCAATCTACCGGACACCGCTGGTGGACCGCGTCGTCGTCGACACCAGCGCGTCCGACTGGAAGGATGGCATGGGTCGGTGGCGGGTGGCACGGTCCCTGCGCCGCGATCGATTCACCGTTGCGATCCTGCTCCCGAACGGGCTGGGCATCGCGCTGGTCGCCTGGCTGGCGGGCATCCCGACGCGGGTGGGTTATGCCACGCGAGGTCGGGGCCGCCTGCTGACCCACGCCGTTGCCTGGCCCGCGAGGGATTCAGGCGTCCGCCACCAGAGCCTCCGCTACCTGGACCTGCTCCCGGCCGCCGGGCTGGGTGGCGTGGCACTGGCGGGACTCCCCTCGGCCCGGATCCCCGGCGGTGAGGGGCTCCGCGAGGCGGGTCGGCGGGGACAAGGCGATCACTGGATCGGGGTGGCGCCGGGGTCGGCCAACGGCCACGCCAAGCGCTGGCTGGCCAGCTCGTTCGCGGAGGCCTCCCACGGCGCCGCCCGTGCGTTGGGAACCGGCGTGGTCGTGTTCGGATCGGCCGACGAGCGGGTCCTGGGCGGGATCGTGGCCGATCGGATCCGGGCCCTCGGTGGGGTCCCGGTGCGGGATCTCTCGGGCGCGACCGACCTGGAACGCTACCTAAAGCAGGTGGCGGCCTGCCGGGGCTTCCTGGCGAACGACTCGGGGGCGATGCACGTCGCCAGTGCGCTTGAGGTGCCGACCGTGGCCATCTTCGGCCCGACCGACCCCGCCGCGACGGGTCCCCTGGGCTCGAACACGACCGTCGTCCGGGTTCCGGTCGACTGCGGCCCATGCCTGAAGCACGAATGTCCGCTCGATCACCGCTGCATGGCCGGAGTGAGCGCAACCCGGGTGATCGAGGCGTTGCTTCGCACGATCCGCGACGTCGAGAGCCAACCGACCGGGCCCTGATCGGTTGGCGAATCGAGATCCATCTGAAAGAATGCAGGCTCCCCCGGGGTGGTGGCGATCGCGGGTTCGAAGCCGTCCGTCGAGATCGAGACTCCGGTGTGCCCATGCCCAGCCCGACGCTCGATGCCTGCCGCACGACCCTGGCGATGCTGCCGCCGCCGGTGATCGTGTTCAACAAGTCGCATTCCGGCAGTCGCCTGCTGGCGGCGCTGCTCGACGCCGGCGGCGTGGCGCTGGGAGCCGAGGTCAACGAGTCGTGGGACGCACTGCCGATCCTCGGACTCGTTGAGGACCTCGTACTCCGCTATTACCCCGACTTTGCCCCGCTCTGGGATCCGGCAGCGCCCGTCGATCGACCGCTCCAGGAACGCGTCGAGTCGGCCTTCCGTCGGCACCGGGCGGGGCTCGCGCCAACGCGGGCCTGGGGCTGGAAGCTCTGCGAGACCGTGTACATCGTCCCCGTGCTCGACTACCTCTTTCCCGGCGCCCGGTTCATCCATCTGATCCGCGACGGTCGTGACGTGGCGTTCAGCGACCACAAGGGGCCCGACTCCCCCTTCTGGCGAAAGGTCTACTTCAACACCGATCGGATCCGCACCCACCGCGGCCTGCGACTCACCGCGCCCGCGTATCGACGTCAGAGCCCGCTTTACAACGCCCAGCACTGGGTGAACAGCGTGACGCTGGGCCGTGCCTATGGCGCGATGCTCCGCGACCGCTACCACGAGATCCGCTACGAGGACCTCTGCCGCGATCCGGCGTCGGCCCGGCCGGTCCTCGAGGCGGTGGGCTGCCCTGACCCCGCGGGGGCCATCGCCGCGATCCAGCATCAGGTCCGGGGCCAGTCCGTCGGGAAGCACCGCCGCCAATCGCGATCGAGCGTCCGGGCGGTGGTCCAGATCCAGAAGCCGCTCTTGCTGGAGCTGGGCTATTTGACCGAGGATTCCGAGCCCGCCTCGCGCCGGCCCTGGCGCTCGGCCGCGGCCGACGCGCTGGCGGACCGCTGGCGGCGACGACGGGCCGCCCTGATGACGCGAGCCCGCCGGCTCGTCGCCCGCACGCCGGGGCCAGTCACCGCGAGCGCAGGCCGATCGGAACCGACTCCCGGGCTGGAGCGCTGACGACCCGATGGCCGACCTCAGTACCAGATTCGGGGCGTTGCCTCCACGCTGCCGGCGGTCCCTCTGGATCCACGGCGCCGACGCGATCGACTTCCAGATCGCCGGCGACCTGATCGCGAGCCTGATCGCCCCGCGCCCCCACGTCCGGCTGCTCCTGACCGCGACGGACTCCGACACCCGCGACTACCTCAGGAGCCGGTACCTCGACGATCTGGTGCTCCCGGTCCCGCCGTCACGGCGGCTGCGGAACTGGCTGGCTCGGCTCCAGGTCCAGCACGTCGTCTGGCTCGACGGCGCCCGCACGCTGCCCGACGACTGGCCTTGCCAGTTGCCAGCGCTGGGGATCGCTCAGAGTGCGGTCGCCATCCGCCAGACCTGCGACCTCTCGACCGGCCTGCTCGCCGTCGCCCGGCGACCCGATGCGGCAATCCGGCTGGGCGTGATCGATTCCGAGGCGCTCGACCGGCTGGCGGTCGGCGGCGTGCCCCGGTCGTGCCTGGCGATCACCGGCAGCCTGCACGACCAGCCACCCGCCGGCCCTCACGCCTCGGCGATCCGTGCGGCGCTCGGGCTCACACCCGATGTCCCGCTCGTCGCCGGCTGCGAGCCTGGCGGTGCGGCGACCACCCCGTGGCCGGATTGGTTCACGATGGTCCGGCGCAACGCCCCAGGTGCCCGGCTGCTCCTCCTGGCTCCGGATGGGCCTGGAGCGTCGACCGCCCTGGCCTGCTGGCAGGCCACCGGCCTGACGGTCGTGCGGCTGGACCTCGCGCATCCGGCGCCGACAGGGCCGTGGGATGTGGCCATCGCCACCAATCTGGGCCTGGGCACGACGCTGCTGGCGGGGGCGGACCAGTTGATCATCGCCCGCGGCGATTGGCCGGCGGCCGCGGATCGGATCGCGGACCTCGGTCGAGCGCAAGGCATTCCCATCATGGACTGCGACGGTGCCGGGGCCGCACTGAATCATCCCGACGGCCTGATGCCGGGAGTTCGCCAGGCCCCGGCTGGTCCCCGCGCGGTTTCGCCCGAGGTGACCGACGGCCGGTCGACCGCGGGCGGTCGGACGGCGGAGGCGCTCGCGCCCTGGATCCCGACGGGGCCCGACCTGCCTCCGGTGGCGCAGGACTGGCGGCTCCCGACGTGGCGGGACCGCATCGGGTCGAGTCGCCTCTGGCGCTCGATCGGTCCTCGGCTTCCGCGCCAGCGGTTCGAATCCTGGGCGGAGCTCCGGTCCGAGTTGGGGCACCCGCGCACCGTGCTCTGCCTGGGCAACGGCCCGAGTTCCGAGGATCCGCAGCTCGCGGGTCTGCCGCAGGATTGCCTGATCCGGGTGAACTGGCGGTGGCGAGATCGGGGTATTCTGACGCGGCCCCGGATCGTCTTCGTGGGCGATGCCCGCACGATTGGAGCCGTCGACGGCGCGATCTACGGCTTCTGGAATCGGGCCCTCGAGGATGGGATGCGGCTCCGGCACCTGCTCGCCCGGGGCCCGGGTCGCATGCGATACTTCACCATGGAACGGATCTGCCCCTTGATCGGCGACCGGGTCTGGCCGGCCCGGCCTACAAACGGGGCTCTCATGGTGGCGGCAGCGGTGGCGCTGGCTCCCGAGCGGCTGGTCCTGGCGGGTCTCGACCTGTACGACGACGCCTCGGGCCGATATCCCGGGGACCTGCTGGCGGCCAACTCCTACGCCAGGGCCCACACCCGATCCACCGACCTGGCCATCATCCGCGAGGCCCTGGCTGGGTATCGCGGCGAGCTCGTGGTCCTCGGTGAGCCACTGCGCCAGGCGCTGGAGCATGGATCGCAGGTCGTGCCCTGACATGGAACGCCTTCAAATCGACCGGGACCGACCGCTGCGCGTGCTCGTGGTCAAGCTCAGCGCGATGGGGGACGTGATCCACGCGACCGGCTGTCTGCGCGCCCTGCGACAGGCGCTGCCGGCGGCCACACTGACGCTCGCCGTCGAGGAGCGCTGGGTACCGGTCGTGAGTCGCAACCCGCATCTCGACGCGATCGTGACCTCATCGGCCCAGTCCCGGCTGGGACCACGCTACCTGGTGGAGATCCGGCGGACCTTGCGGCGTCACGGCCCGTACGATGTCGCGATCGACCTGCAGGGCAATCGCCGGAGCGCGGCCTGGGTGTACCTGAGCGGCGCGCCGACGAAGGCCGGTCGCGGCGATCGGCGGCCGGGCTGGCAGGCGGCCTGGCAGCCCGACCCCTCGCAGCACGCAGTCCTCGTCTGCGCCGAGATCTGCCGGGGCCTGGGGATTCCCGTCGCCGACCCGGCCCCCCAGGTCATCACCAGCGCTCGCGATGAGGCCCGGACGAATCGGATCCTGGCCGAGCAGGGCCTGCCCCGCTCGGGGTTCGTGCTGCTGAACCCCTTCAGCCGCTGGAAGTCCAAGAGCTGGCCCGTGGACTGCCTGGTGCAGGTCATCGCGCGGCTCCGTCACCTCTTGAACGTGCCGATCGTCCTGACCGGAGGGGCCGACGACCGGGAGGCCGCCGGGTCGGTCCAGGCCCGCCTGGCGCCCGATCCCCTGCCCTCGCTCGTCGGGCGCATGACCCTCGGCGAGGCCCTGTGCGCCCTGCGACGCGCCCGCCTGGTGGTCAGCGTCGACTCCGGCCCCATGCACGCGGCCGCTGCGCTCGGTGTGCCGACCGTCGCGCTGTTCGGGCCCACCCACCCCGAACGCACCGGTCCCTGGGGCGCCGGTCATCGGGTGCTCCAGGCCCGCCGGCCCCCGAGCCACCACGCCTACCGGACCGACCCCGAGGGAGCCTACATGGCCGCCCTCGCGCCCGAGACGGTGAGCGCCGCCGTGCTCGCAGCCCTCACGCAATCGGACCTCCCATGAGGATCGCCCTGCTGATCGAGCGGTTCGATCCGGGAGGCGGGGGGCTCGAGCAGTGGGCCGCGGCGCTGGCCCGTGCCCTGCTGACCCGCGGGCATCAGGTCACGGTGCTGGCCTTCCGCGGAGCGCGAGTTCCAGTCATGCCCGGCCTCCGGGTCGAGTGGCTCCCCTGGCACCCGAGCCGCCTCGCTCGGGCACGGACCGTCGAGGCCGCCGCGGCGAGTGGGCCGTTTGACGTGACCCACGACCTGGGAATCGCCGTCAATGCCGACTTGCTGCACCCCCAGTCGGGCAGCCGGCTGGCCAATGAGCGGCGCGAGCGTGCCACCCGCGGCCGGCTCGGGCGTTGCCTGGCGGCGCTGGATCCGAAGCGGCGCCACTGGCTGGCCGAGCTTCGCGAGTTCGAGCGCCGGCGTTACCGGCCGGACTCCCCGAGCCGGATCGTCGCGGTATCCCGGCTGGTGGCCCACGACCTGCACTGGTGGCACGGCGTGGCGGGAGAGCGAATGTCCCTGATCCCGAACGGTATCGACACCGCCCGGTTCACGCCTCTCGACCCCGCCCGGCGAGCCCAGCGACGCCGGCAGGCGGGCTGGGACGGCCAGATACACTTCCTGTTCGCGGCGCACAATCCAGGGCTCAAGGGGCTCCCAACGCTGCTGCGGGCCTTCGGGCAGGTCGCGCACACGCGATCGGACGTGCGTCTGACCGTGCTGGGCTGCGAACCTGACCGTGCCATCCACCGTGCCGTCCGGCGGTCGGGACTCCACGAGATCGTCCGGTTCCCGGGCCGGGTGGGTGACCCGCTGGCGGCCTTCCAGATGGCCGATGCCTTCGTCCTCCCGACCTGGCATGATGCCTGTAGCCTGACCGTCCTCGAGGCGTGCGGCTGCGGCGTGCCCGTCATCACCACCCGGGCCAACGGCGCGGCCGAGCGGCTCTCCGACGGCGTCGAGGGCCGGATCCTCGCCGATGCGGGCGACGTGGCGGCCCTGACCCGGGCCCTGGCCGAGCTCTGTGACCCGTTCGCCCGCGCCCGCATGGCAGCGGCCGCCGCCACCGCCGGTGCCCGCAATGGGTTCGATCAGAACGTCGAGGCCCTCGAACGCCTCTACCACGAGGTCGGCCGGAACCGGGCGGGCCGGGCGTGAGCGTCGTCGCAGTCGCGGCACGCCCCGATCACAGCCGCAGCGACGGGACCGGTCCCCTGGCTCAACCCGGCTTGGTCCCGAACCCCAGGATCCGGGGCGGATTCATCAGCGTCTGGATCTCGACGTCCACCAGGCCGTCCAGGAAGACCTCGGCGACGGCCTGCGGGCTGAAGCGGTAGTAGTCGCCCGGGTAGTTGTGGACGTGCAAGGTCAAGGTAGCCGCGTTCAAGGGATCCAGGATTGCAGGCCCGACCCGGAGGCGCCCCAGCCAGCGAGCCAGCCGGTGGGCCCGGCGTTCGAGCGGGAGCCGGGTGTAGCCCGGGACGCCGACGCCCAGCAGGCCGCCCGGCCGCAGCACCCGCTTCATCTCGGCCAGCGACTTCCAGAACGCCGGGTCGTGCTCCAGGACCGAGTTGCAGAGGACGGTATCGAAGCTGGCGGCGGCGAACCGGGCATCGACGGACAGGTCATTGGCGTCGAGCCGGAGAATCTCGAAGCCGTCGCACACCTGCGGGCCGTCCAGGCTCACGCCCAGCCGACCGGTCGCCCCGGCCAGCGCCGGCAAGGCCAGGAGGCTGTCGCGTGACGGTAACGCCCCGATTTCCAGCACGGCCCCACCAGCCCGACGCCGGCGACAGACCTCGTCAAATCGCGCGAAGATGGTCGGATGCATGGGGGCGAGGGCGGCCAGTCAGCGGCCGCTGCGAACCCTTGTCGGATTGATGACGTAACGGGTGCTGATCGCAAGGGGAATCAGATTGACACCTGCCGCCGAACGTCGCAACCCCCGACCGGAGATGCCGGTCTGGAGTGCCCTGCTCGGACTTCAGTGGAATCGCACATCAGTGCTTGCATCTTGGGACGCACTGGACGTATTGTTCGAACGATCGAAAATCGCAGGGATGTATGCCACTCGCTCGCAAGCAACCTTAGGGCAATCCACCTAGCCGCTGGAGCGCAGACGTGTCGTACTCATCGTGCTGGCCGACAGCCGGCTCTGCAATGCAGGTCTCCGGTCGATGGCTCCGCCCTGCCCAAACCCTGGCTCCAGCGGATGGCCGGGCGTGCCCGGGCCTGGGATGCGCCTGCCGGGACGGCAGACCCCCGACTCGCCGGCCCATCGAATCGACTTGACCCACGAAGGGGCCGCCGGCCCGGCAGGCAGGACCGGCCCCGCCGTCGGCCCATCGAGACCCCGCCGACGCACACTGAATCGGGTCGTTCGCAGCCCGAGCCCTGAGTTTGCACCTCTGGATCAGGAACGCTTCGATGTTTCGCAAAGATTCGCTTCGTGGTGCGCGGTTGCAGCAGCGTCGGCGGGCGAGCACTCTGCGGGATGTGCGGCGATTTGGCCCTCGCCTGGAGGGGTTGGAGGAGAAGATCCTGCTGGCGGTCTCCATCTCGGAAGATCCCGGGATCCCGGACATGTACCAGGTGTGGTTTGATTCTGACGATGCATATACCAATGACAATCTGACACTGTCGCTGGGTGGCAATTCGCAGCTGACTTACTACTGGGATGGGAACGAGTCGAGCGACCTGGACACCAACGTCGACGGGCTCCAGGAACTCGGGATCGGGCAGATTTCCAGGATCATTGTGACGCTGAGGCTGGGATACAACCGGCTGAACCTGGACAACTCCGCTGGAATGATCACGAGCGCCACCACGGTCATCGATTACCAGGGGAACGATCAAGAATACAGCGAGTCGTATGTCTACGACCTGCTGTATACCGATGGTGTGGATGCGGATTTCACGGTCACCGACTCCCTCGTGTCGAGCCCCCAGGCGGGCAACATCAATCTGCAGTTCGTGGATGAGGTTCGGATCTTCACTGGTGCCTCCAACAACGTCCTGGACGCCTCGCTGTTCAGCGGCCGGGTGAGCCTCGACGGCGGCGGCGGCGACGATGTGCTCCGGGGTGGACTGGGCGACGACTATCTCGACGGTAGCGACGGCAGCGACACCGTCTATGGCGGCGACGGCGACGACACGCTGTGGGGCAGTCAGGGCAACGACACCCTCTACGGCGGCGACGGCGACGACCTGCTCCAGGGCCTCGAGGGGGCGGACACGCTCTACGGCGAAGACGGCAGCGACACCCTCCAGGGCGGCGATGAAAGCGACACGGCCTATGGCGGACTGGGTGACGACTGGATCTATGGCGAGAACGGTGACGACGTGCTCTGGGGTGAGGAGGGCGCGGATCGCATCTACGGCGAGTGGGGCGCGGACCAGCTCAAGGGCGGTGACGGCGACGACGACCTGTCGGGCGGGGGCGATGACGACATTGTCGAGGGCGGAGACGGCAACGACGACCTCTCGGGCAACGGTGACGATGATATCCTCAACGGTGGCATCGGGGACGACACCCTGGAGGGCGGCTCAGGGGCCGACACGGTCATCGGCGGCACGGGCCAGGATCGCGTCGTCGCGTGGGCCGACGCGAACTTCGTCCTGACCGATTCCAGCCTGGACATCGTCGGACTGGAGCTCGACACGCTCGTCGGCATCGAGCTGGCCAGCCTGTTCGGTGGTCCGAGTCCCAACGTGATCGACAGCTCCGCGTTCTCCGGCGCCGCGACGCTCGACGGCGGCGGCGGCAGCGACGTCCTCAAGGGGAGCAATTCCGGCACGACGTTCAGCGGAACGGTGGCCCCGACCGACGACATCACGCTCTACGGCGGCACCGGCGTCAACGAGTTTGCCTTCGATGTGCAGGGCCGCATCGCGATCATCGACAACGGCGGCCAGAACACCCTCAACCTGACGAACACCGGCGAGGGGATCACCCTCGACCTCCGGATCAACGACGGCACGGACCAGACCGTGACCGCAGGCGGCGGCAAGGTCTCGCTGACCGGCAAGTTCCAGAAGGTCTATGGCACGGCGTTCGGCGACACGATCTGGGGCGACGCCTTCGGGACGATCCTCTACGGCGGCCTGGGCTCCGACACGATCACCGGCGGCAGCGGCGCCGACACGATTTACGGCGGCACCGGTGCCGGCGACTCCGATGCCAGCGACGATGTGATCTACGGCGGCCTGGGCGCCGACATCATCGACGGCGGCAACGGCAACGACGTGATCTACGGCGGTACCGGCGTCGATGACCTCGACCTGAGCCCCGACACGATCTACGGCGGCCTGGGCACCGACGTCATCTTCGGCGGCAACAACAACGACACGATCTACGGCGGCACCGGCGCCGGCTCGTCCGACGCCGACGCCAGCAACGACGTCATCTATGGTGGCCTGGGCACCGACGTGATCGATGGCGGGTTCGGCAACGACACCATCTACGGCGGCACCGCCACCGGCTCGGCCGACACCGACGGCAGCAACGACACCATCTACGGCGGGCTGGGGTCGGACGCCATCGACGGCGGCAAGGGTGACGACACGATCTATGGCGGCACCGGCGGTGTCGGCGACCCCGACACGAGCTCCGACCTGATCTACGGCGGCCTGGGCACCGACGTGATCGATGGCGGCGGCGGCAACGACACCATCTACGGCGGTACCGCGGGCGGGGTCGGCGACCTCGACACCAGCAACGACACGATCTACGGCGGCCTGGGATCCGACACCATCGATGCCGGGGCCGGCAACGACACGATCTATGGCGGCACGGTCGGCGGGGTCGGCGACCTCGACAACAGCGCCGACACGATCTACGGCGGCCTGGGCACCGATGTCATCGACGGCGGCGGCGGCAACGACACCATCTATGGCGGCACGACCGGCGGCACCACCGACAGCGATCCGAGTGCCGACACGATCTACGGCGGCCTGGGTGGCGACATCATTGATGGTGGTTCGGGCGCCGACACCATCTATGGCGGCACGGCTGGCGGTGGCCTGGATGCCGACACCGGGACCGACACGATCTACGGTGGCCTGGGCGCCGACACCATCGACGCCGGGGGCGGCGACGACACCATCTTCGGCGGAATCGCGGCGGGCGGGGTCGGCGGCGACGCGAGCAACGACACGATCTACGGCGGCTCCGGCCATGACGTGATCGCCGGCGAGGGTGGCGACGATCAGCTCGACGGTGGAGCTGGCAACGACCGGTATCTGTTCGCCGGCCTGGGTCTGGGCAACGACCTGATCCTCGAGGCCCCCTCGGCCGACCGCGATACCCTCGACTTCGCCGCCTTCGGCGCCCCGATCACGATCGACCTGGCGCGGACTG
>CAZUZD010000213.1:0-10853 GCA_964624465.1 uncultured Isosphaeraceae bacterium
CAGTCCGCGCCAGGTCGATCGTGATCGGGGCGCCGAAGGCGGCGAAGTCGAGGGTGTCGCGATCGGCCGAGGGGGCCTCGAGGATCAGGTCGTGTCCCAGACCCAGTCCGGCGAACAGGTAGCGGTCGTTGCCGGCCCCGCCATCGAGCTGATCGTCGCCGCCCTCGCCGGCGATCACGTCATGGCCGGCGCCGCCGTAGATCGTGTCGTTGCTCGGGTCGCCGCCCGCTCCGCCGGCCGCGATGCCGCCGAAGATCGTGTCGTCGCCGCCCCCGGCGTCGATCGTGTCGGTCCCGAGGCCGCCGTAGATCGTGTCGGCGCCGGTGTCGGCGTCCAGGCTGTCGCCGGCCGTGCCGCCGTAGATGGTGTCGTTGCCGCCGCCGCCGTCGATGATGTCGCCGCCCAGCCCACCATAGATCGTGTCGGCGCCCGGATCGCTGTCGTTGCTGCCGCCGACCACGCCGCCATAGATGGTGTCGTTGCCACGACCGCCGTCGATGACGTCGGTGCCCAGACCGCCGTAGATGGTATCGCCGCTGGTGTCCGCGTCGCCGACACCGCCGGCCGTGCCGCCGTAGATCGTGTCGGCGCCGGCGCCACCGTCCAGCGAGTCCGACCCAAGGCCGCCGTAGATCGTGTCGGTGCTGGTGTCGAGGTCGCCGACGCCGCCGACGGTGCCGCCGTAGATCGTGTCGCTGCTGCCGCCGCCGGTGATCGTGTCGGCGCCCAGGCCGCCGTAGATCAGGTCGGGGCTGTTGTCGGTGTCGCTGGCCCCGGCGCCGGTGCCGCCGTAGATGGTGTCGTTGCCCTTGCCGCCGTCGATGGCGTCCGACCCCAGCCCGCCGTAGATGGTGTCGGTGCTACCGTCGAGGTCGGCCGCCCCGGCGGCGGTGCCACCGTAGATCGTGTCGTTGCCCCCGCCGCCCTCGAGGATGTCGGCGCCCAGGCCGCCGAAGATCACGTCGTTGCTGGCGTCGACGTCGGAAGAGCCGGGGCCGGTGCCGCCGTAGATGGTATCGCTGCCATTGCCACCGAAGACCACGTCGGTGCCGAGCCCGCCGTAGATCGAGTCGGGGCTGAGGTCGAGGTCGTCGACGCCGGTGCCGCCGTAGATGATGTCGGCGCCGTTGCCGCCGTCGATGATGTCGGCACCCAGGCCGCCGTAGATGACGTCGGCGCTGCCGTCGAGGTCGCCCGGTCCGGTGCCCCCATAGATCGTGTCGGCGCCGCTGCCGCCGGTGATCGTGTCGGCGCCCAGGCCGCCGTAGAGGAAGGTCCCGAAGGCATCGCCCCAGAGCGTGTCGCCATAGGCGGTGCCGTAGACCTTCTCGAACTTGCCGCTCAGCGCCACCTTGGCCCCGCCCGAGGTCACGACCTGGTTGGTGCCGTCGCTGATCCGCAGGTCGAGGGTGACCGCCGATCCCATGGTCGTCAGGTTGATGATGTCCTGGCCGCCGGTGTCGACGATCGCGATCTGGCCCAGGATGTCGAGGGTGTACTCGTTGGTCCCGGCGCCGCCGAAGAGCGTCATGCTGTCGGTCGCGGCCACGGTCCCGCTGAAGGTCGTCTCGGCCCCGCCCTTGAGGACGTCGCCGGCGCCGCCACCGCCGTCGAGGGTGGCCTTGCCACTGAATGCCGTGCTGTCGATCGCGTTGGCGCCGGTGCCGCCCGTCAGCGTGGCCAGCTCGACGCCCAGGATCGCGTCGACCTCCAGGCCGCCGATGTTCAGGCTGGTGTCGGTCAGGAGGAAGTTCGCGTCGGCCTGGGCCACCACGCGGTCCTGGCCGGTGCCGCCGTGGAGGGTGTCGTTGCCACCGTCGCCCTGGAGGACGTCGTTGCCGGCCTGGCCGTCGAGCAGGTCGTTGCTGTCGCCCCCCGAGAGCCAGTCGTCACCATCGCCGCCTTCGAGGGTGTCGGTGCCAAACTCGCCCGCGAGGCTGTCGTTGCCCGCGCCGCCGACCAGGTGATCGCCCGCGTTGCCGCCGGAGAGCGCGTCGTCCCCGTCCCCACCGTCGATCGAATCGGTCCCGTTGTTGCCGGACAGCGCGTCGTTGCCCGCCTCTCCCCAGAGGATGTCGCTGCCATTGCCGCCGAACATCGCGTCGTCGCCATCGCCGCCGTAAGCGTGGATGCCGCCGTTGCCGCAGAAGAAGGTGTCGTTGCCGGGGCCGCCGTGGAGCGTGTCGGAGCCGGCGCCGCTGATCAGGGTGTCGTTGCCCCAGCCGCCCCGGAGAAGATCATCACCGCCGCCGCCGTCGAGCGTTGCGTCGCCGGTGAAGCCGGTCGCGTCGAGCACGTCATCCGTCGAGCCGCCGGTGAGCGTCGCCTGGTCGAGGTTCGTCACGGTGATCACCCCGGCCTGGGCGCTCACCAGCTGCTGATCCGAGAGCAGATAGCTGGCGTTCGCCCCCAGGACCTCGAGCGCGTTGAACGCGGGGACCTCGGAGCCCTCGCCCTGCGCGCCGAGATACTGGATCCCCGAGGGCTGGGGGTTCACCAGGCCGGCGGAGTGGTCGACCACCAGGCGGTTGGTCCCGGAGCGGAGCGCGACCGTGATCCGCGAGATTGCAACGAGTTCAAGCTGCTGGAGGCCGGCCGTCGCGGTGTCGAGGTCGGTGGTGGCGGCCGCCCCGTTCCACTCGTAGGTGAGCGCCCCCTTGGTGCCGAGAAACAGCCTCAGGGTGTCGTCGGCGAGCAGCACGTCCGCGTTGAACGAGACCTGGAACATCCCCAGGTTGCCAGGGTCCTGCGCCACCGACACCGCCAGGAGCAACTTCTCCTCGAGTCCCTCCAGGGTCAGCGACCGGCGCCGGCCGAGGCGAGCGGCACCGGCCTGGCGAAGGATCCGACCACGCCAGCGATCCGATCGGGAGCTGATCATCGCGGTGAGTCCTGTGGTAGGTGCCGATGGGCTGCGAACCGGGCCGGCGGGGTCCGGGCCGCCGAAGTCGGGCGACGGTCTGGCAAATCGGTCGCGACGGTCGCAGCGCACAGCGGTAGCGGCAACACCGACCCGTGGGCGGGTCCACCCGGCTCGTCGGACCGCTCGACGCGATCGAATCCAACCACCGAAACTCAGGGGCCGTTCGCCGCGGAGCCGGCCGCCATTTGGACTGGGTGGGGAATCCGTCGCAACCCACGAAGAGCCTCGCGGCCGATCGTGAGGCCACGACTCGGACGACAACCACCAGGATGTCCTGATCCTTCATGGACCCGTATTTCATCGATTAACGAATGGTCAACTTACCGGGGGAGGGTCCGTTGTTGCAAGCAAAGATAAACGATTCCCAGGAATCTGGATTTTCCTAATCCGGACGCACTCGCCGCTCCCCCTCGGAGATCCGAGCCTCGCCGGTGCGGAGCTGGACCGGCCAGGAGCACCACGTGAGCCTGTCGCGACGATCCCACGCCATCCTGGCGGCGGGCCGGCAAGCTGGCCGATGTTCCTTCCCCGCCGCTGCCACCGGCCGGGGCCAGACCCTGGATGGGCTCCCAGGCCCTGGATGGGCTCCCAGGCCCTGGAGCCACCGACGAGGCTGATGGGCCGGAGCCCCGAGCGCCTGCGGAGCGCGCTGGCGGCGATAACCGCCGGCGCGGTGGACGACGAGGTCACGTTCCGTCAGGATCGCGCCAATCCGCTCGACCGGGTGATTGAGCGGGATGGCCAGGCGGCCGTCGATGGTGCCTCCCGCTCGCCCAGAACCAGCGTCACCTGCGCCACCGGGGGACCTCGGCCGAGCGCGGGTCCTTGGCCGCCAGCCGGGTCAGCGCCGCGTCGGGGTCGAGTTCGGGCCGTGGCGCGCCGGCATCCCCGTCCCGGGAGAGCCGCCGGGCCCCACCGCTGCGATGGCCGCCACGCTTGCGGCGGGATGATCGACCAGGATCCGCTGCATGGCGACGGCGGTGGTGCGGAAGAACCCGCTACGATCGGCGAACGCGGCCTCGCCCAGCCGGAGATACGCTTCATGCACCAGCGCGCCGGCGTCGAGCGAGTGGCCGTCAGCCTCCTCCCCCCCAAGCCGGGGGGAGGGGTGGCGCGCCGCCTCTCATTCAGACTCCGGCCGTCACTGACTGATCCGGACCCTGGTCATAGCACCCGGCGATCAGGGGCCGGATCCGGCCCCGGACCGTCTGGAAGGAATACAGGCTGGCCTGGATCGACCGCTGCAGGTCGGCGATCGTGTCGAAGCGCCGGTTGGGTTCGCCCGGCGACGCAGCAGCTTCCAGCACCGCTCGATCGCGTTGAGCTGGGGGCTGGAGCTCGGGAGCCGGTAGGACTCCGGATGGGAGTGCTCGGCCAACGCCTCGTCGATCAGCTTGCCCCGATGCCATGGGGCGTTGTCGATGATCAGCACCACCCGCGGGTGCCGGGCACAGGGGTATTGGCGTGCGATGTGCCGCAGCTGAGCAGCGAACGCCTCCTGCATCCGCCGGGTCTTGCTCTTGCCGGTCTTCGGCTTCGCCCGCGCCGGGCTCTCCAGCGTGTTGGCGGGCAGGACGCCGGTGACCGTGTTGACCACGCCCAGGACATCGAGCAGATCCTTGCAATCCGGCGTCCGGACGACCGGCCGATGCCCCTTGACCCCGAGCGTGCTGCAGAGCGTCGGCACCATCGGGAACCGGGCCTCGTCCTGGCTCAGCAGGGCGAGCTCGCCGGCTTCCGCCCCGTTTTGAGCGCGGCCCACTCCCGGCGGGCGGTCGCCTGCTTCTCGGGATCGCCGCGCAGGAACCGATAGGTCGGCCGATACGGGCGGATCTCGTGCTTGCGGCAGAAGCCCTGCATCGTCGACTGGCCGACCCTGATGCCACGGGTGCGGAAGAGATGCTCGGCCAGCTCGGCATGGGTCCAGTTGGCTCGATCCACTCCCTGGGCTTGCGGTCCCTCGGTGACCCAACTGCGGAGCACCGGGGCGAGATCGGCGGTGAGCTTGGGATGGGGTTTGACTGGCTTGCGGGGCTGCAGAGCCTCGAGCCCCCGATCCAGGTAGGCGTTGGGCCAGCGCTGGACGGAACTGCGCGAGGTGACAGTGTCGCAGGCGATCTGGCCGTGCGGGCGGCCCCGGTGGGCCATCAGGACGATCTGGGCCCGGACGCGGAGCTTGGGGTCGGTGGCGGCCCGGAGGACCGACTCCAACCGTTCGACCTCCCTGGCTGGCAACTGGATGCGGATCATCTGACGATCCTGCGGTCGCGGCCGCGCCATTCCCCCTTGTGACGGGTCGGGCGATCGACCCAGAGCTCTCCCGAACGTTCGATCGAGCCGGTCGTCAGCCCCAAGCCCCCGGCCGGCCGGCAGCCGGTCAGCCGCTGGAACTCGACCATCGCCCGGACCGTTGGCTGCCGGTGGGGCAGGATGGCGTCGATCTGCTCGGCCGGCAGCAGCTCCTCCGAGACGGCCCAGCGGAAGTCGCGCTCGACCCTCCCGAACCGGATGTGAATGGTGCGGCGGTCCAGGCCGGTGGCGACATGGTGGAGTGCAGGGCCTTGGAGCGGGCCGGCCCGAACTCGGCGGCCTCCGTGTGGCCGGGCTTCTCGTCGAACGGCTTCATGTCGACCCGGATGCCGTCGAATTCGCAGGACCGCTGCGGCCGTGCTGGCGCGGGTGTCCCGCAAGCCAGGGCGTGACCGCGGCCAGCTCGCTGGCCTCGTGATGTCGCGACGCCGGTCGCTGGCTGTTCCGCCAGGGCAGCGGCCCCTCTGTCAACGGCCGCCAGCAGTCCCGGACTGCAGTGGCCACGGAGCAACGTGCCGCGCCGCAGGTCGGGGCGGGTACGCAAGTCTGCGTTCGGCAAAGACTTACGAGAGAGCCGCTTCCCGGACTCGAACCGGGGACCTACGCTTTACGAAAGCGTCGCTCTACCAACTGAGCTAAAGCGGCGTTCGGTCGCGGCAGATCGGGGAAGGTTGGGCTTCCCGGGGCCCGCCGGGGAGGCGGGGGTCCGCAATGAACGAGGGCATCCTAGCTCAGCGCCTCGGCTCGCGTCAATCGGGCGGTGCCGGCGCGGGGTGGGCATGGCCTGGAATCGGGGGTCGGCGGTCGGTATGCTGGGTCGATCGGTCGTGCGGGCTCGTGCCACGGCCCGGCCCCGCGACGTCAGGCGGGCCCGCCCGGTGGGGTCGGGCCAATCGGGCCGCAGATTCCCCCTGGTCCGACACCCGTCGCGCGGTCCAGACCGCGCTTTTTTTTCGTGACAGCCGATCGATCGACAGTCGGTTCGATCCCGTTCAGGAGTGGGTAGCCCATGGCGGTTCGCGTAGGCATCAACGGTTTTGGTCGCATTGGCCGGCTCGTCTTCCGGGTCATGGCCGAGCGGCCCAACGACTTCGACGTGGTGGCGATCAACGACCTGTCCGACCCCAAGCACCTGGCCTTGCTGCTGAAGTACGACAGCACCCAGGGCCGGTTCAAGGGCACCGTCGAGGCCAAGGACGGCGCCCTGATCGTCAACGGCAAGGAGATCCCGGTCACCACCGAGAAGGATCCCGCCAGCCTGCCGTGGAAGAAGCTCGGCTGCCAGGTCGCCATCGAGTCGACCGGCCGCTTCACCAGCCGCGACGCCCTGGCCAAGCACCTCGAGGCCGGCGCCGATCGCGTCATCCTGAGCGCCCCGGCCAAGGACAAGGTCGACCTGACCGTCGTCATCGGCGTCAACGACCACCTGCTCAAGCCCGAGCACAAGATCCTCTCGAACGCCAGCTGCACCACCAACTGCCTGGCGCCGGTGGCCAAGGTGCTGAACGACACCTTCGGCATCGAGCACGGTCTCATGACCACCGTGCACGCCTACACCAACGACCAGCGGATCCTCGACCAGGTGCACGAGGACCCGTACCGGGCCCGCGCCGGCGCGATCAACACGATCCCGTCGAAGACCGGCGCCGCCCAGGCCGTCGGCGAGGTGATCCCCGAGCTCAACGGCAAGCTCACCGGCGTCTCGCTGCGGGTGCCGGTGCCGACCGGCTCGATCACCGACCTGACCGTGCTGCTCAAGAAGCCGGCGACCCGCGACTCGATCAACGCCGCCATGAAGACGGCCGCCGACGGCCCCCTGAAGGGCATCCTCGAGTACTGCACCGACCCGATCGTCTCCTCGGACATCGTCGGCAACCCGCACTCGTGCATCTTCGTGCCCGACCAGACGCTGATCCTGGGCGACAACTTCGCCAAGGTCCTCGGCTGGTACGACAACGAGTGGGGCTACTCGAGCCGCACCGCCCAGCTCGTCCAGATGCTCGCCAAGCTCGGCTGAGCCCGGCCGACGTGACCCCTTGAATCCGGCATCGGGCCGGCCCTGGCACCGCCGGGGTCGGCCCGATCCCGCGCCCCAGCGGCGCTCCACGGGCGCCGGCCCCCCGAAACACCACGCACGCTCACGCATCGCCCCCCTCCACCCGGTGGCGCGACGCTCCTGGACCCGGTCGGCGAAGCCCGCCCCGAGTCGGACGCCCCGCGGCGGTCCAGGTCCCGGTTCCCGCCGCCGACTCTCGCGCACGAAAGGGCTCATCCCTTGGCCAAGCAGACGATCCGCGACCTCGACGTCGCGGGCAAGAAGGTGCTCGTCCGCGTCGACTTCAACGTGCCGCAGACGAAGGACGGCGAGGTCTCCGACGACCGCCGGATCAAGGCCGCGCTGCCGACCCTGAAGCACGTGCTCGACCACGGCGGCAGCCTGATCCTCATGACCCACCTCGGCCGCCCCAGCGGTGACCCCGCCGCCGACGCGCCGTTCAAGCTCGACAAGGTCGCGAAGCGGCTCGAGACGCTGATCGGCCGGCCGGTGACGAAGGTCGACGACACCGTCGGCTCCGCCGCCCAGTCGGCCTGCGCCGCGCTGCAGCCGGGCGGCATCGTGCTGCTGGAGAACGTCCGGTTCAACAAGGCCGAGAAGGTCCCCAAGAAGGACGAGGCCACCGGCCAGCCCGACGCCAAGAGCGTCGCCAAGCACGAGGAGTTCGCCGGCCAGCTCGCCGCCTTCGGCGACATTTACGTCAACGACGCCTTCGGCACCTCGCACCGCGACGAGGCCTCGATGGTCGCCGTCGCCCGCCAGTTCCCGGCCGAGCGCCGGGCCCTTGGCTTCCTGGTCGAGAAGGAAGTGCGGATCCTCGAGCAGCTGCTCGGCCAGCCGAAGCGGCCGATGATCGGGATCATGGGCGGGGCCAAGGTCTCCGACAAGATCCTCGTCATCGAGAGCCTCTTGAAGCAGGTCGACAAGCTGCTCATCGGCGGCGCGATGACGTACACGTTCCTGAAGGCGCAGGGCCACGAGATCGGCAAGAGCCGCTGCGAGGCCGACCGCCTCGACGAGGCCCGCCGCCTGCTCGAGCTCGGCCAGGGCAAGATCGTGCTGCCGCACGACCACCTGGTCAGCGACTCGATCGAGGCGACGGCGAAGACCCAGGTCGTCGCCGGCAACGACATCCCCGACGGCTGGATCGGCATCGACATCGGCCCCTCGACGATCGCCGCCTACAGCGCGATCATCAAGGACGCCGGCACGGTGATCTGGAACGGCCCGATGGGCAAGTTCGAGGACGAGCCGTTCCGCCAGGGGACCCTGGGCGTGGGCCACGCCATGGCCGACTCGGCGGCGATCACCGTCGTCGGCGGCGGCGAGACGGCCGAGGCCGTCGAGCAGTTCGGCCTGGCCGAGAAGATGGACCACGTCTCGACCGGCGGCGGCGCCTTCCTGGAGTCGCTCGAAGGCCGCAAGTTCAACTCGCTGGCGGTCATCCCCGACCGCTGAGCCGGAGTTCCGTTAAGCTGGTCCCTGGCGCGGCTCGAACGCCGCGCCAGGGGCGGCCCGCGCCCTTGATCGGCTTCCCCTCGCCTCCCCGAGAGCCGCCGCTCTCGCGTCCCCGCGTGCCCGAGGTGGCCGTTGGATCGCTCCGAACGAGTCCGCATGCTCGACGCGGCCCAGACGCCGCTGATCACCCCGTCGCTGCTGGATTGCGACTTCGCCGCTGTCGGCGAGGCGATCGCGGCCCTCGAGGCCGCCGGCGCCCAGGCCCTGCACCTGGACGTGATGGACGGCCACTTCGTGCCGAACCTCAGCTACGGGCCGCCGGTGATCGCCGACTGGCGGCCGCGGACCGACCTGCCGTTCGACGCGCACCTCATGATGAGCGACCCGGCCCGCTACCTCGACGACTTCGTCGCGGCCGGCGTCGACGCCGTGCTGGTGCACCTGGAGGTGCTGCCCGACCCGGTGCCGCTGCTGCGACGCATCCGCGCCGCCGGCTGCCGCGCCGGCCTGGCGCTGAACCCGCCCACGCCGGTGAGCGCCCTGGAGCCGTACCTCGACGAGGTCGACCGGGTGCTGATCATGAGCGTGATGCCCGGCTTCGGCGGCCAGTCGTACCAGGCGGGCGTGCTCGAGAAGGTGCGGCGGATCCGGGAGCTGCGGCCCGACCTGCCGATCTCGATCGACGGCGGCATCAAGGCCCACAACGCGGCCGAGGTGGTGGCGGCGGGGGTCACGCAGATCGTCGCCGGCTCGGCGATCTTCCGCCCCGACGGCGACTACGCCGCCGCGCTGGCCGAGCTGACCGCCGCGGCCCGCCAGGGCCTGGGTCCCGGCGCGACGGGCCGAGGATGAGCCTGCAAGTGCTCCTGATCCGCCCCGGGGCGACCGACTACGACGAGCAGGAGCGCGTCCAGGGCGTGCTCGACCTGCCCCTGTCGGAGCGCGGCCGCGCCGAGGCCGCCGCGCTGGCCAGCCGGCTGGCCGACATCGAGCTCGACGCCCTCTACTGCGGGCCCGGCGAGAGCGTCGTCGCCACGGCCGAGGCCATCGGCCGCGCCCTGGGATTGCGGCCCCGCAAGCTCGACGACCTGCGCAACCTGGACCAGGGCCTCTGGCAGGGGCTCCAGGTCGAGGAGATCCGCCGCCGCAACCTCAAGGTCTTCCGGCAGTGGCTCGAGGACCCGTGCACGATCTGCCCGCCGCTGGGCGAGCCGGTCGAGGACGCCCTGGAGCGCGTGCGCCACGCCCTGCGGCCGCTCCTGAAGCGGCACCGGCACCAGACGATCGGCCTGGTCGCGGCCGACCCGATCGCCCAGTTCATCGCCTGCCAGCTCCGCCGCGACCCCCGGCTGCACCTGTCCGAGCACCCGACGACCGGGCACTCGGAATGGATCATCGTCTCGGAGGAGACGAGCTCCGCGCACGGCATGGGGCCGGCGGGTCTGGCCTGAGCCGACGGGGACGGACGGACCGCGCGGGGCCGTTGCCGGGCATTCCGGGCTTCGCAGCCTGGCCGGACCATGCCATAATGAGCCCCAACGGCCGCCCAGGGAGGGCTGCGCCTCCCGGAACCAGGGGGCGACGGCAGGGCGGCGCCTCGGATCGCAGCGAAGGGGGATTTCAGGCGATGGCCCAGAAGCGGGCGGCCACGAGCGGGAGTTGGCAGGGACACCTGGAGCCCAAACGCGTCCCCGAAGGCGTCTGGATGCGCTGCGACGGCTGCCAGGCCACGCTCTTCCGCAAGGAAGTCGAGCGGAACCTCAACGTCTGCCCCACCTGCCAGCATCACTTCATCATCCCCGCCCGCGAGCGGATCAACCAGCTGCTCGACCCCGACACGTTCGAGGAGTGGTTCACCGAGCTGCGCCCCGGCGACCCGCTGGGCTTCAACGACCGCCGGCCGTACCCCGAGCGGGTGCTGGCCGAGCAGGAGCGCACGGGCCTGAGCGAGGCGGCCGTCGTCGGCCAGGGGTTCATCAAGGGCATCCGCCTGGTGATCGGCTTGACCGACTCGGGCTTCATCATGGGCAGCATGGGCTCGGTCGTCGGCGAGAAGCTGACGCGGGCCATCGAGGAGGCGACCCGCCAGAAGCTCCCGGTCGTGAT
>CAZUZD010000214.1:0-10848 GCA_964624465.1 uncultured Isosphaeraceae bacterium
ACCGCCCCCCGCGGTGGGGCCACGCTCCTGTTCCGCCAGCCGGCCGACGCCCCCGAGCTCGTTCCACCAGATCTTGTCCATCCGGTTGTCGTGGCAGCCGCAGTCGGCCGCGCCCACCTTGTAGAACTCGGGGTGGAACAGGAGTCCCCCCATCGCGTTCTGGCCGCCGGCCGAGCCGCCGTAGAGGCCCACGCGGCTCAGGTCCAGGGAGGGGTCGGTCGCGGCGGCCGCCTTCAGCCAGGCGATCCGGTCGGGGAAGCCGGCGTCGGCCAGGTTCTTCCAGCAGACGTCGTGGAACGCCTTCGACCGCCAATTGGTCCCCATGCCGTCGATCTGCACCACGATGAACCCCAGCTCGGCCAGAACCTGCTGGCGGTGCATGCCGCTGAACGCCTTGGGCACAAAGGCGCCCTGGGGGCCGGCATAAATGTCCTCGATGACCGGATACTTCTTCGCCGGGTCGTGGTTCAGCGGGCGGTAGATCACGCCGTGGATGTCGGTGGTGCCGTCGCGCCCCTTCGCGACGAACCGCTGCGGCGGCTTCCAGCCGGTCGCCTCCAGGGCTCGAATATCCGCCCGCTCGACGGTCGTGACCAGCGCGCCATCCGAGGCGCGCCGCAGCTCGACGATCGGGGCCCGGTCGACCCGCGAGTGGGTGTCGAGATAGAAGCGGCCGTCGGGCGAGGAGTCGATCGTGTGGGTGCCGTCCCCCTCGGTCAGGCGGGTGAAGCCCGAGCCGTCGAGGTTCACGCGGGCGTGGTGGACGTGGTACGGGTCCTCACCGCGTATGAGGCCGCCGGCCTGGAACCAGACCTGGCGGGTGGCGTCGTCCACGCGGTCGATCCCGCGCACCAGCCACTCCCCCTGGGTCACGCGATTCTTGACGGCCCCCGTCTTCGCGTCGAACAGGTACAGGTGATTCCAGCCGTCGCGCTCCGACATCCAGAGGATCTCGTCGGTGGCGTCGAAGTAGTGGGCGAACTGCTTGTGGGCGTAGTCGACGAACGTCGGGCTCACCTCATCGATGATCGTCCTCGCCACGCCGGTGGCCGCGTCGACGGCGATCAGCCGCAGCACCTGGTGGCCGCGCTGGTTGAATACGAAGGTGAAGCGCGACGAGTCGGGCGCCCAGCGCAGGTCGTCGATGCTCCAGGGGTTCGCGAACAGGGCGTCGGAGACGGGGATCTCCTGGCGGCTGGCGACGTCGAACAGGTGCGGCTTGCGGACCGCCACCGCGTCGCCGGGCTTCTGGTACTCCAGGTCGTGGAGCTTCGGCTGGAGCTGGTCGCGCGGGGACGACTCGATCAGGAACACCTTGTGCTCCTGCGGCTTCGCCCGGCGGAAGGCGACCAGCCGGGTCGAGTCGGGCGCCCAGAAGACGGCCGGCTCGTAGCCGTCGGCGTCGGTGCCCTCGGTCGTGAGCGGGTGCTCGGCGCCGCCCTCCTTCTCGACGAGCACGAGGTTGTGCTCGTGGACCTTCACCGACCAGCGGCCGTCGGGCGACTCGCTGCGACGCGGGGCGCCCGGCTGCCTCGGGCCCCGGCCGCCACGACCCCGCCCGCGCGGCTCGGGCTGCGGCTCGGCCGCGATCGGCTCGGCGTCGGTCAGGGCCCCCGTGGCCGGATCGAACCGGAACCCCTGGTCGCCGACGGCCAGGCGGACGGTGCCATCCTCCTCGATGGCGATCCGGTCGACCGGCAGCGGGTTCGCCGCCCGCTTGCCGAGCTTCGCGGCCAGCGCCTCGGCGACCTTCGCGTGATCGAACGCCGGCCGGCTCTCGCCGGTCTCGGCATCGATGATGAGGAACTCGCGGACATCGCCCGCGCGGTCGGCCCGGTACCAGAACGCGCGATTCTGATTGAACCAGTGCGGCCGGACGCCGGCCGTGAACACCTTGTCGCGGAGCCGGCCCAGCAGCTCGTCGGCGCGGCGGTAGTCGGCCGCCGTGCCCTGGGCGCGGGCGAGGTTGGAGCCGGCGAGCGTGAGCAGGAACATGAGGGCGAGCGCCGGTCGATCGCACCGGCGGGGGCGGGGCATGGCATCCGTCACGGCGGGTCCTCTTGCGGGTCGGTCGGGCGGATCGGGGGAGGATGGCGGGCAATCGCAGGGCGTGCCGTGGAGCCGCTGGCGGGGCCGGTCGGGAGAGGAGGCCCGGCCGCGATGCGCGGTTCGCGCGGCGCGGCCGACCCATCATCGCTTCTGGAGCCGTTCCCGGCGAGAGGTCACGTCCCGAGGCCCAGCTGTTGTCCCGCCCCGGATTCGTTCTCGTCGGGCGGATCAGCGCAGCGTCATCCGCCGGGACGGCTCGGGAGCCCACCTCCTGACCCGGCGGATTGGCCAATCGGGCGGTTGCTCCTGCGAACGCGGCGGATGACGCTGCGCTGATCCGCCCTACAGAACAACGATCGCTACAGGTCGAACGGCCGCCGGAGCACGTCCTCGACGATCTGCACCGCCTGGGCCTCGCGGGCGGGGTAATCGCCGGTGAGGACGTGCAGCGGGGCGGCCGCGGCGCGGAGCTGCTCGACGAACCGGCCGTGCATCCAGTCGCGGATCGCCTCGCCGTCGCGGACGCCGTCCTGCACGAAGGGGACGTCGGGCGCCGTCAGGAGATAGGCGTCGACCCGGTCGCGGGCCCCCAGGGCGTCCACCTCCGGGTCGCGCGTGCCCTGGTAGCGCTCGTGCCAGGTGCCGGTCGCAAACGCGTTGGTGTCGCAGATCAGGACCCGGTTCGCCCGCCGCGCCGCCTGCTCCTCGCGTCGCTGCTGCTCGGCGGCGATGTGGCGGAACTCCTCGGCGGTCCAGGCCGGCAGCGGGTCGCTCAGGGTCAGGCCGGCGACCTTGCGTTCCCAGTGCTCGCGGCCGTACTCGGGCACCCACTCGGTGGCGAACCGCTCGGCCAGCCGCTGAGCCAGCGTCGTCTTGCCCGTCGACTCGGCCCCCACCAGCACGACCCTGCGCACGAACCAGGCCCGCACGCAGGGCTCCAGGAATTCCAGGTGATCCAGCGGCGTCCGGCGGATGGCCGTCGCCGAGATCGGCACCGTCGTCCGGTCGCGATCGACCGAGACGTGCCGGCAGCCCATCGCCCGCGCGTACGGCTCGCCGTAGCCCTCGCTGGTGAAGACGACGTCGGGCGCCCGGCCCAGGTACTGGACGGTGAATTCGGCCCAGGCGTTCGTCTCGTCGGCCAGCTCATCGGGCACCCAGCGTACGTCGCAATCGGGGTGGATCTCGCGCAGCCAGGCCGCCCGCTGCTCCCCCGAGAGCTTCTGCGACGCATGCGCCGCCACCAGCACGACCAGGTGATCGACCGCCCGCCGGGCCGTGTCGATCAGGAGCTTGTGCCCCCGATGCGGCGGGTAGAACTTCCCGACCACGAATCCCAGGCTCATCGCGAGGGGCTCCCTGTCCGGGCCGACGCCTTCCAGGCCGACAGCCCGGCCGCCGCCATCGCCAGGAACACGGTGTACAGCAGCGCCGTCAGGTACAGCGACCGCGAGAGGTAGAGCGGGACGTAGATCAGGTCGACGGCGATCCACACATACCAGCTCTCCACCCGCTTGCCGTTGAGCAGCCATTGCGCGCACAGGCTGCCGGCCGTCGTGGCCGCATCCCAGGCCGACGCCGACCCACCCCAGCGCGACACGACCTGCCAGAGCACCACCGCCGCCACCGCCCCGGCCACCGCCACCCGCAGGCACACGGCCCTCGGGGCGTGCGTGACCGGCAGCGACGCGCCCTCGCCGCCGCCGCGGAGCCAGTGCGCCCAGCCGACCGCGATCAGGCCGAAGTAGACGACCTGCAGGCCCGCGTCGGCGAGGAGCCTGGCGTCGGCGAAGACGAAGAAGAACGTCGCCACGTTCGCCAGCCCGACCGGGAAGTTCCAGACGCTCTCCCGCACCGTGAGCCAGACCGCGACGGCCCCCGTCACGAACGACGCCGCCTCCAGCGTGCTCGCCACTCCGGCCGCCCGCGCGCCGATGGCCAGGCCCGTGACCGCGATCAGCAGGATCGGGAACACGGGCACCTTCGTCCGGTCACGGTCGTGCATCGGCCTGCCTGTCCCGGTCGTCCACGTCAGGGCCTCTCGCCGCGCCAGGCTGCGTCGCCCGCCCTCGCGCCCGGCCCCTGCCCTCAGGTTCCCGATGATACTCGAACCCGCCCGTCGCTCCCAAATCTCCGGTGTCCTGCCCGGGGCGGACCCGCCTTCGCGCCGGATGTGCCACTCGCCGTCTCGCCCGCCCCCGACGCTGGATTCCCCATCCGTGCCGTGCCGTCCTGTGCCGTGCCGTCCTGTGTGCCGTGGGCGGGGGGGGGCGGGGGGCCCTGGGGGGGGGCGGCGGGGGCGGGGCGGGGGGCCCCCCCCCCCCCCCCCCCCACGGCACACGGAATCTCCGTCGGTGGCTCCGGGATCCCGGATCCGACGATGGCGCCCGGGCTCCACGGAGACGGTGGCTGGTGTCGGTGGGCGACGATTTTGCGGGGCCAGGCGGGCGACCGACGCCAGGGGTGGGCCGTTGCGTCGGGCGGGCTGGGGGTTTATGCCAGTGTCGGGGACGCGTGCGACGGCCCCTGCCCCCTCTCCGAGGCTGTTCCATGAGGCGACCCATTGCCAACGCCTGGCGGGCCGTCCCGCTGCTGGCGGCGCTGGTCCTGCCTTCGGCCGCCGACCGGCCGGGTGGCCGCGTGCTGGCCCAGGACCCACCCCGCCCGGCGCCCCCGGCCCTGCCCGCCCACATCCGGCGGCTCACGACCTTCGGCGAGCGGGCCGACTGGTCGCACGACGGCAAGCGGGTGCTGTTCCTGGCGAAAACCTTCGGCGACGTGTTCGAGGCCGATGTCGCCACCGGCGAGATCCGCCTGCTGACGGGCCACTATCCGCACGCCGGCTACACCCGGGCGCTGTACCTCTCCAATGGAGACATCCTGCTCTCCGACCCCGAGGTGCTCGACCTCAAGAATCCGCAGGCCACCAGCCGGGTGCGGTGCGTGCTGTCGGTGCTCGACCGCAGCGGCACGAAGCGGCCGGTGGCGCTCGGGACCAAGTGCTCGGAGGGTCCGGCCGTGTCGCGGACGCGGCTGCACATCGCCTGGACCCACGTCGCCGCGCAATACCCCGACGAGATGCCTGCCGGCACGTCGCGCATCTCCGAGGCCGATGTGGAGTACACCGACGGCACGCCGAAGCTGGTCAACCGCCGGCTCGTGCTGGAGAGCCGCGACTTGCCGTTCCGCTGCACCCTGGAGTGCCAGAACTTCCGCCTGCCCGCCGAGCGCGAGCTGACCTTCAGCGCCTACGGGCACCAGGCGACCGACATCTGCAGTGTGTAGTCCTATAAACTGTCTGGTTGCATTTGGTATACTGTCCTCCAATGCAAATTCCATTTTTGTGCAAGGAAATGACATCCCGTTATGTCACGCCCACGCCGGGCGTACCGATGGAGCTAAGCCGCAGGTCCGCCGTCACTTGATGGAAACCTTCAGTCCGCGACCAGAGCATCGCGGACGTTATCCAAAACAAGGAGCCGAGGATGAGATTTATTCGACAGTTGAGACTTTTGCTGGGACTTGCTTTCGTGTTCGTTTCAAATCCAGGATGCTCGAACGATCAATCGGTTCCAAAGCAAAGTCAATTGTCTCCGAAACAACCGAACTTCCCAGAAGACTGGGACCAGATCGGTATTTCGGAATCAAAAATTGGCGATCGCACAAGCTATGTACTATCTGGTAAAAACCAGTCGCTTGAAGCTGCGATTAAGCTCCTCGGAAACCGCATTGCAAAACCGATCAAGTGTGCGGACGATATAGACAAATCCAAGAAACTTCCGAAGATTCGAATCGAGGTGAAGAACGGAACGGCTGTCGAACTCCTAACCAAGATCGCAGAGATTTTCGACTGCAAATTAGAAGAAACTGGCGATGCCTTTATTCTTAAAAAACAACTGTAAAGCTCTAGGTAAAATATAAATAACTGGATTTTGCGTCGTTGTCCTGGGGGCGGACGCGGGCTGGGCTGCGGTGACCTCGACACGAAACAGATCACGAATTACTCCGACGCCCCCGACCAGTACGACGAGTCCGAGGGCATTTTTTCCCGACGGCCAGTGGAGCTGCGTCGAGAGCGACCGCGAGAGTTTTACCGGCCGCGGCCCGGGACATGCCGACATCTGGCGGGTCTCGCTCGACGGCAAGCACCGCTGGCAGCGCCTGACCGAGTTCAACCGCGAGCCCGCGGCAAGGCCTCCAACCCGGTCGTGAGCGACGACGGCAAGTTCGTCGCCTTCCAGCTGGCCCGCTCGACCGACCCCGCCGGCGTCGGCTACGGCCTCTACCTCACCGACCTCAGCCGCGCTCCCGGCCTGGATGACCCGGGCCGCTGATTGCATCTCCTCCGATCCCACTCCAAGGCTCTCCACTCCCAGGGAGTGATCTCCGATGCTGCGACTCTCAGGGCTGCAATTCTTGCTCGTCGCCGGCCTGATCCTGGCCGGCCTCGGCTCCACCAGCCTGGCCGATCCCGATGGGCTCAAGACGCTCGCCATCGGCGCCAGCGCCCCCGACTTCAAGCTCCCCGGCGTCGACGGCAAGACGTACAGCCTGGCCGACTTCGCCGACGCCAAGGTCCTGGTCGTCGTCTTCACCTGCAACCACTGCCCGACGGCGCAGGCGTACGAGGCGCGGCTGGAGAAGCTCACCAACGAGTACCGGGCGAAGGGCGTGGCCGTGGTCGCCATCTCGCCGAACGACCCGCAGGCGGTGCGGCTCGACGAGCTGGGGTACACCGACCTGGACGACTCGTTCGAGGCGATGAAGGTCCGCGCTCGCGACCACAAGTATCCGTACCCCTACCTCTACGACGGCGAGACCCAGGCCACCTCGAAGGCGTACGGCGTGCTGGCCACCCCGCACGTGTACGTGTTCGACGCGGCCCGGAAGCTGCGGTACGTGGGTCGGTTCGATGACGCTGAGGTCAAGCCGGTCAGGTCGCACGATACGATCAACGCCGTCGACGCCCTGCTCGCCGGCAGGCCGGTGCCGGTCGAGACGACCCGCGTGTTCGGCTGCTCGACGAAGTGGTCCGACAAGCGCGAGGATGCCCGCAAGTCGCTGGAGAAGTGGAACGCCGAGCCGGTGGCGCTCGAAACGATCGACGACGAGGCGGTCGCGAAGCTTGTCAAGAACGACACCGACAGGCTCCTGGTCGTGAACCTCTGGGCCACCTGGTGCGGCCCGTGCGTGGCCGAGCTACCCGAGCTGGTCGAGATCCACCGCATGTACCGCGGCCGCAAGTTGCAGCTCGTCACCATCAGCTTCGACGACCCCGAGAAGCGTGACGAGGCCCTGCGGCTCCTCAAGGAGCACCACGTCTCGGCCACCAACTTCCTGATGAAGTCGGACAATCGCGACCGGTTTGCCGAGACCCTCGACCCCCAGTGGCCCGGCCCGATCCCCTACACGATCGTCGTCGCTCCCGGCGGCAAGGTGCTGTATCGCAAGGGTGGCGCCATCGACCCGCTGGAGCTGAAGCGGGCGATCGTGCAGCACCTGGGCCGGACGTACTGAGCGGGCCATCCCCGGCAAGCGCTGGGGACGCCGGGGTCCAAGGACGGACCCCAGCCACCCGATGTTATCCCGTAGGGCGGATCAGCGGAGCGTCTTCCGCCGGGTCGGGTCGTAGGCCTCCACCTGGTGTGGTGGATTGCGCCGCATCCTGCGGCTGATCCACCCTACAGAATGCCCCTCTGGAGTAGGGTAGATCAGCGCCAGCGCAATCCACCGGGACGGGTTGGATGCCATCCACGTGACCAATCCGACGGGCCGATCGAGGGGCCTCCCCTCCGGGCGCGGCGGATGACGCTGGCGCTGATCCGCCCTACGAGAAGCGAGGATCGGCGGCTGGCCAGCGGTCAGCGAACCGCCTCGATCTTCGGCCAGGGGGTGGTCGGGTCGAGGCGGCGGGCGAGGTCGCGGGGCCAGGCCCAGGCGTCGGGGCGGTCGGTGAGGATCGAGACGGGGCGGGGGAACAGGAGGGCGACGGCCTGGGGCGGATCGAGGATGCGGTCGAGGTTCAGGAGCGCGGGGCCGCGGTCGACGTCGGTGGGCGGCTGGTCGAGGATGACGCCGGCGATCGTGGGCTCGAAGACGGCGGCCCAGAGGGCGATCGGGGCGGCGTCGCCGGCGCCGACGAGCCAGGTGGGCTGATCGGCGACGGTCATGGCCCGCACCGCGCGCCTCACGTCGTAGACCCGCATGCCGTCGAGCGTCTGGCCCAGCAGCAGGAACCGGCGCCGCAGGTGCGTCTCCTTGTCGGCCGGCCAGGCGGAAGGGCCGATGCCGCGCGGGGCGACGAAGACCTGGCGGCGGCCGGCGTCGATGGCGCCCTTGAGCGCGGGGAAGTCGGGCGAGCGGGACGGGTCGCCGTCGGCGGCCTCGAAGGCGAGCAGCAGCTCCTTGCGAGCCTCCCAGCCCTCGGCGTCGAGCACGTTCAGGTCGGTCCGCTCGGGGGCGTCGCTGGGGTGCCCGAGCTGCCAGGCGCGGATGGTCACCCCGGGTTGCACGGTCAGATCGTAGGCGTCGAGCCGCACGCCCGACCTGATCACGTTCGTGAACGGGTGATCGACGCGGATCCCGTCGGCCTCCTCCGCCTTCGTGGGCCAGGCGGCGAAGACCTGCGTCCGCACCGCGTCGAGCCAGCCGTCGCGCAGCGTCGTCCAGGCGGCGGCGCTGGCCGGCAACGGGGGTGTCTGGGCACGGGCGACGAACGTTTCCTGGATGCGCGCGTTGCGGCTGTCGGCGGGGATCGGGGCGCCGACGGGCAGGACTTTGAGGTCCTCGATGGCGATCTTGCGCTCGGGCTCGACGATGGCGCTCGCGTCGGTCGGTCGGTCCTTGAGCCAGCGCTCGAAGAAGGCGAACGCGGGGTGGCGGAGCTCGGGCGTGTCCTCGTGGCCCCCCTTGCCGATCACCAGGCCCAGGCGGTCGCGGGCGTCGTACCAGCCGTACACGGTCTCGAGCTGGGCGAAGATCCGGCGCACGCCGACCTCGGGGAAGATGGGGTCGCTGTCCGTGTTCTCGACGAGCAGGGGCTTCGAAGCCACCAGGGCGGCGACCGTGCCGTAATCCCAGCGGTACGTGTTGACCAGGAACATGCAGTCGCAGTGGCCCTCGACGACGCCGGCCGTGGCATACGGGCCGGCGAACGGGCCGCCGACGACGTGGTCGCGCAGGTCGGTGATGCCGGCTACCGGCGCGGCCGCCGCGATCCGGTCGTCGATCGCCGCCACCCACCACGACGTCGCCCCGCCGCCCGATCGGCCGGTGACCCCGATGCGCCTCGCATCGACCTCCGGGCGACTGCACAGGTAGTCGATCGCGCGCACGCCATTCCAGGCCTCCACCCCGGCGGGGGTGTAGCCGCGGGTGAGCCACCACCACATCCCCTCGCGGTAAGTGCCGTGGTGCAGGCCGGGGATCTCGCCCAGTTGCAGGGTGTCGAGCACCAGGCAGACGTACCCGTTGGCGGCGAACCAGGCAGCGTGATGCTGGTAGTGCGTCTTGTTGCCGTAGATCACTCCATCCTTGACGACGTTGGAGTGGCCGCACACGTACAGGATCGCGGGCAAGGGCCTGTCCACCTTCGCCGGCCGGTACAGGTTGGCCGTCACATACAGCCCGGGGGCCGACTGGAAGTGCAACCGTTCGACGACGAAGTCGGGGTGCTCGAACGTGCCAGTGACGACGGGCTTGAGGTCGGTCTTCGCGGGCAAGGGCCAGAGGCCGAGCATCTCCAGGAGCTGGCGCTGGAGCTCGGGCCGCCGCGCCTTCCAGTCGGCGGCCGAGTCGATGCCGGCCAGCGGCCTGGCCTCGATGCGCTTCACCTCGGCGTCGAAGTACGCCTTGAGGGGCGGGTCGTCGGCGCGGGCGGCCGGGGCGGTGAGGAGGGCGAGGGCGGCGGCCAGCAGGGCCGTGGTGTGCAGGGGCCTGGGCATGGGTCGGTCGCTCCCGAAGGGCGGGTCCTGGCCCGGATCGGTGGCCGGGCGGCTGGGCTTCATTGGAACGGGGCCGGGTCGCCGGACCAAGCGCAAAGCCCCTGGGAGGGGTCGGCCGGGGCTCAGACGGTGGCGTCGGGGTCGTGGTGGGGGTACTCGATGTGGCGGGCAGTGGCCTGCGCGATGGCCGCGCCGTGGTGTCGGGCGACGATCCGGAGCGCCAGGTCGAGGCCGGCGGCGACGCCGCCGGAGGTGAGCAGGTCCCCCTCGTCGACGACCCGCACGTCGTCGTGCACGACGGTCGAGGGGGCCTCCTGCCGGAGCCAGTCGAGGACCTTCCAGTGGGTGGTGGCCCGCCGGCCGTCGAGGAGCCCGGCGCGGGCCAGCAGCAGGGCGCCGGTGCAGACCGAGGCCAGCAGCGGGGTGCGAGCGGCGCGGTCCCGGATCCAGGCCAGCAGGGCCAGGTCCTCGATCTCACGGCGCACGCCCCAGCCGCCGGGGAGGATGAGCAGGTCGAGCGCGGGGCAGTCGGCCAGGGTCACGTCGGGCAGGAACCGCAGGCCGCCGTGGGCTCGCACCGGGTCGAGCGATCCGGCCACGAGCCGGACCTCGTACGGGCCGGGGTCCTCCCGGCGCCTGGATTCGTCGAGCCTGACGGCGGCGAGGACCTCGAACGGGCCGCAGACGTCGAGGATCTCGACCTCGGGGAACACGAGCAGGCCGACCTGGCGACGGTGCATCGGGGGGGGGCTCCGGTCCCGGTTCCGGTCGGTCGTGGGCGGCGGCGGCCCCGGGCGCCCGGGGGTCGATCCGTGGGGCCGCGGCCCGGCCGATCCCCCGCGATCGGACCCCATGC
>CAZUZD010000215.1:0-10837 GCA_964624465.1 uncultured Isosphaeraceae bacterium
GTCGTCGCCGAGCCGGCCGACGGCCTGCGCGCCCCGCTCCAGGCTGCCGAGCGCCGGCGGCAGGCGGTCGATCGCGGTGCCGAAGCGCTCGATCTGGACGCCGAGGCCGTCGCCGAGCCGCTGGTTCAGCAGGCCCAGGGCGGCGGTGGTGCGCTCCGACTGGGCGGCGATCTCGGCCCGGAGCCGCTCCAGGGGCGCGGCCAGGCTCTCGACGCCGGCGCCCGAGCCGCTCAGCGTGCCCATGCGCGGCAGGACGTGCTCGACGATCCAGCCGTCGACGCGGGCGAGCAGGTCCTCGCTGCGGCGCGAGACGAGCGTCTGCACCAGCATCAGGGCCGCGCTCAGGAACAGGGCGAGCAGGGTGCTGTCGAAGGCAATCTGCAATGCGCCGGTGACACTGGTCAGGTTCGAGAGGAAGCCGTCCAGCTCCTTGACCATCGGCAGCACACGGCTGATGTTCATGAGGGCCTTGCTGATGCCCTCGACGGTGCCGATGAAGCCGATCACGGGCAGCAGGTAGAGGATGTAGCGGTTCAGGGTGAACCGGCCGGCGGCGTGCTCCTGGTCGAGCGCCGAGGCCTCGCGGTTCAGCTCCATGAGCTGCACGGCGGGCACCGGGCCGGCGTCGCCGCCGCGGAGGTGCGCGGCGAGCTGCCGCAGCCGCGTGGGCAGCACCCGGCGGTCGGACTCGTCGATCGACTCGGGGTCGGCCAGCCAGCCGTCGGCGGTGGCGAAGGCGCGCTCGTTGCGCCAGAGGAGCCAGAGCTCGCGGGCGAGCGTGAGCACCGCCCAGGCGTAGATCGCGGTGCCGACGTACTGCTCCCAGCCGCGCTCGAACATGAGCGTGGGGTCGAAGATCATCAGGGCGATCGGGAACGCCAGGGCCATCGCGAGCAGGACGGCCGCGGCGGTGTAGGCCAGCCTCGGGACGAGCGGGGCCGCGGGACGGGACATCGGGTCACCTCCTGTGACCGGGATTCGGGCGGGCCGGGGCCTGACAAAACGGACCAGGACCCCGCCCGTCGCTTCCTCCTCAGAATCGGCCACGCCGCCCGCCCGCTTGACCTTTCCCGCATCGCCGGCACCCCCGGCACGACCAGCGCTCAGCCGCCGCCCGGCCCCGGGGCCCCGGCGTCGGCCGTCTCGGCGTCGGACTTGAGCCGGAACCGGAAGTCGCAGAACGGGGCCCCCTCCATGAGGGTCTGCGTCCGGGTCAGGCCGATGGCGGGGTTGAACCCCTCGACCAGGGCGAAGTCGCGGCAGCACGAGAGGCTGGAGCCGAGGTCGGCCAGGCCCAGGGCCCGGTACATCTCGGCGAACCGGCAGCGGGTGACGTCGAACTCCAGCCGGGCCTCGTCCTGCGCCAGCACCCGCAGCTCCAGCGCCCCGCCCTCGCGCCAGCGATCGACGCAGCTCGCGAACGCCGTCAGGCTGGCCGCCCCCAGCGCCTGTGCCTGGTCGGCCCCCGCCTGCCGGGCCAGGTCGGCGACCACCCGCCGCACCAGCGCCAGGGTCCGGGTCTCCCCCAGCTCGTCGCTCACGGCGCGGAGCAGGGGCCCGACGATCCGCGCCTCGATCTCGCGCCGCTCCAGCAGGGTGAGCCGCGGCGCCGGGTCCGCTGCCGCCCCCGGTCCGGTATCGTCCGCCGATGCCCTGGCCTCGCTCACGGTCTCGCCTCCCGGGAATTCCGAGTGTCACGGCCGCCCGATTCTCGTCACGGCCATTGTAGCCCGCCCGATTCCGTCGTCCCGGGGGGAGCCGCCGGTGCACGGCGATCCGGATTGGCGATGTGATGGCATGGGAGAACTTTCACAAGATTTGGAGTTTTTGGGGGACGCACCGTGGCCGGCGTGATGCAATGAGCGCGCCCGCCGCCGGGGCGGGTGGCCGCAGAGTCGAATCAGGCTGGTACATAGGGAGCTTCCGCATGTTGCGACGGATCATGGTTTCGGGCTGCGCGCTGGCCGCCCTGGTAGCTCTGGCGCCGGCGGCGTCGGCCGGGGTGATCGTCTACGATGCCACGCTCTCGGGCGCGGCCGAGGCGCCGCCGAACGTGTCGCCAGGCGTCGGGTTCGCGCGCGTGGAGCTCGACGCGGTGGCGAACACCATGCGGGTCAAGATCGACTTCCAGCACCTGACCGGGACCACGACGGTCGCGCACATCCACGCGGCCACGGCCGTGGCGGGCACGGGCACGGCCGGGGTGGCCACCACCACGCCCACCTTCCTCGGGTTCCCGACAGGCGTCACCAGCGGCAGCTACGATCTCACGTTGGACATGACGCTGGCGTCGAGCTACAACCCCGCCTACGTGACAGCCAACGGCGGCAACACGACCAGCGCCCAGCTGGCGCTGTTCACCGCGATCGCCGACGGCAAGGCGTACGTGAACGTGCACTCGACCGCGTTCCCGGGCGGCGAGATCCGCGGCTTCCTGACGCCGGCGCCCGAGCCCGCGACGCTGACGATCCTGGCCAGCGGCGTGATCGGCCTGGGCCTCTACCGCCGCCTGCGGCCGACGGCCCCGACCGCCGGCTGATCCCGGACCCGGCCGCTGCCGCCGGCTCTCCCCCGGCGGTGCGGCCCGGAATTTCGCTGCGCGGGCTGAATGCCGACGCGGCGGCCGTCGTCTACCAGGCAGACAGTCGAGGGCAGCCGGCCGGAATGAGGCCGGCTCGACCGCCGGTCGCGGAACAGGAGTCCACGGTCATGGTGCTGCCGCTGCTGCTCTGCGTGGGAACGACCCTGCTGGCCGCCCAGGGGCCCGAGCCATCGACCCCCTCGCCGGCGGCCGATCCCGCCTACCAGGCCGCTCGCGCGGCGGCCGGCCGCGACGCCGGGGCCCACACCCGGCTGGCGCTGTGGTGCGAGGCCCACGGCCTCGACGCCGAGCGGGCCGAGCACCTGGCCCTGGCCGTGCTGGCCGACCCCGGCAACGCCCTGGCCCGCGCCCTCATGGGCCTGGTCCGCGAGGGGGACCGCTGGGTCCGCCCCGAGTCGCTCCAGGAGGAACTCCGCGACGACCCGGCGACCGCCCCCGCCCGCGCCGAGTACCAGGCCAGACGGGCGAAGCTCGACCCCGGCGACGCCGACGCGCACTGGGAGCTCGGCCTGTGGTGCGATCAGGCGGGCCTGGACGCCGAGGCGCGGGCGCACTTCGCCGTCGTCACCCGGCTCGACCCGAAACGGGACGCCGCCTGGACGCGGCTGGGCGCCCGGCAGGTCGACGGCCGCTGGCTGACCCCCGAGCAGGCCGCCGCCGAGAAGCTCGAGAAGCAGGCGCAGCAGAAGGCCGACCGGGTGCATCGGGCCCAGCTCGAGAAGTGGCGGGGCCAGCTCCGCGACCCCCGCAAGCGGGCCGCCGCCGAGGCGGGCCTGGCCGGCCTGCACGACCCCCGCGCGGTGCCGAGCATCGTCGCCGTCTTCGCCAGGGGCGGCGCCTCGGACCAGTCCAACGCCGTCCAGCTCCTGGGCCAGATCTCCGTGCCCGAGTCGTCGCTGGCCCTGGCCGGCCTGGCCGTGCGGGGCGCCTCCGACGAGGTCCGGCGGCGGGCGACCGAGGTGCTCCGCACCCGCGACCCCCGCGAGTTCGCCGCCCCCCTGATCCGCCGCCTGGGCCGGCCCGTCGCCTTCGAGGTCCGGCCCGTCAACGGCCCGGGGCAGCCGGGCGTCCTGTTCGTCGAGGGCAAGCAGTTCAACCTCCGGCGCCAGTACAGCCCGCCGGCCGGTCCCGTGCTCCAGCCCGGCGACCGCCTGGCCGGCACCGACGAGTTCGGCCTGCCCGTCATCGCCCGTCCGTATGGCTACGTCGATCGCACCTTCACCGCCGCCGAGCTGCTGACCGGCTACCAGGGCGGGACGCCGAACCCGCCGAACGGAGCCGCCGACCCCGAGGGCCGCAACCGGTTCGTGGGCCAGGCCGCCGGCGGCTCGGCCGAGGTGCAGCAGGGGGCCGCGGCGCTGGCCGACGCGGTCGCCAACAGCGCCGGCGGCCTGAGCTTCGAGCAGTGGGTCGCCGCCACCAGCCTCCAGGCGCGACCGGGCGGGGCCGGCAGCGCGTTCCAGTTCCGGTATCGCCGCGACCTGCTCGTGCCCGTGGGCCAGCAGGAGCTGGAGGCCCGCCGCGCGGCCCTCTCGGCGCAGGAGCAGCTCGAGGCCGACGTCGCCGTGATCAAGCAGTACAACGCCGGGGTCCAGGCGGTCAACGACCGCATCCTCGGCGTGCTCGAGCCCGCCACCGGCCTGGACTACGGCGCCGACCGCGACCGCTGGCTGGCCTGGTACTTCGACCAGCTCGGCTACACCTATCGCGCGGCCTCCGAGTCGGACCGGCCCACGCTCTTCGAGGAGGCCGCGCTGTCCGACCTGCCCCGGCCCGTGCCGGTCGGGGTCTACACCTCGCCGGTCGAGCTGCTGGCCCGCTACAGCTGCTTCGCCGCCGGCACCCCGGTGCACACCCGCACGGGCCTGGTGCCGATCGAGCGGCTCCGGCCCGGGGACCTGGTGCTGAGCCAGGACCCCCGCACCGGCGGCCTCTCCTATCAGCCCGTCCTGACCGTGCACCACAACCCGCCCGGCGACACGCTGGCCCTGACGGTCGGGGACGAGACGGTCGTCGCCAGCACGTACCACCGCTTCTGGGAGGCCGGTCGCGGCTGGGCGATGGCCCGCGAGCTGACCCTCGGGCGCACGCTGCGGGCGCTCAAGGGCACCGGCACCGTCGCCGAGATCCTGCCCGGCGGCCGCCAGCCGGTCTTCAACCTCGACGTCGCCGGCGGCCACACCTTCTTCGTCGGCCGCCGCGGCCTGCTCGTGCACGACAACGGCCTGCCCGCCAGCCGGTCCGAGCCATTCGACCGGCCCGCCGACCTGGCCGCCGCCGCACCCGTCACACCCACGGCCCGCTGACGTCCGGTCTCGGGCGCCCTCGGGCCGCGGGGGATCTTCAAGTTCCAGCCGGTTCCGGCAGGACGGTCGCTCAGGAGGCGCCGTTCTGCTGGAACCAGGCCTGGAGCCGCTTCCAGCCATCGGCCGCGTCGGCGGCGTTGTAGCTGGGGCGATAGTCGGCGTGGAAGCCGTGCTGGGCGTTCGGGTACACGACGATCTCGGAGGGCTTGCCGGCCTTCTTGAGCGCCGCGCGCATCTGGTCGATCGCCGCCTGGGGGATGCCCTGGTCCTGGCCGCCGTAGAGGCCGAGCACGGGCGCCTTGAGGTCGGCGGCCACGTCGACGGGGTGCTTCGGGTGCAACTCGTCGGGCTGGCCGGTCAGGCGGCCGTACCAGGCGACGCCGGCCTTGAGGTTCGGGTTGTGCGCCGAGTACAGCCACACGATCCGGCCGCCCCAGCAGAAGCCGGTGATGCCGAGCTTGGCCGTGTTCCCCTTGCCGGTGCCCTTGGCCCAGGCGACGGTGGCGTCGAGGTCGGCCATCACCTGCGCATCGGGCACCTTGCTGACGACGTCGGACATGATCTTGCGGAAGTCGGTGATCTTGGAGACGTCCCCCTGGCGGGCGTAGAGCTCGGGGGCGACGGCCAGGAAGCCGAGCTTGGCGAACCGGCGGCAGATGTCCTTGATGTGCTCGTGGACGCCGAAGATCTCCTGCACGACCAGGACCACCGGGAACGGGCCGCCCTTGTCGGGCATGGCCCGGTAGGCGGGGATCTCGCCCCCCTCGACCGGGATCTTGACCTCGCCGGCCTCCAGGCCCCTGGTGTCGGTGCTCACGGTCTGGGCCGTGACCGGCTGCACGGCCAGCGCGAAGCCGGCGGCCAGCGAGGTGACCACGAAGCCTCGGCGGGAGACCTCCAGCGACGGCAGCAGGCTCTTCAGGTCGTCGGACATGGGCGCATTCTCCGGGGTGCAACGGGCGCGAGCGGATGGGTCGCGCGGCCAGGCCCCGGCGCGGCCCCGGGGGGCCGGCCCGAACGCGGCCGAGCGCCCGATCATCCTACCGATGCCGACGCCCGCATGCGACGGGGCCGACCCCGGCCGCCTCAGCGCCCCGCGCCGGGGCCCTCGGCGTCGTACCACGCCACCGTGCGGGCGATGCTCTCTCGGTACGACGCGGCCGGCGTCCAGCCCAGCTTCGTGCGGGCCTTGGCCGTGCTGTACGCCAGGTCGCGGCCCATCAGCCAGGTGGCGTAGCGGGTGATCAGCGGCGGCCGCCGCCGCCGCGCCAGCCGCGCGCCGGCCTCGAGCGCGAACGCCGCGCCGAAGACGACCCTGTACGCCCGGCGGCGGTGCAACGGCCGCACGCCCACGGCCTCGGCCCAGAGGTCGAAGTAGTCGCGCTGGGTGATCGGCCCCTGGTCGGTGACGTTGTACGCCTCGCCCACCGAACCCGGATCGGCGGCCGCCAGCAAGGCGGCGTCGGCCACGCAGCCGGCGTAGATGGCGCTCAGCGGGTTGTCCCCGCGGCCAATGAGCGGGATCCCGCCGCCGCGGAGCTTCCGCACGATCCGATCGGTCGTCGTCCGGTCGCGCTCGCCGAAGAGCCAGCTCGGGCGGATGACCGTCAGCCGCAGGCCACGACGCTCGGCCAGGTCCCAGAGCAGCTGCTCCTGGCCCACCTTGCTGCGGGTGTAGTAGTCCCACACCGCCCAGAGGTTCTGACCCAGCGGGTCCGACTCGACCACCGCCGGGCCGCCCTCGCGCGGGTGGCCGTAGGCGCTGGTGGAGCTGACGTGCACGAACCGCTCGACCCCCGCGTCGGTCGCCGCCGTGGCCAGGGTCTGCGTGGCGTCGATGCACCCGGCCTGGAACTCCGCCCAGTTCCCCCAGTCGCCCACCTTGGAGGCGGAGTGGTAGACGACGGCGACGCCCTCGGTGGCGCGTCGGGTGGCCGCCGGGTCGTTGAGGTCGCCGGGGACGAGCTCGACGCCGAGCCGCTGGAGGAAGTCGGTGCGGGCGCCGGGGCGGACCAGGGCGCGGACGCGGCGGCCGCGGGCGCCGAGGCGCTCGGCGATGTGGCTGCCCAGCAGGCCGGTGCCGCCGGTGACGAGGTCGAGTTCCATCGCGGAGAGACTGCGGGCGGGTCGGGGCGGCGGGTCCGTCGCGATCGCCGCCAGGGGGCGGCGGGGTCCCTTGCACTGTAGCGGCGGCCCGCTCGGCCTGGCAACCCGGGCGGGCGGGGCGGTCTGCCGGGCCCGAACTCCCCCGGAACGCCCCGGCCGCCCCAATTGCCCGGTTGTCGGCACCGGGAGGGGGGCACTTGAGGTCGGCTGGCCGGGTTGCGGGAAATCCGGAAGGAAGGTGGCGGGGGCCGCTGTCCCGTTCGAGTGACGGCACGGCGTGGACCTGCGCGCGGGGCCAGCTGCCCCCCGGGTGGCCTGCTCCCGGACCCCTCTCGGTCTCCTAGCTGACGGGAACTCCCATGGCGGAAGAAACCATCGATCCCGGTCTGCTCGAGCAGACGAAGAACCAGATCCGCAAGCTGGTGGCCGAGATCGCCGAGCTGGCCGAGTCCGACATCCAGCCGGCGGAGTTCCAGGTCGAGTTCCTGAACCGCGTGGTGGCCGCGACCGCCGCCACCGGCGGGGCGCTCTGGATGCTCGACGGCCGCGGCACGCTCAAGCTGGCCCACCAGCTGGAGTTCCGCCAGACCGGCCTGCTCGACAACCGCCAGCGGGCGGCGCCGCACGAGGCGCTGCTGGGCCTGATGCTCCAGGCCAACCAGCCGCAGATCATCCCGCCAGGGGCGGCCGTCGAGGGGGTGCCCAACGCCGGCAACCCCACGGCCATGACGCTGATCCTGGCGCCCCTGATCAGCGAGAAGCAGGTCATCGGCCTGGTCGAGATCCTGATGGATCCCGAGCGCCGGGCCGCCAGCCAGAAGAGCACGCTGCGGTTCGTCAGCGACCTCTGCGACCTCGCCGGCCAGTACCTCAAGAACCGGCAAGTGCGGCAGATGATGTCGCAGCAGAAGCTGTGGAACCAGCTCGAGTCGTTCACCCACGCGGTGCACGAGTCGCTGGACCTGCAGGAGACCTGCTACGCCGCCGCCAACGACGGCAAGCGGCTGGTCGGCTGCGACCGGCTGAGCGTGGCGCTCAAGATCGCCGGCAAGGTGCGGATCGAGGCGGTCAGCGGCCAGGAGGTCGTCGAGCAGCGGGCCAACCTGATCCGCGAGATGACGCACCTCTGCAAGGTCGTGCTCAACTCGGGCGACGACCTGGTCTACACCGGCCACACCGAGGGCTTCCCGCCTGAAATTCGCGACGCGCTGGAGATCTACGTCGACGAGTCGGGTGCCAAGGCGGTCGTGATCACGATCTTGCACCGGCCCAGCGACGACGAGAAGGAGCGCGAGAAGAAGGAGAAGGTGCCCTTCGGCCTGCTGATCGCCGAGCAGATCGGCGACGAGATGGCGCCGACGGACATGCACGCCCGCTGCGAGGTGGTGAGCCGTCACGCCTCGACCGCGCTCTGGAACGCGCAGGAGCACGACAAGATCGCGCTGCGGCCCCTGCTGAAGCTGGCGGGCGCCCCGCGTCGCTACCTGCGGGGTCGGACCCTGGCGAAGATCCTGGGCGGCGTGGGCGTGATCCTGGGCACGATCGGCATCCTGGCGTTCGTCCCCTGGCGGCTGACCGTCGAGGGCCGCGGCTCGATCATGCCCGAGGCCCGCCGGATCACGTATGCCCCGCTCTCGGGCGTGATCGTCGAGGTCCCCCACGAGCACTCCGAGCAGGTGCGCGGCCCGCACCTCGACGCCCAGGGCCAGCCCGTGCCGGGCGACTTGCTGGCGCGGATCGAGAGCAAGCAGCTCGAGACCGAGCTCAAGAAGCTCGTCGCCGAGCAGTCGCAGGCCACCAGCAAGGTCGCCTCGCTCCAGGCCCAGATCGCCGACTCGACGATCAAGCCCGGCGAGCGCCGGCAGCTCGTCGCCGAGCAGGCCCAGGCCGAGATCCAGCGCAAGAGTGCCGAGGAGCAGATCGCGATCATCAACGACCAGCTCCGGATGATGGAGGTCCGGGCCCCGCAGGACGGCATCGTCACGACCTGGGAGGTCAAGAAGTCGTTCCTGAACCGGCCGGTCGACGTGGGCCAGGAGCTGATCCAGGTGGCGTCGCTGGAGGGCCAGTGGGTCCTCGAGGTCAACGTCCCCGACCACGACATGGGCCCGATCCTCGAGGCCCGCGGCCGGCTCGACCGGCTGATGGCCCCGGTCGTCGCGGCCAAGGCGCAGCTCGACGCCGCCGGCCGCGACGGCATCGGCGCCGGCAACGCGGCGGCGGTGGCCGAGGCGACCCAGGCGCTCGAGGCGTCCCTGAACGCCGCCGAGTCGCAGGGGGCCCGCGACCTGGTCGACCTGAAGCCGGCCCGCGAGGCCCTGGGCCGGTTCGGCCGGGTGCTGTCGCGGCTCCAGGGCGGCGAGGTGGTCGACGCCGAGGAGCTGGAGCTGGCCCGCCACCAGCTCGACGACGCCATCGGCCACACCACCGCGCTGCAGGCCTACTTCGTGTCGGCCACCGACCCGGAGCACAAGTACCCCGGCTACGTGCAGCGGATCGCCTCGAAGGCCGAGCTGGTCGAGCAGAGCCACGTGGTCAAGGTGAGCGTGAGCTTCAGCGACGCGGTCAAGCAGGACTTCCTGACCCGCAACCGCTCGCTGCGGCCGGGCGCCGAGGTGCGGGCGCGGGTCAACTGCGGCGACGCCCGGCTGGCCTACGTGCTGCTCCGCGACGTCGTGCAGTTCTGGCACGAGTCGGTCATCTTCCGCTGGCCGTTCCTCCGCTGAGCCGGCCCCGCGGGTGACACCCCGGACCGGTCGCCGACCGGCCGGGGCCCCCGCCCGCTCCGCTCGCTCGCCCCTCGGATCGCCCTCGCCGCACAACGCCCCCGGACATCCCCTGACCGCCTCGTTCGGAGCCCACCCCATGCAGAGCCGGACCCCCAAGATCGCCGCCCTGACGCTGGGGGCGCTGGCCGCCCTGACGGCGGCCACGCTGGCCCAGAACCCCGCCCCGGCCCCCCGGGTCGCCGCGCCGGCGGGCGGTTCGCCCGAGACGGTCGTGATCTCGGGCTCGCTCGACTGGCTCGAGAGCTCGCAGATCGCGCCCAAGATCGAGGGCGTCATCGACAGCATGGAGTTCCGCGTCGGGATGCGGGTGCAGCAGTGGCAGGAGATCGCCCGGCTGCACGACGAGATCGCCAAGCTGACGGTGACCAAGTCGCAGGTCGTGGCCCGCAGCTCGGGTGAGATCGCCAAGGCCGACGCCCAGCGCAAGCAGGCGATGGCGACCCTGGCCCGCCTGATCAACCTCGAGAAGAAGGGCCGCGGCTTCGTCTCCGAGGACGAGAAGTCCAAGGCCGAGGCCGACGTCGCCTTCGCCGACGCGCTCAAGCAGGTCGCCACCGAGCGCCAGGCCGTCGACAACGCCGAGCTGGCCCTGGCCATGCAGAACCTGGAGAACCACACGATCCGGGCGCCGTTCAACGGCATCGTGATCGAGCGGCTCAAGAACCCCGAGGAGTCGGTCCGCTCCAACGAGGCGATCATCCAGCTCGGCAAGACGGACAAGTTCCAGTTCGTGGGCTGGGTCGGCATCGAGCAGGCGCAGCGGATGCGGCCGGGCGACGCGGTGCAGTTCCAGGCCGCCGTGCCGAACGCCCGGCTGGCCGTCGAGGATCGGGTCTTCACCGGCCGGATCGCGTCGGTCTCGCCCGACGTCTCGCCGGTGCACAACGCCGAGCGGCGGATCCTGGCCGAGATCGACAACCCGCCCGATCCCGAGCACCCCGAGCTCGAGCTGTTCCAGGGCATGACCGGCGAGCTGACCGTGTTCCTCAACGGCGCCCCGGCCGTGGGCGCCACCGCGGCCCCGGCGGCCCCCG
>CAZUZD010000216.1:0-10773 GCA_964624465.1 uncultured Isosphaeraceae bacterium
CCCGCGCGCGGGGGCGAGGGCGGCGAACCCCGGGGTCGCCCGGGCGGCCGAGAGCAGGGCGGCGAGGCCGGGGGCGGTGGCCTGAAGGAAGCGGCGTCGGCGCATGGTCGGGGCTCCGTGGGGCTCGGACGAGGGCCCGGGCGGACGCGCCGGATTCGATCGCACGCCGCCGGTCGATCTGCTAGATTACCCGGGTCGGCCGGCCTCCGCGCCGGCCTGCCCGCGAGCGTGGTGGAACTGGCAGACACGCAGGATTTAGGTTCCTGTGCCGCAAGGCGTGAGGGTTCGACTCCCTCCGCTCGCATTGCTCGACCGGCGCCGGAGGGCCCGCGGCCCCGGCGTCCGGGGCCCGAAACCGCGTGAACCGGCCGCGCGTCCGGGGTGTCTCCCCTGCCAGAAGGAGACACTCTCATGAACCGCGAATGGCTCGAAGCGAAGTTCGCCCGGATGGGGGCGCGGGTCAAGCTGGCCGAGGTCCGCGTCGGGCGCCGGGAGGATACCGGCACGCCGATCCGGCTCGACGTCCGCAGCGACAACCGCGGCGAGTACTTCGAGGTCGCCCGCCACCCCGGCGCCGGGGCGGCCGTCGAGGTGCTCGACGTCCAGCCAAGGGCCCGGCACCTGCTCCTGCTGGTGCGCGAGGGGGCCGCCAAGTCGAAGTTCCTCTGCGGCCACGACGAGCGGCACTGGTTCGTCGCCGCCGTGCCGGAGAGCGCCCCGGTCGGCACCGTGCGGCAGGCGATGGAGGCGCTCAAGCCGGCCGAGGTCCGGCAGGCGCAGGGCCGGCTGCACCTCGACGCCGACGCCCGCACCCGTCGCCACAACGCCGCCTATCACCGCCAGGGCGAATGGTTCTTCCTGCCGGCGCCCGGGGTCGTCATCGACCCGGCGCGGGTGCTGCGCGACGAGCCGATCCGCCGCGGCAACGGCAGCAAGCCGCATCGCGTCGAGCAGCTCTACCGCACCGGCGGCGAGACCGTCTACGTGTCGGCCCAGCGGCCCAACGGCCTGACCTTCCCGGAATACCAGGCGGTGCTCGTCTCGGACCCGGGGGCCCTGAACTGGCGCTGGCAGGTCATGCGGCGGGGGATGAACGTCTACGCCCGCGGCACCGTCCGCCACGCCGACCATGCGACCATCCGCCTCGACGGCTGGCACCGCGTGCTCATGAACACCGAGACGCAGGCCCGTGCCATGCAGCACGTCGCCTTCCTCGACTGACCGGGTCGACGGCGGACCGACCGCTTCCCCACGGCCGGGGCTCTGGTACGCTGGTCCGCCGTCCGGTTGGCCGGCCGCGCAGGGGGCGCGGCCGGCCGACCGGTGCTGGCCCTTCCGGTTCGAGTCGCTGCGATCATGGCCACGCCCAAGACCAACGCGGTGCGGTTGCTGGAGCGGCTGGGCATCGCCCACGAGCTGCGGGCCTACGAGGTCGACCCGGACGACCTGGCGGCCGAGTCGGTGGCGGCGAAGATCGGGATGCCGGCGGAGCAGGTCTTCAAGACCCTGGTCGCCCGCGGCGACCGCACCGGCGTCTGCCTGGCGGTGGTGCCCGGCGATGCGCAGCTCGACCTGAAGGCGCTGGCGAAGCTCACTGGCGCCAAGAAGCTGGACACGGTGCCGCTCAAGGAGGTCGAGCCGCTGACCGGCTACATCCGCGGCGGCGTGACCGCCCTGGCGTGCAAGAAGCCGTACCCGGTCTACCTCGACACCACCGCGCGGCAGTTCCCCTGCATCGCGATCTCCGCCGGGATGCGCGGCCTCCAGATCCTGCTCGCCCCCGCCGACTACGAGCGCGCCGTCCACGCCACCGTCGCGACCATCGCCCGCCCCAAGGACGGCGCCTGAAGCGGCCGACCCCGACCGCCGGCGACCCCGACGATTCGGCGGCCCCCGCCACCGGGCTCCGCACGCGGAACCCGGCCACCCCGGAACTCCTCCCGAATGGGTCATGGTCGGTGTGCCGCGGCCCGAGCGCAGCGTGGCCACGTCGACGATTCGCCGGCCCCCGAAGCGTGGCCACGCTGCGCTCAGGCCACGGCACACGGAAGAGCCGACGGCGCGATGTCCGGTGCTCGCGAGCTGGTTCCCGCCGGTCGGAGGAGCCGAGCGAAATCCGACCGACGGGAGGGGAACCGCCGGGGTGCCCGGGTTGCGTCCTCGGAGCCCGGATCCCCGGCCCCGGCCCCGGCCAGGACGAGGCGGGACAGGCCGCGCTCAGGGGGCGGGCTTGGCGTCGGCGGGGGTGGGGGCGTCCTTCTTGGGGGCCTCGCGCTTGAAGGTGATGACGCGGGGGGGGCCGCGGTCGGGGTCGACGGGCATGGCGGCGGGCCGGGGGGCGACGGGGCTCTCGGGCAGGCCGACGCGGAGCGTCTGGCCGTCGTCCTCCAGGGAGTAGACGGTGAGCATCGGCTTCTCGATCTGGCCGTTGACCTGCACGTCGACCAGATCGAGCTGGCGGGGCTCGGTGGTCTCGTCGAGCTTGACCTTGCCCTTGACCTGGTTGCGGCGGCCCTCGTTCTCGATGGCCATCGTCCAGGTGAAGTTGGTGCCCTCGACGACCATGACCAGCTTGAAGGTGCGGCCGGGCTCGGGGGTGCGGACCGCGCCGACCCAGGTGCCCTGGAGGGCCTTCAGGTCGCCGCTCAGCTCCTGGGCCGGGGCCGGGGTCGGTGCCACCGCGGCCAGGCCGAGCGCGGCGGCGGCCAGGGCCAGCAGCGGGCGTTGCCGGGGCGAACGGGTCTTGGTCGGCTCTCGCGGGGCGGGGGAGTTCGGGTGGGGTCGATCCAGGGGCAGAGTGGGGCCGATCCGCGCCCGCCGGGTCGCGGTGCGGGGCTCGACCCGGCGCCCGGCCGCGGCGCCGGCGGCCGGGCAGCGGGCGGAGTCGCCACCTCGGCGCCGGGCCGGCTCGGGGTGGCGGGGGGCGTCCCGGCGGCAGGCTTCTCGGCGGGCGGTTTGTCGACGGGCGGCAGCACGAGGGGCGTGGCCGGCTCGTCGACCTCGTCGTCGTCTTCGGGTTCCGGCTCGGGATCCGCCTGGGGCGGGAGCTTCTTGGTGAAGACGAGCAGGCGATCGGGGACCGCGCCGTCCTTGTCGGCGAACCGCACGGGTCGGGGCTCGTCGGGGCCGGCGGGGCCGAGGATCTTGAGGACCCTGCCCTTCGATTCGAACATGTAGATGGCGGGCAGGTTGGGCAGCAGGCGGCCGTCGGCGTTGAGCTCGACGAGGGTGATCTGGCGGGGCCGTTTGCCGGAATCGACCTGGAGCTTGCCCTTGATCACGCGGTCCTGGGCCTCGTCGTCGAGGTGGAGCCGCCAGGTGAAGCTGTCACGCATCACGTCCATCGTGAGCGTCACGGTCAGCTCGGGGCGCGGGCCGGGGATGGTCGTCTCCCAGGTGCCCTGGAGCCTGGCCTCGTCGGTCTTGCGGGGTGGGGGTTGAGTCGAGGGTGGTGCGGGGACCTGGGTCGTCAGGACCAGGGCCAGCATCAGGGCAGCGGGCATGTTCATCCTCGGCCACGAAGGCACGAGACCAGGGTGCGGCGAGCGTCGCCGGTGGCGGTGGGTGCAGGGCAAGGGGGCCGGTTCGCGGAGCCGGTCGGGCCGGTCCCGACGGCCGCCGCCGCACCGGGACGCGGCGGCGGCCATCAGGCTTGTTCGGCCGGCATGGCGTCGATCAGTCGACCTTCTTGGGCTTGCTGACGCGCTTCATGGCCATGAAGTGCTCGGGCTCGCTGCTGTCGCCGACCTTGGCCGGGCGGGGGTTGCCGGGGCCGCCGGTGCGCATCAGCAGCTCGTCGTCGCCCTTGAACTCGAAGACGCCGAGGCTGTCGGGCATCGAGTCGCCGTTGGGGCTGACGAAGTTCAGCAGGTCGATCGTCTTGGGGCTGGCCTTCTCGTCGATCTTGTACTCGCCCTCGAGCTTGAACTCGTCGGCGTCGGTCTTGATCAGGACCAGGACTGTCTTGGCGTCCTTGAACTCGACGGTGAGGGGCAGATCGTTGCCGTCGGGGGTGCGCAGGGTCGAAGACCAGGCGCCCAGGATCTTGGCCGCGTCGGTGGCGGGCTTGGCGTCCTTGGGGGCATCCTGGGCGGCCGCCAGCGGCATCAGGGCCGAGAGCAGCAGGGTGGCCAGCGCGGTCATGGGCATCCTTTCATGAGCAGTCACGGGCCCGGAGAGGTGGATGCTGGGCTCCCGTTCCGGACGACCGGGAGGGGTGCAATCCTACCGCGCCCCGACGGCCGGTCGCCACGGAAGTTATCGACGGCGCTGGAATGTCACGACATCGGCCAGGGCGCTGCCGCCGGCCACGAACGCGCCCGGCCGGCGGTCGCCGGGGCCGCCGTTGCAGACCCGCAGCGTCTCGCCGGCGGCGGACGACTCCAGGGCGTAGATGCCCGAGAGCTCCGGCAGCGCCATGCCGTCGGCGCCCCGGAACCCGACCCAGTCGAGCGCCCGCGGGCTCACCGACTCGTCGATCCGGATCGTGCCCCGGGCGTTGACCTCCAGGCCCGCGGCCCGGATCTCGAGCCGGACCCGCACGTCGGCCCCCGCGATCGTCAGCTCCACCGGGATGTCCCGGTTCGGGCCGGCCAGCGCCGTCCAGGTCCCCTGCAGCCGGCCCAGGTCCCCGGCCGGGACGCCGGCGGCCACGGGCTCGGTCTCGGGCCCGCCGGCCAGGGCCAGGGCGGCGAGCAGGGTCGCGGTGGCGAGCAGGGTCATCGTCGGGCTCCTTCGAGCAGGGCCAGGGGTCAAACGCCCCGTCACGCGGGGCGGGGGTCCAGGACCGGGCGCGCACCGGGAGCGGGCGCACCGGGGCGTGCGGCGGCGGGTCGAGAGGGTCGCCGGGGCGGGTCAGGGGCGCGGGGCGGCGGGCTCGGTGGCCAGCCAGTCGCGGAGCGATTGCTGGAGCGACTCGGTGAGCTTCGGGTGGGCCGCCGAGACATCCCGGCGCTCGGCCGGGTCGGTCGGCACATGGAACAGCTCGGGCTTGCCGCCCCGGGTGATCACCAGCTTGAAGTCGCCTCGCATGGCCGCCAGCTGATTGGCCCCCTCGGTGCGCCACTCCCAGAACAGGGTGCGGTCGGCCAGGTCGGGGGCCTCGGCGGCGCCGGTCCAGGCGGGCAGCAGGTTCCGGCCGTCGAGGCCGGGGGGCGTGGCGTGCTCGGCGGCCGAGCCGGCGGCCGGATCGGCGGGCCCGGCGGCGGCGAGCACCGTCGGCAGCAGGTCGATCATGTGCATCGGCCGGTCGGTCGTCGTGCCGGCCGGGATCTGGCCCGGCCAGCGGACGCAGGCGGGCACGCGGATGCCGCCCTCCCAGAGCGTGCGCTTCTGCCCCCGCAGCGGGGCGTTGCTGTCGTGGTAGGCGCTGGTGCCCTGGTTGCCGGTCTCGAAGGTCGCCCCGTGATCACTGGTGAAGACGAGCAGGGTGTTGTCGGCCAGGCCGGCGCGGTCGAGGGCCTCGAGCACCTGGCCCACGTGCCGGTCCATGCGGGTGATCATGGCCGCGTAGGTCGCCCGCAGCGGGCGGGTCCCGTCCGCGGCCTCGGGGAACCGGTCCCGGTGCCGGGCGATCTCGTCGGCCGGGGCCTCGATCTGGAAGTGCCCGGAGATCAGCGGCAGGTACAGGAAGAAGGGTCGATCGGCGCCGCGGTGGCGGTCGATGTACGCCACGGCCCGCTCGGTGAAGCGGTCGTCGGCGTACCCCTCCGCCGGCACCTTCTCACGACCGTCCCAGAGGAACTTCGGGAACTTCTCCCAGGCGTGCACGGCGTCGACGAAGCCGAACGTCTCGTCGAAGCCCTGGTCGAGCGGGTGCACCCACGAGTCCTGGCCGGCCGGCGCCTGGCCGTGGTGCCACTTGCCGTAGAGCGCCGTGTCGTAGCCCCGGGCCCGCAGGGCCTCGGCCATCGTCACCTCGGCCGCGGGCAGGTCGGCGTTGTTGCGGCTCACGCCGTTGTGGATCGTGTACCGGCCCGTCATGAGCACCGCGCGGCTGGGGGCGCAGACGACGGCCCCGGTGTAGAAGCGGTCCATCCGCAGGCCCTGGGCGGCGAGCCGGTCCAGGTTCGGCGTCTTCCAGCTGGTGCGGCCGTTGAAGCCGATGTCGCCCCAGCCCACGTCGTCGGCGTAGATCAGCACGACGTTGGGACGCTGTGCCGCCGGGGCGGCCGCCGCCCCGCCGCAGCTCGACTCGGCCGGTGCCCCGGGGAGGCCCAGGCCGATCAGCACCAGCCACCCGAACGCCCGTGCCGGGCCCAACCGCTTCGGTCGCATGGCGTCACCGATCCCGTCAGGTGCCGCGGGGCGGGGCCGGACGCCCGACCACCCCCCGCCGTGCCGACACTCTACTCATCGGCCACCCCCCCGGGCCACCACCATCCAAAGCCAACAATTCCGACCGGACCAGTCGAGTAAAAAGTCACCCCTCCGAGGCAGGGGCCCGGGCGGGGGACCCGGGACGCGGCCGGAGGGGGCCGCTAGAATCGGCAGGCGGCGGGCCGGGTGGCCCGAGACCCCTGACATCGCCAGCGGGAACCCCTGCAATGCTCCACGTCCTCCCCCGGCCCCGGCTGGATCTGGCGCTCGGCCTGGCCCTGGTGCTGGCGGCCCTGGCCCCGGCTCCGGCCCTGGCCGTGGTCGACGACGCCCCCGCGCGGTACGACCGGCGCTGGGTGTACACGATGATGAACCTGCAGGTGGCGGAGAACGCCGACCGGCTGATCGCCCTGATCGAGCGAGCGGCGGCCGACGGGTACAACGGCGTGGTGCTGGCCGACTACAAGCTGAACATCCTGGACCGGGTGCCGCCGCACTACTTCGCCAACGCCCGCCGGGTGCGGGCGGCGGCCGAGGCGAAGGGCATCGAGCTGATCCCCGCGCTGTTCCCGATCGGCTACAGCAACGGCCTGCTGGCGCACGACCCGAACCTGGCCGAGGGCCTGGAGGCGCACAGCGACTTCGTGGTCCGGGGCCGGCGCGCCGAGCACGAGCCCGACCCGGCGGCCCGGTACCGCAACGGCGGCCTGGAGGACGTCCGCGACGACGGCGGCTTCGCCGGCCTGGCGTTCCAGGACGACCCCGGTGGTTCGACCGTGGCCGACACCGAGGTCGTCCACTCCGGCGCCACCTCGTGCCGGATGCGCGACACGCACGTCAGCCGGTCCGGCGGCAACAGCCGGCTGGTGCAGACGGTGGCCCTCCGGCCGAAGACCTGCTACCGGCTCTCGGCCTGGGTCAAGACGCAGGACCTCAAGTCTCCCGGTAACTTCCGCCTGCTGGCGCTCGGGGAGGGGGGCCGGGCGCTGACGTTCTTCGAGGGGGGCGTCGAGGCGACGCAGGACTGGCGCCCGGTGGACGTCGTCTTCAACACCCTCGACCAGACGACCGTGAACCTGTACGCGGGCCTCTGGGGCGGATCGGCGGGCACGCTCTGGATCGACGACCTGGAGCTGGCCGAGGTGCCGCTGACGAACCTGCTGCGGCGCCCGGGGTGCCCGCTGACGGTGACGTCGGCCGACGGCAAGCGGACCTACGAGGAGGGCCGCGACTTCGAGCCCCTGGCCGACCCGAAGCTCGGCCGCCAGCCGTACGACGGCGAGTACCGCTTCGACCACGACGGCCCGGCCCTGACCCTGACGCCGCGCTCGCGGATCGGCGTCGGCGAGCGGCTGGCGGTCACGTGGTACCACCCGGTGATCGTGCACGGCAGCCAGGTCGCCTGCTGCCTGAGCGAGCCGAAGGTCTACGAGATCCTCCACGACCAGGCCAGGCGCGTGGTCGAGCTGTTCGCGCCGAAGACCCTGTTCCTGTCGCACGACGAGCTGCGGGTGGCCAACTGGTGCGCCGCCTGCCAGGCGCGGGGGCTGACGGCCGGTCAGTTGCTGGCCGACAACGTCCGGCGCTGCGTGGCGATCGCCCGAGCGGTGGACCCGAAGCTGGAGCTGGTCGTGTGGTCGGACATGTTCGACCCGCACCACAACGCCGTGGCCGACTACTACCTGGTGCGCGGGAGCCTGGCGGGGTCGTGGGAGGGGCTGGGGCCGGAGGTCATCCTCGCCAACTGGAACAGCGGCCACGCGGCCGAGAGCCTGGCGTTCTTCGCCGGCCGGGGCCACCGCCAGATCCTGGCCGGCTACTACGATGCGCCTGGTCTGGAGGGATTCACCGCCTGGGACCGCGCGGCGCGTGGCGTCCGGGGGGTGATCGGGTTCCAGTACACGACCTGGCAGTCGCAGTACGACGCGCTGGGCCGTTATGCTCAGGTCCTCCGATCGGCCCGCTGAGCCGCCGGTCCCCGGGGGCGTCGGAATCTCCTCATCCCCCGGGGCGGCCGGCTGGGTAGACTGGGTTGAAGAAATTCACACGCCAGAGTCTGGTTTACCACCCCACAGGCGCAGGGGCCTGTTGGAGATTGAACCGAGACCACGGTGTGCCGGGCGCCCGGATCGCATGGGATCGCACCAGAACGACACGACTCAGGCCCGCCACGACCACCCGACGCACCCGACCGAGGTGGACTTCACCCTGGTCGAGCCGGAAGGGAACGGGCTCCCGGAGCGCGCCGGGGCGTACCGGATCCTGCGGCGGCATGCGGCCGGCGGCGTCGGCGAGGTGTTCGTCGGGCTCGACGAGCCGCTGCGGCGGCAGGTGGCGATCAAGCAGATCCGCCCCGAGCTGGCCGACCGCGACGAGGCCCGCGCCCGGTTCCTGATCGAGGCCAAGGTCACCGGCCGGCTCGAGCATCCGGGCGTCGTGCCGATCTACGCCCTGGGGCACGACGACGCGGGGCGGCCCTATTACGCCATGCGGCTGATCGAGGGCGGCACGTTCCTGGAGGCGATCGCGGCGTTCCATGCACCGCCCGGCCCCGACTTCCAATCGCTGGCGTTTCGCGACCTGCTGGCGCGGTTCCTCGACGTCTGCAACGTCGTCGCCTACGCCCACGACCGCGGCGTCCTGCACCGCGACCTCAAGCCCTCCAACGTCATGCTCGGCAAGTTCGGAGAGACCCTCGTCGTCGACTGGGGCCTCGCCAAGCTCCTCGACCGCGACGAACCGGCCACCGCCGCCGAGCTGACGACCGACCCGGACCTGGCGCAGTTCGGGGCCGAGGACTCGCGGATCCTGCCCCCCTCGGGCAGCGGGTTGCAGGTGACGCAGGCCGGCACGATGGTGGGGACGCCGCGGTACATGAGCCCGGAGCAGACCTCCGGCGCCCAGGAGTCGGTGGGTCCGCCCAGCGACGTGTACAGCCTGGGGGCGACCCTGTACCACCTCTTGACGGGCGGCCCGCCGCTGGCCGATGTGGCCAACGTGTCGGAGGTGATCCGCCGGGTCGGCGCCGGGGCGATCCCGCCGCCGGCGAGCCTGCGGCCGGGGGTACCGCCCTCGCTGGACGCGATCTGCCGACGGGCGATGGCCGTGACGATCGCCGGGCGGTACGCCACACCCCTGGAGCTGGCCGCCGACCTGCAGGCCTGGCTGGCCGACGCGCCGATCGCGGGGATCCGCGAGCGGCTGGACCGCCGCCTGACGCGCTGGGAGCGCCGCAACCGGGTGCTGATCCGGGTCGGGGGTGCGGCGCTGCTGGCGGTGACGATCACGTCGCTGATCGCGACCTGGGCGGTGACCCGGGCCCGCGGCCGCGAGGGCCAGGCGCTGGCGGCCGAGCACTCGCAGCGGACGGCGGCCGAGAGCCAGGGTCGACAGCTCCAGGTCCGCGCCTGCGAGCTGCTGCTGGAGCGCGGCCTGGGGCTGGCCGACGCCGGCGAGTACGGCAAGGCGCTGCTCTGGCTGGCCCGCGCCGCGGCCGAGGTCCCCGCGGGACAGCCGGCGCTCGACCGGGCGATCCGCACGGCGATCACGACCTGCGAGCGGCTGATCACCGCGCCCCGGGCCGTGCTGGCGCATCCCGGGGCGCAGGTGGTGGCGCTGGCCGTCGCCGGCAACGGCCGGGTGGCGGCCACCGGCGCCGACGACGGCTCGGTGCGGTTCTGGGAGGTCGCCACCGGGCAGCCCCGGGGCGCCGCGCTGCTGCACGACGGCCGGATCGTCCGGCTGGAGCACGCCGCCCGCGCGCCGGTGCTGCTGGTGGCGACCGACGGCTGGGGCGCCATGGTCTACGACCCGACGGACGGCCATCGGCGGGCCGGGCCGCTGGCCGCCGGCGGGCCGATCACCGCCGCGGCGGTCAGCGACGACGGCCTGCGGGTGGCGCTGGGGACCGAGGCCGGCCGGGTCCGGATCTGGCACCTGCCGGCGCCCGAGCCCGTGGCCGCCGAGTTCCAGCTCGGCGACGCGGTCGCCGCCCTGGCGTTCTCGCACGACGGCCGGCTGGTGGCGGCCGGGTCGCGGGTCGGCCAGGTGCGGGTGCTCGACGCCACCACCGGCGGCGGCACACCGCTCGGGCTGCAACACCCCCGGCCGCTCCAGGGCCTGGGCTTCCGCCACGACGGCCGGGCCCTGCTGACCTACGGCGGCGACGGCACGGCGCGGGTCTGGGACGTGCCCAGCGGCGAGCCGATCGGGCTGCCGATGCGGCATCGGGGCGGCGTCACCCACGCCGAGTTCCGCCCCGACGGCGAGCAGGTGCTGACCACCGGCCTGGGCACCGTCGTCCGGCTCTGGGACGCCGCCACCGGCCGCGAGGAGCTCAGCCGCCTGGGCTCGATCCTGCATCACAGCTACATCCCGGCCGCCACCTACGGCGCCGGCGGCCTGCTGGTCCTCACCGGCAGCCTCGACCGCACGGCGCGGCTCTGGGAGGTGGAG
>CAZUZD010000217.1:0-5320 GCA_964624465.1 uncultured Isosphaeraceae bacterium
GGACGAAGGCGAGCAGCGGGTCGTCGGGGCGGTCGAGCTGGGCGACATCGGTGATCGCCTGCCGCGCCGTGCGCTGACTGGCCGCGTCGCCGGTCAGTCGGAGCCGGAACTGCTCGAGCGTCTCCAGCGAGGGCACCGCCGCCCGCTTCGCCTGGAGCGCCAGCGGGAGCTTGCGGCCGCCGAGGTGCAGCGCCGGCAGATCACCGCCCGGCGGGGCGGGCGCGGCGTCGAGCGCCCGGCCGAGCCAGCCGGTCTCGATGGCCCCGGTCTCGGTGCGTGCCGTCTCCCAGATGTCCATCGAGCGGAAGTGCGAGCGATCCGGGTTCGGGTAGCCGACCCCCTGCACCACCGCCAGCCGCCCCTGCTCGACGAGTTTGGCCATCCCGCCCAGCCCCGGGTGCAGGCCGATTCCGTCCTCGAGCTTGTGCAGGGAGCCAGGGCTCAGCCGCAGCGCGCGACGGCCGCGGTTGTAGCCGTCGTGCCCGTGCGGCACCACGCTGTTCAAGCCATCGTTGCCGCCGAGCAGCTGCACAACCACGAGCACGCGGTCGGCGTGGCCCGCCGTCGGCTCCTGGGCGGCCGCCCGAGCGGACCGGCTCAGGAACAGCGGCACGGTGGGGTTGCCGAGCGCGACCAGGGTGCTGGCGGCGAGTGTCGATTTGAGGAAGTCGCGGCGCGGGGTCTTCATGGCTTGGACTCGTCTCCCGACGGCGGCGGACCAGCGAATCGTGGCGAAGGCTCGGGCGGGAATCCCCGCCGATCACTCAGGCAAGCTGATACTCGGGAGCGGTGAGGACCAGGTTCACGGCCGAGCGGGCCGCCTCGGCGGGGCTGGCGGTCCTGGCGGTGGTCATGATCTGATCGCGCACCGTCGGTCCCACGCCATCGGGCAGCAGCAGGTCGAGGAAGAACTGCGCGGCGGCCTCGGGCGTGGTGGCACCATGCCGGGCCGCCAGGGCCTTCGGGTCGAGGCGGCGGCCGAGGGCCTCGTCGGAGGTGCCCACCAGCGCCAGGCCCAGGTTCGTGCGGGCCAGGCTCGTGGTCGTGTTGATCCACGCCGGGCCACCCTCCCAGCCGGCGACGTTCGGCGGTGCATACAGCGCCTGACCCATGCGGTCGCACGCCTCGGCCAGGGCCTCGCACGAGACCGTGGGCCGCACCAGTTCCAGGGCCCGCACCGTGCCCACGGCCAGCTCCACCGGCGACTTGACCAGCGAGCGCCGCATGGCCGGGCTGTGAAACAGTCGGGACCGCAGGATCAGCCGCAGGGGATCGATCAGGTGATACTTCGCGTCCCGGATGGCCTGGGCCAGCGGCGCCAGCAGCTCCCCGCTCGGCTCGTCGATGGCGCTGACGAACTGGCGGTAGAGCTTGCGGGCGAGGAAGGCCGCGCAGGCCGGTTGATCGAGCAGGATGCGCGCCACGTCGTCGGCACCAAAAGGCCCGGTCTGACCCAGGATCGTCTTGGGGCCGGTGTCATGCTGGGCGGGCTCGAAACGGTAGCGGTCGCCGCGGATGAACGTGCCGGAGAAGGCACGGGCGGCCTCCTGCACGTCCTTCTCGGTGTAATGGCCGCGCCCCAGGGTGAACAGCTCCATGACCTCGCGGCCGTAGTTCTCGTTCGGCCGCGCCTTGCGGTTGCCGGCCGCGTCGAGCCACAGGAGCATCGCCGGATCCCGGGCAATCGCCGGGAGCAGCGTGCGGAAGTCGCCCAGCGCCTCGCGCCGCAGCAGCGCATTCTGGCGCTGCATGAGCCGCAGGCTGTTGACCTTGGCGTTCGAGGTGGCGAAGTGGTTGTGCCAGAACAGCGTCATCCGCTCGCGCAGCGGGTGCGGCGAGAAGATCATCCGGTAAATCCACGCTGCCTGGAGCAGGCTGAGCGAGCCCCCGGCGGCGACCTCGCGATCCAGCCGGTCGTGGTAGGTCTCGAACTCGGCCGCCGGCTGGCCATCGGGCCCCAGGGGCTCGCCGGTCAGCAGCCGCTCGACGGCCGCCTCGGGCCCCTCCTGACGGTCGCGCTCCAGGATCGCCCACGGGGCGGCGAACCCGGCGCGGCGGTGCAGGTGCGCCACCCGCGCGCGGTCCCAGGGCTCCGCCTCGCCGGGCACGAACGGCGCCCAGGCCGTTTCGGGATCGAGGGTCGGCAGTGTCCGCAGCATCACGCGGCAACCTTCCGAGGTTAGGGGTGCCCGAGACCGGGCCTGGCCGTCAGCGACCGTCGGCAGCCCCGGTGACCGGAGCGGCGGCCGGGGGCTCGGGCGGCTTCGTTTGAAACTCCAGGTGGAACCGCACGCCGTCGTCGCGATCCTCGGCGCTGAGGCGCCCGTGATTCAGGTAGCGAATGATCCGGCCGATCGCCTCGACCTGCGCGTCGGCTGCCGCCCGGTCGGCCCCCTTCTGGAGCATGTTCCGCGTGGCGAGCGTCTGTCGGTTCAGGAGCAGCAGCTCGGCCAGCGCCGGGCCGCTGGCCTCGGCCAGCAGCGTCGAGCCGGTCGGCGGGCCCGGGGCCGGCGCCGCCTGGAGCGTGCGGATCAGCGAGCGGGCCAGGTCGACGTTCGAGCTCAGGACGAACGTCGAGCCCACCTGGGCGGCCGACGGCGTGAAGTTGTAGCGGACGTCGACCGGCTCGGCCGCCGCCCCGGCCTCGGCGTCGGCCTCGCGGTCCGGCACGAAGGCGGTGGTCAGGAGCGTGACGCCGTCGGCCTGCTCGGAGCCGAGGATCAGGGGCGGGGCCTTCTGCTGGGCGGCGCCGAGGTTGGCCAGGCCGACGAACGACTGGAAGGCGGCGCGGAGGCGGACCTGGAAGTCGGTGTCCTCGGCGTCCGTCGGGATCAGCAGCGCGAAGCCGGGGAACTGGACGTCGGGCACCGGCCCTTCCGGGGGGCCGGTGCGGTTGGCGATCACGAACCGCCAGTCGGCCCGCAGCGCCCCGAGCACGCCGGAGCCGAAGTCGCGGCCGCCGAAGAACTGGCCGGCGAAGCTATCGAGCTGCGCCAGGTTCTGGAGCGCCTCGGGCGGCAGCACCTCCTCGCGGACCTCCCAGAGCGCGGCCAGGTCGCGCCAGAGGCTCGCCGAGAGGATCGTGCCGGGCGGGTCGATCGGCCGCGAGGCCCCCTGGCCGGCGCCGGGCTGGAACCGTCGCAGGGTGGCGGGGAAGCCCCCCTCCGGCGTCGGCAGCGCCAGGTCGGCAGCGATCCGGTCGCCCGTCCAGGTCAGCGCCACGGCCGCCCAGGGGGATTGCCGGAAGGCTTCGTACCAGGCGCCGAAGAGGATGGTGGCGCCGACGTCCGGCGTCGCCGCCCGGTACTTCTCCGGGTCGGCCTCCCGCAGCCGATCAAGCCGCGCCAGCGCCCAGGCCGAGGCCCCTGCACCGCAGGCCGCGCGACCCGCGACGAACGGGGCCGAGGCGCGGATCGGGTCGATCGCCGAGACCCCCCGGGCGCGGTCGATCAGCTCATCGAGAAAGGCCTTCGAGTTCGTGACGATCAGCACGTCGTCGACGATGGCGTGGGCCTCGTCACCACCGAGCTGATAGGTGGCGATGCCGCGATGCTCGCCGACCTCGGTGGAGCCCGCCTTGCCGGGCTTGCGGGCGTCCCCGCCGGCCAGGCCGACGATGCGGACGTTCGCCCGGTCCAGGAGCGCCCGATCGCGCGGGGTCACGAACAGGGCGATGCGAGGCGCCGACGGCTCCCCTTCCACCGCCAGCACGATCCCGCCGCCGCTCAGCGCGCGGGCGGCCTTGGGCGGGGTGGTGGCCAGCGAGAGGCTGAGCAGCCCGACGGCCGCGCGGGCCTGGTTCAGCTCGGGACGCTTGAGGGCCTCGCCGAGCCCCGGCACGTCGGCCATCACCGTCTGGACCTCGCGGCTCTCCAGGCGGTCGAGGACGGCGGCGGGGTCCGGGATCTCGGCGTACACCAGGGCACGGTCGGAGATCCAGGCGGCGGCCCGGGGCGGCTCCTGCCCGAGCGCCGTGGTGGCCAGGACCACGCCCGCGATCAGGACCAGCGAGGCACGCAGGGCGCGGCGAGCCGGCCCATTCCGGGTGCGGAGGCTGCGGGCGATCATGGGGCACGCGCTCAATGGGGCCGGCGGGCGGGAACCGGGTCGCCGGCGGGGGCGATCCGCGATGCCAGGGTTACCCCGGCCGCCAGGGTCCGGGTTTCGGACAAATTCGTCCGGTCGCCGTCGAGCAACCCGTCCGGGCCAGCCCCGGGCGCTTCCCCACGGGGCGATCCGGGGATAGAGTTCCACGGGGCGCGGGACGGCCGCGACGAGCCACGTGGGGTCTGGGTGCCGCGATGAAAGCCGAGCTGATCCCGCAGAGCAACGACCCGCCGATCCCGATCGTGCGGGATGTGACGGTCATCGGGCGTCGCGAGTACTGCGACCTCGTGGTGCCGCACCCGAGCCTCTCGAAGCGGCACTGCGTGCTGGTGCGTACCGACGGCCTGCTGATCCTCCGCGACCTGATCAGCACCAACGGCACCAAGGTCAATGGCCAGCGGGTCGTCTGGGCGGCCCTGCTGCCGAACGACCGGCTCACGATCGGCCGGATGAAGTACCGCATCTACCTCGGTCCCGACGACGCCCCCAGCCCGTCGGAGCGCTGGGCCACCCAGGCCACGGTCGCCGGCCGGCCGGGCCCTGCGGGCGCCCCGGGCCGGAGCTCGGTGGTCATGACGGGGTTCCCGGCGCCCTCGTCGCACCAGCTGCCGGTCGTCGCGAATCGTCCCGGATCCGCCCCGATTCCGGCCGCCCCTCTGCCGGATCTGGAGCCGCTGCTCGACGACGACGACCTGGAGATCCTTGACGACGCCGAGGACATCATCGAGCTGGACTGACCGGGCCCGTCGCGGGACGCGGGCCACCCGGAGTTGGGCAGGCGAGGCGCATGAAGAAACCGGGCGGGCGACCCTGCGGTTGCAGGGTCAGCCGCCCGGTCAGATGCGGACGATGACGATTGCGGGGGAAGCGATCGCGGCGATCCTGGCGACCGGACGGGGCCGGGCCAGGACCGAATCAGGCTCCGCCCTCGGCCCGGTTGCGACGGATGTCGCGCCGGAGCGGGGGCTGGCCGAGTCGACCGATCTGGCGGGCATCCTGGGGATCCAGGCGGGCCGCCTGCCGGTTCTCGCGTTGAATCGCCTCGTACACCTCTTGGCGGTGCACGCTGATCTCGATCGGGGCCGCGATCCCCAATCGGACCTTATCACCCCGGATATCCACCACGGTGATGACGATGTCATCGCCGATGATGATGCTTTCGTCGCGGTGTCGGGACAGGACCAACATCGTTTGGGGCTCCTTCCTCCTGCAT
>CAZUZD010000217.1:5330-10701 GCA_964624465.1 uncultured Isosphaeraceae bacterium
CGGTGCGAGACCCGTGACCGTCCGTGATCACGCCGCCCGGGTACTCGAGAACCACGACGGAGAAGAGGGTCAGATTCGGAAGGCCCTGCCAGGACCGTCATCCGACGGCCAGCAGGTTGGAGGCCGCGACCGGGCCCGGGGGCCCGGCCGGATCAGGCCGTGGCGCGGAGCGCCGAAGGTCCGGGCAGGAGGGTCGGGCCGGTGGGCGCCGCCAGCGGGTAGCGGACGGCGTAACGGCTCGAGGTCAGGACCAGCTGTCGGCCGAGCCGACGCACCGGGTTGACCACGATGGGCCCCTGAAGGTTGGCCGTGAGGCCGCCCCCCTCGCCCCGGTTCAGGATCACGTACACCAAGGCCGACCGCTCGTGATCCAGCTCGAGGGCCGTCAGGTCCCCGGGCCGGAGCTCGACCTTGTACTCGCTGAGCGCCAGCGGCGGCGGCACCACCGCGAAGGCGATCTCCGGCGCGGTGACGCTCTGCAACCAGGTCAGGCCGGTCGCTTCCGGATCGGGCACCGCCACGAAGAGCGTCTGGCTCCGGAATCCCACCAGGCCCTCCGGCATCCGGATCAGATCCGAATCGGAGGCCTGGATCAGGCCGAAGCGGCTGGTCACGATGTTCACTTCCTGCTCCCTCCCCTGGGACGGCGACCCCGGCCTCGGCGCCGGGTATCACGCGAGATCCAAGGACCCGTCCCCTGGCCGGCCCCCGATCGCTCGGTGGTCGGCGGCCGGGCCGCCCTCGGATCTGGTCACGACGCATCCCGCGGACTACACGACCGTCCCCCCTACCGGCTCCTGCCGGCGGCCAGGGCGGCCTTTGACCGACCGTTATATCGTCGCCCCCTCGCGACGGGGCTGAGGGCCCGACCGCCGAAATCCCCCACCCCCGGCCCAATGCGCCGGGCGTGCCGACAGGTCCGGTCGTAACGACCAGGGGGTGTCACGGCTCCGGATCACCGGCCCTGGACTCATCCACCGACCACCGGGCCTGCGGCGGCTCCGCCAGATCCCGCCAGACCCGCTCGTCGCGGTCGCGGTCCGGATGGCCGTCGTGGATCAGGATCCGGTACCGGAAGGTGCGCGGCCGCCCCGGCTCCAGCGCCAGGGCCTGGCGATACGCCGGGACGTAGCTGAAGAAGGGCAAAGCAGTTGGGTGAATGCGTGCCACCGTCGGTTGGCACGCGTTCGCCGGGTGGTCGGCGATCATGGCCCCGCCGTAGCGGGAGCCGCCCGCGTCGACCGGACCAGTCAGGTCGACCCAGCGCGCCGGCTGCTGATCCCCCCGGACCCGATCCAGGCCCGCGCTGGTCAGCACGTCGAGCACGGCCGGATTCAGGAACGTGTCGGGGCCCCGGTAGGCCATCCCGCCATAACGGTGCGGCAACACCTCCAGGGTCTGATCCCGCGCCGACTGGGTGGAGGTCAGGTCGATCAGCCAGTAGGGCGACCCGGGGATATCATACGCCTCCAGATTCCAGTGCTCCGCCAGCACCGGGCCCACGCCCTTCGCCTCCCAGCGGTGGTCGGCCTCGATCCGCGCCGTGACCACACCCGCCACCGGCTTGCCGACGCGCTCACAATGCACCTGACCCGTGCCGCTCTGGAGGTTCCAGAAGTCGGGGTGCGCCTCGCCGACGGCGGTCTTGGTGTACGCCAGGAAGAAGCCGCGGTGGTGCGGATGGGCGCGGGAGAAGTCGCCGGTGATCAGGGCTCCTGAGGGAGTGAACGCCGGGTGGATGTAGGCGGCGCGGGACATGGCCGGATAGTTCGGGTGCCGGAGCGGGGCCGGGTTGTACCGGAAGACGGTCCGCTCGCGGTTCCTGAGCTCCAGCGAGGCCTCCGGCCCCTGCCCCACGCCCCACGGCGCGGGAGGCGACTGGCCGGGATCGAACCGGAGCCGGAACCGTCGCTCGGTGTCGCGGGCCGTCCGACCCGGTAGGATCCAGGTCAGCCGGACGCGTTCGGTCGGGGTGTCGCCTTCCTGGAGGTGTTCCACCTGAATGGGCACCTCGACCGGACCGGGTTCCTCGACCAGGCTCCAGGCGGTCGAGTCGGGCCGGATCTGGGCTCGGACGGTGTCCGGAGCGAGGGTGCCGCGAGCGACGGCCTTGAGGAGATCGGCCGTCGTGAGGTCGAGCCGGGTCGGAGAATCGACACGATCGGACGCGCCCGCCGCGACGACCAGCCGCAGGGCGGTCGGGTCGGCGGCCCGGGCCGGTGGGCCGGAGGAGGTGGCAATGGAACCGACGAGCAGGCCGGAGACGAGCAGCGCCCGCCGGAATCCCTGGCCGCGGCGATTGCTGGGACTCGCTGTCATCTGGGGGATCATCACGGTGTCATTCTGGGATGGATTGAACCGGAACTGGGCCACGCTCTCGTCCGAAGCGACCGACCCGGGGCTGACCGCCCTGGTCGTCCCGCTGGCACCCGAGGCAGCGGTGCGGGGAGCCGCCGAGGTGATCCCGGGCCTGACGCGCTGGGCCGTCGTGGGGTCCGACCCGGCGGCCGGGACCCTGCACGCCACCCACACCACGAGGCTCTGGCGATTCGTCGACGATGTGCAGCTGAGCTTCGCCCCCGACCCGGAGCGACCGGGCTGGACACGGATCACCGGCCGGAGCCAGTCGCGGGTCGGCAAGGGCGACCTGGGCCAGAACGCCCGCAACCTCCGCGAGCTGCGGGCGGCGCTGGCCGGACGGCTGGGCGCCCGCTGATCGGCCCGGATCGCGACGGGCCGGCGCGCGGTCAGGTGCGGTAGCTCTCCTCCAGCTCCCAGAGGCGTTGGAGCAGGCGATCGCGCTTGCCCTGCTCGTAGCGGTAGATGCCGATCTCCTGGACGGTCTCCGCGGGCGAAGGGACGTAGTGCTGTCGGCGAGCCTCGGCGTCGCGGAAGACGCTGCCGAGGTGCTCGGGGCAGGCGTGGCCGTAGGTTTTCAGCTCGGCGAAGCTGCCGTCGGTCCAGGGCGCAGCCACCTTATAGGCGGCAGGCTCGCGGCAGTCGGGGAAGGTGCACCGCACGACGGTGGTGGCCATGGGGAACCTCGGTGCTGGCTCGGGGCGGCCGCGCGGCCCGCGTCCGGCCTGCCCCACGAGCGCCCGGGTCGCCGGTGGTTCGCTCGGCTCTGGCCCCGCAAGTCCACCATGCCAGAGCCAGCGCCCGCCGGCCAGCCTCCAGCCAGCCGAATCGCCCCCGCGGCGAACGGGAGCCCGACTCAGACCCGCTTGAACCCGTAGGCGGGGTTGGCCGGGTCGAAGTCGAGGTCGGTCAGGGGCGCATCGAGGTTCAGCGCGTCGTACTCGTAGCGCTCGGCCAGGGAGAGCTCACCGACATGGCCGGGCGCAGGCCAGTCGTAGCTGGCGATCCGGAGCGGGATCTTGGTGGTCGGGTCGAGGCAGACCTCGACGTAGGCGAACGGCCGGCCGGGCGTCTGGTGCTGGTGCCGGTGCACGCAGCGGAGCCACTGGCCGCCCTCGGCGTCGGTGACCCGGTCGAGCATGGTCTCGGCCTCGGTCTCCTGCAGGTCCATCTGGCGGAACCGGATCAGCCGCTCGGTGAGGTTCAGCAGGCCAGCCTCGGTGATCGGGTGCCGGTTTCCGGCCATCGCCAGGGCCGAGGCGGGTGGGACCTTCAGGCGCGGCAGCAGGGTCCGGGCCAGTCCGCCGGGGTGCGCCATGACGTGGTTGTCGTAGCGGCCCTCGGCGTAGATGACCTCCTTGCCGGAATCGGGCTGGAGGAACTTCAGGTAGACGGCGAACGGCTGGTGCCGGACCTTCAGCTCCAGCCGCTGCTCGGGGCCGAGCTGGCCCTTGATCCGCTCGACGCGGCGCATGACGGCCGTGTAGCCGCCGACGGCCTGGAGCCGATCGCGGGCGGCCATGAGCACCTCCAGGAGGAGCCGCTTGGCGGGCTCGCCGTCCAGGGGCGACTCGGGCCAGCTGAGGGCCTCGACCCGCTCCTCGGCCACCTTCACCTCGGCCTCGTCGGGCCTGGCGACGGGCGCGGGCTCGGCCGAGAGGGGTTCCAGGGCGGGGGTGAAGTACCAGGAGGCCCCGACGGCGGCCAGCGGGATCGACCCGGCGGCGCAGAGCCACGCCCGGCGCGACTGTCGGGGGCCCGGCCCGGGTTCGACCTCGCGAGGAGTCTCGGACATGGGACGCAGTCCTCCCGCCAGTGGATCAGGCCCCGGGGCACGCCCCGGAGGGCGGACCCGCGCGGGCCGTCGCACGGGTCTGAACGGGTGAGTCTCCCTAGTGGATCGAGCAGGCGTCAAGCGGAGTTGAGGCCACCTGAATCGCTGTGACCGCCAGGGGCCGGGCTCCGATCATTGCGCCGGATCTGCGGGTTGCGCCGGCCAGGAAGCGCGGTCATTCGTCGCACGGCTGGCCAGGCGCGCCTGCCGATCTCCTGGGGGCCTCGGCAGCCATCGACCAGTCCGCGCGGGCTTTCCCTGCCGGGGGCCCGGACAGTACGATGGAGTCCTTCCCCGGGTCCGCCGCACTGCGGTGGACCCGCCCGCCAGGACGCTCGCCGCGGTCGGCCGAGCGGACCCGCCGCCCCGTCGAACGTTGCCCGGAGAACGCCACGGTCATGACCCAGATCGAACAGGCCCGTCGTGGCACGATCACGCCCGAGATGGAGTTTGTCGCCCGGCGCGAGAGCCTCGCGCCCGAGCTGGTCCGCGACGAGGTCGCCCGCGGCCGCATGGTGATCCCGGCCAATACCGAGCACCTCAAGCTCGGACTCGAGCCAATGGGCATCGGCATCAAGGCCAAGTGCAAGATCAACGCCAACATCGGCAACTCGGCCGTCACCAGCGACGCCGACAACGAGCTGGCCAAGCTCAAGATGGCCGTCGACCTGGGCGCCGACACGGTCATGGACCTCTCGACCGGCGGCAACATCGACGCCATCCGCCGCGCCATCATCGCGGCCAGCCGGGTGCCGATCGGCACCGTTCCGATGTACCAGGCGGTCCAGAAGGTCAAGAAGGTCGAGGACCTGACCGAGCAGGACTTCCTGGACGTCGTCGAGCACCAGGCCAAGCAGGGCGTCGACTACATGACGCTCCACGCCGGCATCCTCCGCGACCACATCCCGCTGACGACCCACCGCGTCACCGGCATCGTCTCGCGCGGCGGCTCGCTGATCGCCATGTGGATGATCGCGCACAACAAGGAGAACCCGCTCTACACGCGATTCGACGAGCTCTGCGAGATCATGCGGGCCTACGACGTGACCTGGAGCCTGGGCGACAGCCTGCGGCCCGGCTCGATCGCCGACGCCAGCGACCGGGCCCAGTTCGCCGAGCTGAAGACCCTCGGCGAGCTGGTCCTGCGGGCCAGGGCCCTGGGCTGCCAGGCCATGGTCG
>CAZUZD010000218.1:0-10684 GCA_964624465.1 uncultured Isosphaeraceae bacterium
GCGGCATGGGTGGCGGTGGCGGCAGCGCCGGCGTCATGCCCCCGATGATCGGCATGCAGCTGCTGGCCGGCATCATCGTCCGACTGACCGGCGAGTTCGACTCGTGGGACCTCCAGTCGCAGTCGCTGTCCTACTCCTCCGGCTTCGGCCAGATGGGTGGCATGGGCGGTGGCATGGGCGGTGGCATGGGCGGCGGCGGCGGCATGGGTGGCATGGGCGGTGGCATGGGCGGCATGGGCGGCGGCATGGGTGGCATGGGCGGTGGCATGGGCTTCCGCTCGGTGCCCCCGAGTGGCCCGCTCACGGCCGCCCTGCAGCCTGGCCAGACCCGCAACCTGGCCACCCGCGTCATCAGCCTCTCGCCGGCCATGGCCGACGGCCGGGTGCTGATGCCCTCGAAGGGCGAGGTCCTGCAGCTCGGTGAGGTCGCCGACCTGACCCAGAACGAGACGGTGCAGAAGGCCCTGCGGCTGCTGGCCTCCGAGAAGGCCCCCGACACCGTCGCCCAGCTCGTCCTCTGGCGGCTCGGCGTCGGCTACGACTGGACGACCATCGGCCGGCTCTCCCGCCGCTGGGCGAACGCCGGCGAGGTGGCCCTGGCCCAGCAGTTCATCGCCAGGCTCAACGCCCGCGAGGACGTCGACGCTCCGAAGGAGACCGGCACCCTCTACCTGGAAGTCACCTCGGCCGACGCCGCCACCGACACCCTGGCCGGCTCGGTGCGGGCCGCGGTCAAGGACTCGCTGATCCTCGGCCTGGTCGCCCAGCCCGAGATCCCCGCCCAGCCGAAGGGCCCGGCGGTTGCCGCCAAGGTCCGGCTCGGCGGCACGGCCGACGCCCCCGAGGCCACCGTCACCGTCACGGTCTCCGACAACAACGGCCGCGGCTGGGTCAACTCCGGCAAGTTCACGCTGCCGCTGAGCCTCGACAAGGCCGGCGACCTCAAGGGTCAGGTGGTCGCCGACGCCCTGGCCGCCGGCGTCCTGGAGCGGCTGGTGCACGTCAGCCTGCTCAAGGAGAAGGTCCGCGACCCCAAGGGCAACCTGGTCCACAAGATCCGGATCGACAACGCCAGCCCCCTGATCCTCAACGGCCTGGCCCTGATCGGCTCCGAGGTCGACGCCAAGTCGGCCCCGACGACCCTGATCGGCATCAGCGTCCCGCCCCGCAAGAACCTGACCGTCCCGGCCAGCGACGACGCGGTCAAGCGGCTCGGCCTGAACAAGGGCGTCCGCGCCTTCGCTGCCGACCTCAGCGGCCTGTGATCTGAACCGACCGGACCCCCGTCGGTCCCCCGTCCTGGCCCTCGCGGCCGGACGGGGTGCCGGTGACCCCCGGCCGGTGCGACCCGAACGCAGCACGCCCCGGCCTGGGCTCCCTTCACGGGGCCCAGGCCGGGGCGTGGGTGTTTCGGGGTCGGCCGCCCGGATCGGGCCAGCCGGTGGCGGGGCCGACGGTCAGAAGGGGGCCAGCGAGTCGCGGTAGCCCTGTTCGCCCTGCTCACCGATCATCACGGCGTCGGAGACGGTGGTCTTGGGGCCGGCGGGCTTGCCGAAGTCGTCGAGGCTGTCGGCGGAGGTCGGGGCGACCATCGGGTCGGCGGCGGCGGGCCGGCCCAGGCCCATGTTGTGGTACGGCTTGCTGGCGTTGCAGCCGGCCAGGGCGGCCAGGGCCAGCAGGGCGGCGGTCGGCGGGATGCGGCGCATGGTCGGTGCCTCTCGTCCTTGAGGGCGTCGGAAGGTGTGGGGGTCGGAGGACGCCCGCGCAGGGGGGTCCGCTCGACGCGCGGCACCCTAGCCCGGCGCCGCCCGGCAGTCAAGGCGGACCGATCGGGGGTCCAGGGGTGTCCGGCCCCCCGGCGCCCGAAAAATCGGGAAGATCGCTGGGCAGGGTCCGGCCCGCCGCAGTACAATTCACGCTTGCCTTTGCTTGCGGTGTCCCGTCCCCGGCGCGGGGGCGGGCGGTTCGAGGTTCACCTTCTCTCTTTTTCCCGTGCGCGAGCCAGCCGGTCGTCCTCCGCCCCAGCCGGGCGGGGTCCGCGTCGCGGTCGGCCGGAATCGCGTTCCCCCGGGTGGTACTCCTCACGCTCATGGTAGATCGCAATCTGCTCCGCGAGTTCGACATTGATGAGGCCGAACTGAATGCCCTGGTCGCCGGTGCCGGCGACCCGATGGACGAGATGCTCGGCGCCGGCCAGGACTTCGAGATCGGGACGATCGTCTCCGGCAAGGTCATCGAGACCGTCGGCGACCAGGTCGTGGTCGACATCGGCTACAAGTCCGAGGGCCTGGTGCCGCTCCAGGAGTGGGAAGACGGCGAGGCCCCGCCGCAGGCCGGCGACCCGGTGGAAGTCCTGCTCGAGGGCATGGACGACGAGACCGGCGAGATCATCCTGTCCCGCAAGAAGGCCCACCGCATGCGGGCCTGGGAAAATGTGATCTCGAAGTACCACGAGGGCGACGTGGTCAAGGGCAAGGTCACCAAGAAGATCAAGGGTGGCCTGCTCGTCGACATCGGCGTCAACGTGTTCCTGCCGGCCAGCCAGGTCGACATCCGCCGGCCGTCGGACATTGCCGACTACATCGAGCGTGACATCGAGTGCATGATCCTCAAGATCGATGAGGGTCGCCGCAACATCGTCGTCTCGCGCCGCAAGCTCATCGAGGAGCAGCGCGCGATCCAGAAGCACAAGCTCCTCTCGGAGATCGAGCCGGGCCAGGTCCGCAAGGGCGTCGTCAAGAACATCGCCGACTTCGGCGCGTTCGTCGACCTCGGCGGCATCGACGGCCTGCTGCACATCACCGACATGAGCTGGGGCCGGATCAATCACCCCAGCGACATGGTCCGCATCGACGACCAGATCGAGGTGATGGTCCTGCACGTCGACAAGGAGCGCGAGAAGATCGCCCTGGGCCTCAAGCAGAAGTCGGCCAGCCCCTGGCAGAACGTCGAGGACAAGTACCCCGTTGGCAGCCGCGTCAACGGCGAAGTCGTCAACGTCATGTCCTACGGCGCCTTCGTCAAGCTCGAGGAGGGCATCGAGGGCCTGGTCCACATCTCCGAGATGTCCTGGACCAAGCGCATCAACCACCCGAGCGAGCTGGTGCAGATCGGCGACCGCATCGAGGTCGTCGTCCTCGGCATCAACAAGGAGAAGCAGGAGATCTCGCTGGGCATGAAGCAGACCCAGGCCAACCCCTGGGATCAGGTCGCCCAGAAGTACCCGCCGAACACGATGGTCGAGGGCACCGTCCGGAACCTCACCAACTACGGCGCGTTCATCGAGATCGAGGAGGGCATCGACGGCCTCCTGCACATCTCCGACATGAGCTGGACCCGCAAGATCGGGCACCCCAACGAACTGCTCGAGAAGGGCCAGAAGGTCAGCTGCCAGGTCCTGAACGTCGACCAGGAGCGCAAGCGGATCGCCCTGGGCCTGAAGCAGCTCAAGCAGGACCCGTGGGAGACCGACATCCCCGACCGCTACAAGCCCAACGACGTGGTCAACGGCAAGGTCACCAAGCTCACCAACTTCGGCGTCTTCGTCGAGCTGGAGCCGGGCCTGGAAGGCTTGCTGCACATCTCCGAGCTGGCCGACCACAAGGTCGACAGCCCCGAGGAGGTCGTCCGGGTCGGCGACGAGATCGAGGTCAAGATCCTGCGGGTCGACCGCGGCGAGCGCAAGATCGGCCTGTCCCGCAAGAAGGCCTCCGTCGAGGGCGAAGAGGGCGAGGAGACCGAGGGCGGCTCGGCCAGCCCGTCGGCCAGCGCCGGCACCAGCCCCGCCCGCCCCGAGAGCCGCGAGCTCAAGGGCGGCCTGGGCGGCGGCGGCCCCTTGTTCAGCCTGGGCGGCTCGGACGACGAGGCCCCGGCCGAGACCGAGCCCGAGGCCGAGTAACACCGGTCCGGACCCCGACGCGACATCGGCCCCCGCCCTGCTCCCAGGGCGCGGGGTCCCCGAACTCCCCCGGCGGGCCGGGCTCCCCTTGCGGAGCCCGGCCCGTCGGCCATTTCGGGCCCAGGGGCTTTCCCTGCCTTCGCAACCCGACCAGGCCACCCACCCCGAACAACCCTCACAACCCCAAGACTTCCCAGATTCTCGACTCCTCCTCAACCTGCCCGGCTTGCGGCTCCGATAGATGGGGTGAGCAATGAACGAACGCGGGAGCGGCCTGCCGGAGGGAGGGCCTGACGCGGGGACTGAGGCCTCAGCATGGGGCGCTCGGCGACCGGGTCGGGAGGTGGCGGCCGGGCTCTCGAGACGGAGGGATCCGCGTCCGGACCCAGCGCCCCACAGCGGCGCGGGTCCGAGCCGACGCGGTCGACCTGAGGGGCGCGGGTTCGGTCGGAGGCCGAGCGGGTGCCTGGCCCGTTCGTTCGATGGTTCGCGGACCACACGTGTCGCTGGCGGACCCAGTCGCGACCCACCGAGACGACAAGGACCGGTCATGGCCCGAATCCGACGCCACCGCCGAGATAGCGTGCAGAGCCCGCTGGAGATCTATCTCCGCGAGATCAATGAGATGGCGCTGCTGACGGCCGACGAGGAGAAGATGCTCGCCCGCGGCATCGCCGAGGGGGACGAAGCCGCCCGCGATCGCATGATCCGGGCGAACCTCCGGCTGGTCGTGAACATCGCCCGCGGGTATGTGGGCAAGGGGCTCGCCCTCCAGGACCTCATCGAGGAGGGCAACCTGGGCCTGCTCCGCGCCGTCGAGGGGTTCGACCCCAACGTCGGCACCCGGTTCAGTACCTATGCCAGCTACTGGATCAAGCAGTCGATCAAGCGGGCCCTGGTCAACACGGCCAAGCCGATCCGGATCCCGGCCTACATGATGGAGCTGCTCTGCAAGTGGCGGCGGGCCGCCGCCGAGCTGCAGGAGGAGCTGGGCCGGCCGGCGACCATGGAGGAGATCGGCCGCGTCCTGGAACTGCCCAAGAAGAAACTCGCCATCGTCAAGAAGGCGATCAAGGTCTACAACCTCGTCCCCCAGACCGACCAGCCCGAGAACGGCTGGAGCCTGGGCGAGATGCTCATGGACGAGCGGACCAAGACGCCCGACATCGAGATGGTCGAGGCCGACAACCTGATGCTCGTGCTGCGGCGACTCGAGGAGATGGACAAGCGCGAGGCCACCGTGCTCCGCATGCGGTTCGGCCTCAACGACGCCCCGCCCAAGACGCTCAAGGAGATCGGCGAGAGCCTGGGCCTGACCCGCGAGCGGGTCCGTCAGATCGAGAACGAGGCCCTCGGCAAGCTCTCGGCCACCTTCGCCGCCGACTGACCCGGCGGCCCGGAAACGACCGAAACCGGCGACCCTCCCCTGCTGGGGTGGGCCGCCGGTTTCGCATTGCGGGCCGTCGCGGTCGAGTGGCCGGGTTGATCAGAGGCTCAGTGGCCGACGGCGACGGTGGATGGCCAGGCCCACGCCGCCGGCCAGGAACAGCACCAGGGCGGTCGGCTCCGGGACCGGGAACGGCTTGGGGGCGTTGTAGGTGCGGGTGTTGCTGGTCGCCTTGGCGGCGGCGAAGTTCTCGTCGAACTTGCCCGCGAAGGTGCTCTGCAGCTCGGGCGTGATCCGCATGTACGCCTCCGAGCCGAAGTTCGCCGCCAGCTCGCCCCCGGTGATCTTGAGGCCCACATCGAAGATGTCCGCGCCCGTGACGCCGACCGGGTTGAGGTCCTGGAACCCGAAGGCCGTGGGCACGCCCTCCAGCAGCAGGCCGCTGTAGGTCTGGTCGGGCGTCGTGATCGTGCCGTAGAGCTGGTACTTGTTGCCCGGGTCCGCGACGATCGCGCCGTTCTTGTCGACGACCAGCCGGATCTCCTGGCTGCGGATGCCAGTGTCGGAGTTCGGCGTGATCGTGAACTCGCTGGCCTGGGTCGGGCCGCCCGCGATCAGGTACGGCGTGTTCTTGACGAGGAAGACACCCGTCTGGGTGTCGGGGCTGTACGTGTAGTCGATCTTGCCGTTGATGTCGGCGGCGATGTCGGGGTAGGCCCGACCCGCGTCCGGCTTCAGCAGCGTCGAGGCCGAGGCGGCCGAGGCCTGAACCGGGGTCGTCGAGAGGCCCCAGGCGGCCAGGGCGGCCCCGGTCATGGCGATGAGGCGGTGCATCCGGTGCATGGCTTCTCACTCCTTGAGGCGGACCACGGCCGTGCGACGGGCAATCGGGGCGAACCGGGCCGTCGAGACCCGCAGCGCTCCGGGCCCCGTCGCGGGGCGTGTCGTCGGTCAACCCTCAGCGAAACGCGGTCGAGACTCGGGGGTGGCACGCGGGGTCGATCGGTGTGCGACGACCCGGCGCATGGCCTGCCCGATGCACGTCTGGGGCCCGTGCACGCAGGGCGACGGTCGGCGGCCGGATCAAGGCGTCCCGACGGACTGGGTCCGCGGCGCGGGCACGTTGCCTGCAATCCAAAGGTGTCGAGCGAGGGTGCGCGGGCGGTGACCGTCCGGAATCCATTCCTGGTCGAGACGTGCTCCGGCGCCGGGATCCGCACGGACTGCGAGACCCCTGCGACAGCCCACCGGACGGGCCCACGTGACCGGGTCCGGCTCAGAGCGGCGGCAACTTATCGAAACCCCTGGAGTCGGTCAACCGCGATTCCGAGATTCCCGACCCGACCGGCCCGACCGCCCCGCCCGGCCCCCGGCCTGCACGCCGGTCCATAATAATGGCACGTCGCCCGACCGCGGGCCGGCCCAGCCCCCCGAGCCAGCCCGATCCCCCGGAGCCGACCCGCGATGGACACCGAACGCGTGGCCCAGATGCTCGACCGCATGGGCACCCTGCTCGAGCTGCGCGGCGAGAACCCGTTCCGCTGCCGCGCCTACCACAACGCCGCCCAGGCGCTCCGGGCCCTGACGACCGACCTCGGCGACCTGATCGCCGAGGGCAAGCTCGGCGACGTGCCCGGCATCGGGGCCACCCTGCTCGACAAGATCACCCAGCTGGCGACCACCGGCCGGCTGCCCGCCTACGACGACCTCTGCCGCCAGACCCCGCCCGGCCTGGTCGCGCTGCTGCGCATCCCGGGCCTGGGGCCGAAGAAGATCCAGCAGCTCCACGAGGCGCTCCACATCGAGAGCCTGGCCGACCTGCGGCGGGCGGCCGAGTCGGGGGCGATCGCCCCCCTGAAGGGGTTCGGGGCGAAGACCGAGGCGAAGATCCTGGAGGGCCTCGGGTTCGTCGAGGCCGTCGGCGAGCGGGTGCTCCAGAGCGACGCCCGCCGGCTGGCCGTGCCCTTGCTCGCGGCCGTGCGGGCCCAGCCGGGCGTGATCCGCGCCGAGCTCTGCGGCAGCCTCAGGCGCCGGGCCGACACCATCGGCGACCTCGACCTGCTCTTCGCCGCCACCGACCCGGTGCCGATCCTCGCCGCCTTCGTCGAGCGGCCCGAGGTCGCAAAGGTCCTGGCGCACGGCCCGACCAAGGCGAGCGTCCGGCTGGCCGGCGGCGTGCAGTGCGACCTCCGCGGCGTCCAGGACGACCAGTTCGCCTGTGCCCTGCACTACTTCACCGGCTCGAAGGCGCACAACATCGCCATGCGGCGGCGGGCCCAGGAGCGCGGCCTGAAGCTCAACGAGTACAGCCTGGAGGGGCCCGACGGCCCGATCCCCTGCCCCGACGAGCCGGCGCTGTTCGCCGCGCTCGGACTGCCGTATGTGCCGCCCGAGCTCCGCGAGGATGCCGGCGAGTTCGCCCTCACGGCCACGCCGGCGCTGGTCGAGCGCTCCGATCTGACCGGCACCTTCCACTGCCACACCGACTGGTCCGACGGCACGGAGACCCTGGAGGCGATGGCCGAGGCCGCCCGGGCCCGCGGCCTGACGTACCTGGGCATTGCCGACCACTCGCGCTCGGCGGGCTTCGCCGGCGGCCTGTCGATCGAGCGGGTGCGCCAGCAGTGGGCGGCGATCGACGCCCTGAACGCCCGGTTCGCCGGCGGGTTCCGGCTCTTCAAGGGCATCGAGTGCGACATCCTGGCCGATGGCGCCCTGGACTATCCCGACGAGGTGCTCGCCGGGTTCGACTACGTGGTGGCCAGCGTGCACTCGCGGTTCGGGCTGCCCCGCAACGAGATGACCGCCCGGATCTGCCGCGCCGTGCAGAACCCCCACGTCACCATGCTCGGCCACCCCACCGGCCGGTTGTTGCTGGCGCGATCCGGCTACGAGGTCGACCTGCACGCGGTGATCGCCGCGGCGGCCGAGGCTGGCACGATGATCGAGATCAACGCCAACCCGCACCGCCTGGACCTCGACGCCGTGCACGTCCGGGCCGCCCGCGCCGCCGGGATCCCGATCGTCATCAACCCCGATGCGCACTCGGCCGACGGCCTGGACGACCTCGATTACGGCGTGGGCGTGGCCCGCCGCGGCGGGCTGGCACGGGCCGACGTCTTCAACACCGCGCCGGTCGAGGCCGTGACCCTGGCGCTGGCCGCCCGGCGGGCCCGCGCCGTTGGGCGTTGAAAAATCGGCACTCCCGGGGGGGACTGCCCGGCTTGCGGGTGGGGGTCCCCCTCCTATAATGCTCGTGACGCCCCCCGACCGCCCCGGCCGGGGGGCTGTCGCCGTCGTCTGCGTGATGCGGCCGACCGGGCCCGGACTGGGTCCGGGTCGTCCCGGATGGAGCCGATCCGCCCCGCCCCGACGGCCGATCTCGCGCAACCGGACCGACGATCCGAGGAGAGATTTGCCATGACCGCCACCGCGCCCGGAACGGCCCCGCACCGGAAGAAGTTCTTCAGCGTCGAGCAGGCCAACCGGATGCTGCCGCTGGTCCAGCCGATCGTCGGCGACATCGCCCGCCAGTGGGAGCGCGTGCGCGACCTCGAGCAGCGGCTGGCCGCGCTCTCGCGCCGCGGTACCGCGAAGCGCGGGAACTCCGAGGGCCTGGAGCCCTACGACGAGGAGGTCAGCTCCAGCAAGGCCGAGCTGGCCGCCGAGCAGGCGCAGCTCCGCGGCTACGTCGACGAGCTGGAGCGCCTGGGCGTCGAGCTCAAGAGCCCCGACGGCCTCTGCGACTTCCCCAGCCTCCGCGACGGCCGCGAGGTCTACCTCTGCTGGCGCCTGGGCGAGCCCGCCGTGAGCCACTGGCACGAGCTCCGCGACGGCGCCGCCGGCCGCCAGCCGCTCGACCCGACCCCGGCCGCCACCAGCACCGGCACCGGCTCGGGGCCCGCCTGAGCCGACTCCCGACGGTCGACCCCGACCGACCCCCGGATCACCCCCGCGGCCCGTCTCCCCCCTGCTCCGGGGGGGGCGGGCCGTCGTCGTGCGCGGCGACCGCCGCGGTCGGGCCGGGAGACCCGCCCAGGTACTGCCAGGCGACGGCCGCCAGCAGCGACAGGCCGCCCAGGACGGTCGCCAGGTGCGGCAACTCGCCCGTGCCGACCGCCACCCAGATCGGGTTCAGGATCGGCTCCAGCAGCGCGATCAGGCCGGCCTCGACCACGCCGATGGCGTGCAGGCCGACGGCGAACAGCGCATAGGGGATCGCCATCTGGATGATCCCGAAGCCCGCCAGCACCAGCGCCTGGTGGACGTCGGGCTGCGCGATCGTCCGGCCGCTGGCCAGGGTCAGGGCGGCCAGGGTCAGGGCCCCGCCCAGGTTGTTGACGGCGCTGAGCCAGAGCGCATCGAGCCCGCGGAGCCGCCGCATCAGGACCATCGTGACGGCATAGAGCAGCCCGCTGGCCAGCCCCAGGCCCACGCCAGTCCACTCGGCGGGCGTCTGGCCGTGGCCGAACAGCGCGATGGCGGCGATCCCCGGCAGGGCCAGCAGCACGCTGGTGACCGCCCGCCGGCCCGGTCGCTCGCGGAGCACCAGCGCCCCCAGCGGCACGAGCCAGAGGCTGGCCGAGCACATCAGGAAGATGGCGTTGGCCGCCGTGGTCGTGCGCATCGACACCAGGTACAGCCCGATCATGAGCCCGAAGACGACCGCCGCCAGGATCAGCACCGGCGGCAGCCGCCACCGCGACGGCCTCACGAACGGCAGCAGCGCCAGCCCGGCGAACAGGCTGCGATAGACCGCGATGCTCAGCGGATCGAGCGACTGGAGCGCGTCGCTCTTGACCACCACCCCGCCCAGGCTCCAGCACAGCGCCGCCGCCACCACCGCCAGGCGGCCCAGCGTGGGCGAGACGGTCGCGGCGTGACCCGGATGCAGCTCCGCCTCGGGGCTCGATGGGCTCGGCAACGCGGGGCACTCCGGCGAGATTCCGATCGACCAGGCACCGTGCCCGGGCCCGCGATCCTAATCCGCCCCCGCCCCCCCCGGATAGGGCGCGCACCCTCGTCCGGACGTGCGCCGGCGGCTCCTTCGTCCCGTCGATCGCGCTGTCGGCAACTTCCTGATGCCGAAGGAGCCGGCGCGTTGCCGAAGGCCGGCGCGGGGCCTTAGACTGGGGGGCCGATCGGCCCAGCCACATCGGGGGCTCCCCCGGTGCGGGACCGGACGCCGGGTCCGGAGCACGAGGCGCGGATGCCGCCCCTGATCGCGACAGCGCTGGTGGTTCTTGTGCTCTACGGCCTCGTCCGCTTCCTGACCGGCCTGATCGCACGCCTGGGCGGCGCCCGCCACGGCGCGTACCGGCAGCTGGCCGCGCGCGTCAAGGGCCGCTGCGAGTCGCGGGGGCTGGTCGACCCGCCCACGGTGAGCTTCGATCACAACC
>CAZUZD010000219.1:0-10676 GCA_964624465.1 uncultured Isosphaeraceae bacterium
GCGCGGGGTCCGGTTCGTCACGCTCTTCAATGGCGCCTTCGCGATGGGGGAAGGCAACCTGAACTGGGACGGCCACAAGCGGATCAAGTCGGACTACGACCGCCACGGGCCGATCCTGGATCAGCCGGCGGCGGCGCTCCTGATCGACCTGAAGGCGCGGGGCCTGCTCGACGACACGCTGGTGCTCTGGACCACCGAGTTCGGCCGCATGCCCACGTTCCAGAAGGGCGCCGAGGGCCGCGACCACAACCCCAAGGGGTTCACGGCCTGGATGGCTGGCGCCGGCGTGAAGGCCCCATTCAGCTTCGGCGCGACCGACGACTTCGGCCACCAGGCGGCCGTCGACGTCATCGACGTGCACGACTACCACGCCACCGTGTTGCACCTGCTCGGGCTCGATCACACCCAGCTCACCTACTACCACAACGGGGCCAATCGCCGCCTGACCGACGTGCACGGCAAGGTCATCCGCGAGGTCCTGACGTGAGCGCCGCCCGTCCTGGCCTGCGACCGACCCTCTCCGACGGCCTGCTCCTGGCCGCGATCGTCGCCGCCTGCTGCACGTGGCAGGGACTGATCCTGCTCGGCCTGCTGACGTACGTCGCGTTCCCGCTGTTCTGGATGCTCAGTCGCTCGCGGGCGATCCAGGTCGGCGGGCCGAAGAGCCTGGCCGACCGGCTGGGGCCCTGGATCGCCCTGCTCGTCGTGCTGAACTGGATGTTCCTGATCCCCAGCGTCCTGCTCGATCTCTGGCCCCGATCGTGGCAGACCTGGCCCCTGATCGGCCTGGGGCTGACGCTCGGTTCGCTGCCGTGCGTGCTCTTGCCCGTCTGGTTCGTGCTCACCCGGATCGAGGACCGCCAGCGGCCCGATCCGCCCGCGCCGGGCCCCGACGCCGAGGCGGCCTCCGAGCCCGAGGCCGGGCCCGACGAGGCGCTCGAGTCTGCGGCCATGCCCCCCCAGTTCGCCCCGGAGGCCACCGGATGAGCGTCGCGCCCCTGCTGCTGATCGCCACGCTGTGCGGTCAGGCCCCGGAACCCGGACGGGACGCCGCCGACTTCGCGGCGGTCGTGGCCCTGTTCGAGGCGAAGTGCGTCCGCTGTCACGGCGGGACGGCCACCAAGGGTGGCCTGTCGCTGGTCACGGCCGAGGCCCTGCGGCGCGGGGGTCAGAGCGGCCCCGTGATCGAGCCCGGCCAGCCCGACGAGAGTGGGCTCATCGACCAGATCACGGGCCCCGAGGCGGCCATGCCCAAGGGGGGGCCGGCGCTGAGCGAGGCCGAGGTCGCCGCCGTCCGCCGCTGGATCGCCGCCGGCGCCCGCTGGCCCGAAGGCACGACCCTGGTCGAACGCAAGGCCGACGCAGGCCCGTGGTGGGCGATCCAGCCGCTGCGGTCGCCGGCCGTGCCGGTGGTTCGCGATCCCGCTCGGGGCCGGGGGCCGATCGACGCGTTCCTGCTGGCCGCTCTGGACGCCAAGGGGCTCACCTTCCGACCCGAGTCCGACCGTCGCACCCTGATCCGCCGGCTGACGTTCGACCTGACCGGCCTGCCGCCGACGGCCGAGCAGGTCGACGCGTTCGCGGCGGATGACCGGCCCGATGCGTACGAGCGGCTGGTGGATCGCCTGCTCGCCTCGCCCCACCACGGCGAGCGGTGGGGGCGGCACTGGCTCGACATCGTCCACTACGGCGACACGCACGGTTACGACAAGGACAAGCGCCGCGACCGCGCCTGGCTCTACCGCGACTACGTCATTGGCGCCCTCAACGACGACACGCCCTACGACACGTTCGTGACCGAGCAGCTCGCCGGCGACGTGCGCACGCCGGGCGACCCGCGCGGGGTGATCGCCACCGGGTTCATCGCGGCCGGCCCGTGGGACTTCGTCGGCCACGCCGAGCTGCGCGAGGGCACCGTCGAGAAGGAGAAGACGCGGCTGGTCGACCGCGACGACATGGTGACCAACGCCATGTCCACATTTACCAGCCTGACGGTCCACTGCGCCCGCTGCCACGACCACAAGTTCGACCCGATCTCCCAGCGCGATTACTACCGCCTCCAGGCCGTCTTCGCCGGCGTCGACCGCGGCAATCGCCCGTACGAGAGCCCCGAAGCGGCCAAGAGGCGGGCTCAGCTGGTGGCGGCTCGGGACGCGGCGGCCGCTGACCTGAAGTGGGCCGAGGCACAGGCGAAAACGCGACGCTCGCCCGATCTGGAGAAGGCGGAGGAAAACCTCGAGACCCACAGGGTCGAGCTCGAACGGGTCGAAACACAACTGCCCCAGGGGACCAGCCCGTCGAACGGGTTTCACTCGGCGATCCACCCCACGCCCGATGCCACCGAGTGGGTGCAGGTCGACCTGGGTCGGGCGGTGCCGATCCAGACCGTTGTGCTGGTGCCGGCCCGACCGACGGACTTTCCCGATACCCCTGGGTTCGGGTTCCCCCCGAGCTTCCGCGTCGAGGTCTGCGACGAGGCCGACTTCGGGAAGCCGGTCCAGATCGCCCGCGTGGAAACACCCGACGATCAGCGTCAGGCGGATCGACCCTACGTCATCCAGCCCCAGGCGGTGACGGCTCGCTACGTCCGGGTGACCGCGACGCGGTTGTGGCCGCGGACCGGTGATTTCGTGTTCGCACTGGGCGAGGTGCAGGTGGTTTCCGCCGGCGCCAATGTGGCCCGCAATGCCCCGGTGCAGGCCAGCAGCACGATCGACGCCGGCCGCTGGCACACGCGGTTTCTGGTCGATGGGCATTCGAGCCGTCATCCGTTGCCCGAGACGATCGACAACCTCCAGCAGTACCGGCTGGGGCTGCTGTTGAGCATGCAGGGCCAGGAACGCCACTGGCGCGAGCAGCGTGAGGCGGCCATCGGCCCCGCGTTGCTGGACGCAATCGGACGAGCCCGATCCGGGCTCGCTCTGGCCGAGAAGGTCCTGGCGGGCACGGTTCCGACCGACAGCGTCTATGCGCCCGTGCCACGCGAACCCCGACCGATCCGGGTGCTGGCCCGCGGCGATGTCGAGCAGCCCGGCGAGCCCGTCGAGCCGGGGGCGCTGGCCTGCGTGCCGGGCCTCGATCCGGACTTCGCCGCCACGGCCAGTCAGCCCGAGGCGGCCCGCCGGGCAGCGCTGGCCGACTGGATCACCAGCCCCACGAATCCGCTCACCTGGCGGTCGATCGCCAACCGGGTCTGGCAGTACCACTTCGGCCGCGGCCTGGTCGCGTCGCCCAACGACTTCGGCCGCAACGGCACGACGCCGACGCATCCGGAGCTGCTCGACTGGCTGGCGGCGGGGCTCCGCGACGGCGATCGGTCGCTCAAGGGCCTGCACCGGCAGATCGTGCAGAGCGCGGCGTACCGGCAGGGCACCGCCGATGACTCCACGGCCGATCAGGTCGATGCCGGCAACACGCTGCTCTGGCGGCAGAACCGGCGGCGGCTGGAGGCCGAGGAGCTGCGCGACGCGGTGCTGGCGGCCTCGGGCCGGCTCGACACCCGCATGGGGGGGCCCGGCTTCGAGGTGTTCCGGTTCAAGGACGACCATTCGCCGATCTACGATCACTTCGACCCCCAGGCGATCGTGCGGCCCGAGGGGTTCCGGCGCGCCGTGTACCGGTTCACGGTGCGGAGCGTCCCGAACCCGTTCCTCGACTGCCTCGACGGTGCGGACCCGAACACGAACCTGCCGGTGCGGAGCGAGACGCTCACGGCGTTGCAGGCGCTGGCCCTGCTCAATGACCCGTTCATGCTCGCCCAGGCCCAGGCGCTGGCCGATCGGATTCAGGCCGAGGCCGGCGACGACCCGGAGGCCGCCGTGACCGCCGCCCTGCGCCGCACCCTGGGCCGAGCCCCCGAGCCGGCCGAGCGGGCGGCGCTGATCGACTACGCCAGGCGCCGCGGCCTGCCCGCGCTGGCGCGGCTGCTGTTCAACGCCAACGAGTTCGTGTTCGTCGACTGATCGCTCGGCCCGCCCGACCCGCACCGCAATGCACCGCCGGAGACGCCCCGATGGCCCGCGATCGCCGCCCCTCGACGCACCGGGCGCTACCCCCCACCACCCGCCGCGAGTTCCTCTGGCATTACGGCGGTGGCCTGGGCGGCGTGGCGCTGGCACACCTGCTCGCCGCCGACGCGGCGCTGGCCGCCGACGGGCCCGCCACGCCGCCGAGGCCCCGGGCCGACCTGAACGGCGGCGTGCATCACCGGGCGAAGGCTCAGCGCGTCGTGCAGCTGTTCATGTCGGGCGCGGCCAGCCAGTGCGATACGTTCGACTACAAGCCGCTGTTGATCCAGAAGCACGGCGAGAAGTTCGATCCCGGCGGCAAGGTCGAGCTGTTCCAGAGCGCCCCGGGCGCGGTGATGCAGAGCCCCTGGGCCTGGAAGCAGCACGGCGACTCCGGCAAGTGGATGAGCGACCTGGTGCCGAACCTGGCCGGCTGCGTCGACGACATGGCGTTCCTGCCGGCGATGGTGGCGAAGTCGAACGTGCACGGGCCGGCGACGTTCCTCCAGACGACGGGGTTCATCCGCCCCGGATTCCCGAGCATCGGAGCCTGGGCCTCTTACGGTCTGGGCACGCTGAACGCCGACCTGCCGACGTTCGTCGTCCTGCCCGACTCGCGCGGGTTCGCCCCCAACGGCCCGGCCAACTGGGGCGCGGCGTTCCTCCCGGCCCAGCATCAGGGGACGATGGTCAAGCCGGGCGCCGCCAACCCGATCTATGACCTGTTCCCGCCCGAGTCGGCGGGGCTCTCGGCCGACGCCGAGCGCGAGACGCTGGATGTGCTGAACGGGCTCAACCGCCGCCACGCCGCCGCGCGGCCCGGCGACTCGCGGCTCGATGCGCGGATCGCCTCCTACGAGCTGGCCGCCCGCTTGCAGCTCAGCGCGCCCGAGGTGCTGAACCTGGCCGGCGAGACGGCGGTGACGAAGCACCTGTACGGCCTGGACGACCCGGTGACGGAGGACTTCGGCCGCAACTGCCTGGTGGCCCGGCGGCTGCTGGAGCGCGGGGTGCGGTTCGTGCAGGTGTGGAGCGGGGCCGACAACGGCTTCCCGCGCCGCAACTGGGACTCGCACGAGGACCTGGCCCGCGACCACGGCGACATGGGCCGGAGCATGGACGGCCCCGCGGCCGCGCTGATCCAGGACCTCAAGGCCCGCGGCCTGCTCGACTCGACGATCATCCTCTGGACCACCGAGTTCGGCCGCATGCCGTGCAGCCAGGGGGGCAAGGGGCGCGACCACAACCCGGACACGTTCACCAACTGGCTGGCCGGCGGCGGGATCCAGGGGGGCGTGACCCACGGCGCCAGCGACGAGTGGTCGTACCGCGCCGCCGAGAGCCCGACGACCGGCTACGACGTCCACGCCACGATCCTGCACTTACTCGGCATCGACCACGAGCGGCTGACCTTCCGCCACGACGGCATCGACCGCCGCCTGACCGACGTGCACGGCCGGGTGATCCGCGAGATCCTGGCCTGACCGAACCCCGGGGACGAGCCGCCGCCATGCTCCGGCACACCGACGACTGGGACGATCCCGACGAGCCGCCGGACGACGACCTCGGCGACGACGAGGACGCTGGGCCGGACACCTGGCCCTGCCGCTCGTGCCGGGCCGAGGTCTTCGAGGGCAGCCCGCGCTGCCCGCACTGCGGCGCCGACCCGGAGGCCTCAAACAGCCCCTGGGCCGACCGGCCGTTCTGGTGGGTGGTCCTGGGCCTGCTCGGCATCCTGACCGTGGCGTACGGCATGGTGCGGGACATGCTGCCCCCCTGATCCGGACGACGCGGTCCGGTGGCGGGGGCGGGCGGCGTTTGCTAGCATGGGCGACTTCGTTTCGAGCCGCCCTCCCTTGCGGTGCGCCGGCCCGGCCGCGCCAGGATGGATTGAGCCCTGCCATGATCGATCCCCGCGTCGCCAGCGGGCTCCGTGACGTCCCGCCGGCGCAGATGATCCCCCGCGAGCGCATGCTCCGCAGCTTCCGCGAGGCCTTCGGCCGCTTCGGATTCCTGCCGATCGAGACGCCGCACATCGAGCGCATGGAGGTCCTGACCGGCAAGGGGGCGGGCTCCGACGAGGTGCTGCGGCAGATCTTCGAGGTCACGAACAAGGGCGGCACCCCCGGCGAGCTGGCCTTGCGGTTCGACCTGACCGTGCCGCTGGCCCGGTTCATCGCGAAGCACGTCGAGGAGCTGGGGGTGCCGTTCAAGCGGTACGCCATCGGCTCGGTCTTCCGCGGCGAGCGGCCCGCCAAGGGGCGGTTCCGCGAGTTCGTGCAGTGCGACTTCGATACCCTGGGCACCGAGAGCCCGCTGGCCGACGCCGAGGCCGCGCAGCTCATCTTCGCCTGCCTGACGGCCGCCGGCGTGCCCGCCTTCACCATCGCGCTGAACAACCGCAAGGTGCTCGACGGCCTGCTCGCCACCCTCGGCCTGGCCGACCGCCTGGGCGCGGTGCTGCGGGCCATCGACAAGCGCGACAAGATCGGCATCGAGGGGGTCTCCCAGGAGCTGACCCGGGTCCCCGGCGAGACGGGACCGGCCGGCGCGGGCCTGACGGCCGAGCAGGCCGCGCGGGTACTGGCGTTCGTCGAGCAGGGGCGCGGCGGCGTCGAGGTGCTCGACTTCGCCGAGGCCGAGCTGGGGCAGCATCCCCGCGCCGCCGAGGGCATCGCCAACCTGCGACAGATCGCGGCTCTGCTGGACGCCGGCGGCGTGCCGGCCGAGCGGCTCCGGATCGACCTGGGCCTGGCGCGCGGGCTCGACTACTACACCGGCGTCGTCTTCGAGACGACCGTCGACGGCTGGGAGCGGTTCGGCAGCGTCGCCTCGGGCGGCCGCTACGACAACCTCGCCAGCCTGTTCACCAGCCGCAAGCTGCCGGGCGTGGGGGCCTCGATCGGCCTGGACCGCCTGCTGGCGCTGATGGACGAGGCCGGCTGGCTGGGCAAGTCGGCTGCGCCCGCCCCCGTGCTGATCGCGCAGTTCCCGGGCGTCGACCCCGTGGCCCTGGTGCGGCTGGCCACCCGGCTGCGGGCCGCTGGCATCGGCGCCGAGGTCTTCCCGGACGCGATCCAGGTCGGCAAGCAGCTCGGCTACGGCTCGACCCGTGGCCACCGGCTGGGCCTGATCGTCGGCCCCGACGAGGTGCAGCAGGAGGTCTTCAACCTCCGCGACCTGGCCACCCGCCAGGAGCAGAAGGCGCTGCCCTGGGCCGAGCTGGAGGCCGCCGTCGTCCACGCCCTGGCCGCCGCCGGCCAGGCTGGCGCCTGAGCCCGTTTCGAACCTCCGCGTCGATCCCTCCGCCCGTGGCCTGGCGGCCCGGCCGCCCGAGTTGAGCATGTCCCCACCGCCCGAACACCGAGAACGTCCGATCGGCCCGGTCCGTGGCACCCGCGACCGGCTACCGGCCGTCCAGGCCCCGCTGGCCACGCTCCAGGCCCGGCTCCTGGAGCGCTTCGCTGCGGCCGGCTACGAGCCCGTGCAGACGCCGGTGCTGGAGTTCACCGAGCTGCACGAGCGCAAGAGCGGCGCGGGCATCGTGGCCCGGCTCTTCGAGCTGGCCGATGCCCACCAGGCGCGGCTCTGCCTGCGGCCCGAGCTCACCGCCGGCCTGGTGCGGGCCTACGTCGAGGCCCCCGAGCCGCCGCCGCTGCCGTGGCGCGTGAGCCTCGCCGGCCCCGTCTTCCGCTTCGAGCCCGACCCGCAGCCCGAGGTGCTCCGCGAGTTCACCCAGGTGGGCGTCGAGCTCCTGGGCGCCCCCGGGCCGGTCGCCGACGCCGAGGTCATCGCCCTGGCCGTGGCGGCCCTGGCCAGCGTCGGCCTGCCCGACGTCACCGTGCGGATCGGGCACGTCGGGCTGATCCTCGAGCTGCTGGACCGCTCCGGCCTGCCCCCCTCGGCCCGCGCGGCGCTCGTCGAGACGCTGAGCCTGGCCGCCGCCGAGGGTCGCGGGGTGGCCGCGCTCGAGTCGGCCCTGGAGCAATTCGCCGGCTGGCTCGAGGCCGCCGAGAGCGAGCCCGTCGAGGCCCTGTCCCCGAGCCGGCACACCGACAGCCGGCAGGTCGATCGCCTGTTCAAGCAGCTCGTCCCCGACGTCACCGGCCGCCGCTCCGGGCACGAGATCCTGGGCCGCCTGCGCCGGAAGTGGGACCTGGCGCACACGCTCAACGGCGTCCTGGGCTCGGTCCGTGACCTGGTCCACCGCCTGGCCGACCTGCGCGGCCCGGCCGGCGTGGTCCTGGAGCAGATCGCCGACGCCTTCGACACCAGCGCCCCCGAGTCGGTCGCCGGGCTCCGCGAACTGGTCCGCCGGCTCGACCAGTCCGGCGTGCCCGCCGACCGCATCGAGCTGGACCTGGGCTTCGGCCGCGGCATCGGCTTCTACTCGCAGATGATCTTCGAGCTGACCGTCACGACCCCGACCGGCCCGGTCTCGGTCGGCGGCGGCGGTCGCTATGACGGCCTGGCCCGCGTGCTCGGCGGCGATCCCGCCCGCGACGACCGCGGCGTCGGCTTCGCCATCGGCCTGGAGCGGCTCGCCCAGGCGCTCGCCGCCCGCGGCACCGGCCAGGATGTCGCGACCGCTCGCGGCTGCCTGGTCGCCGCCGCACCCGCCGGGCTCGACGACGCCCTGGGCCTGATCGTCGACCTGCGACGGCTCGACGACGGCCGCTGGCACGACGGAGGGCCGATCATCGGCGTCGACGCGGTGGCCGGGGCCGGCGCGACGGCCGAGGCCCAGCGGGCTGCCCGCGAGCGCGGAGCGGCCGCGCTGGTGGTCGTCCTCGGGCCCCGGTTCGAGACCGGCGGCCTGGCCTGGTTCGCGTGGGACGGCGCCCGCTGGGTCGCCGATCCGGCCGACCCCCTGATCCGACTCGCCCACGGCAGCGTCCCGGAGCCCCGCGCATGAGCGGCCGATTCATCGACCCGATCCGCCTGGCCCTGCCGTCGAAGGGGCACCTGTACGAGGGGATCGTCGAGATCCTCCGCACCGCCGGCTACAAGGTCAAGCGCGCCAGCGACCGCCAGTACGAGGCGACGATCGCCGGGCACCCGCGGTTCCACGTCGTATTCATGCGGCCCAGCGACATCGTCACCCAGGTCGACGAGGGCCGCTGCCACCTTGGCGTCACCGGCATGGACGTTTTCGCCGAGCGCGCCGGCGAGGCACCCGACTCGCAGGTCGTCGTGGGCGACCTCGGCTACGGCGGTTGCCGGCTGGTGGTCGCGGTGCCCGAGAGCTGGATCGACGTGACCCACATGCTCGACCTGGTCGACCTGACGGCCGAGTTCCACGCCGCCGGCAAGAGCTTCCGGGTCTCGACGAAGTACCCCGCGCTCACCAAGGCGCACTTCCGCCGCTGGGGCCTGCACGACTACCAGGTGATCGCCTCCGACGGCGCGCTGGAGCTGCACCCGAGCCTGGGCATCGCCGACATCATCGTCGACCTGACCAGCTCGGGCACGACGCTGAAGGACAACCGGCTCCGCGAGATCGAGGAGGGCCGCGTGCTCGACTCGGCCTCGTGCCTGATCGGCCACGCGCCCAGCCTGCGCACGCTGGTCGAGGAGGGGGACGCCGGCCCGCTGGCGGTGGTGCTCGACGCCATCGACGGCGTCCGCGCCACCGAGGGCTGGCTGCACCTGGAGGTGGTGGGCGACCCGACCGAGTCGAACCTGCCGGCCCAGGCCGCGCAGGACGGTGCCGCCAGCGTGGCCGAGCTGCTCCGCGAGCGGGGAGCCCGCCACATCGTGCGCGGCGAGGTGCTGGGCGAGACCGGCCGGCCCGGCTGGCGGGTCACCGCGCTGGTCGAATCCCGGCTCATGGCCGCCCTGCGGCGCCCGCTGCTCCGCCGGGGCGCCACCCGCGTCGTCGGCCTGCCCGTGCGGTTCGCCTTCGATGGCGACGCGCCCTCGACCTTCGATCGCCTGGCGGAGGCCCTCCGCACCGGCTCGCGCGGCCTGCCGGCTGCGCTGTCGGTCTGAGCCACATGCTCGGGGAGCAAACCTGGAGGATGCCGCCGGGCGGGCGACTGGCTCGCAGCTGCCCGGCGGGCACGTCTCGGTCCCGACTCAGCCCGGTCCGGTCGGGCCGGACGGCGTGTTCGGGATCGTGGGGGCCTTCGGGTCGCGGGGGTTCCGGCGGCCGTCGTCGCTCGGTCGTTCGAGCACCTCGCGGTCCAGCTCCCGCTCGTTGCGGGGCCCGGTCGGGGCCGGGGCGGCGCCGGCCGCGGGGGCCCGGCCCGCGGGACGGCCGGCAGCACCGGCACCCGCGCCGTTCGGCTCCAGGCCGGGGTCCCGTCCGGCGGCGTCGGGGCCGAGGATCGGCAGCTCGATCAGGTTGACGTTGAGGGCGTAGGCCACGCCGTCGACCGTCATGTACCGCACGCTCACGTACGAGCCCAGGCGGATGTTGGTGAAGTTCGTCATCCGTGGCCCGGCCGGCGCTGCCAGGCCGCGCGGCGAGGCGCCGGTGCCGCTGGGCCGGTCGTCGGGCGAGCTGTACGAGGCCACGCCGTACAGGTCGGTCCCCTCCGGGGAGCGGGCGTGGACGGCCACCCGCGTCCTCCGGGTGATGAGCACCTCCAGCCCGTTCGGCGGCGGAGCGGCGGCGGCCGGCTGGCCCTCCGGGGCCACGGTCGGGGCCGGCGGAGCGAGGTCGGT
>CAZUZD010000220.1:0-10656 GCA_964624465.1 uncultured Isosphaeraceae bacterium
GCCGACCAGGGCCAGCGTCCCCAGCTCGACCCGCGCCTGCGCGGGCGCCAGGGCCGGGGTTGGCCCCGGCGCCGGCGGGGCCTCCGGGCCGGGCATGACGGGCGGGCGGGCGGGGCGGCGATGGCCGAGCGCGGCCAGCACCAGGCCGAAGGCCAGCAGCAGCACCAGGGGCGTCGCGCCTTGCTCCAGCCGGTGCCACCACGCCCAGGGGCGAAACTGCAGGGCCAGGACCTTGTGCGGGTCGCACCAGCGGTAGCTCAGCGGCAGCGCGGCCTGCACCTGATGCCAGACCCCCGCCAGGTAGCCCCCCGTGGCGAACTCGGGCTCGGGCAGGTACAGCGTCTGCGGATAGATCCGTCGCAGCGCCAGGGTCGTGGCGGCCAGGGCCGCGACCGTGAGGACGAACGGCGCGATCCACCGGCAGCGGTCGCCCCAGCGGGGGCGAGCCCGCGCGATCAGCAGCAGGTGGATCGCGATCAGCGGATAGGCGATCTCGTAGACCAGGGCCCCGACCAGCAGCGCCAGCACGCTGACGACCAGCCAGCGCCGCCGGCCGGTGTCGAGGGCCACCTGCAGCGCCAGCAGCGAGCCCAGCGCCCCGGCGGTCACGACCTGCATCTGGGTGTGGTAGCTCAGGATCGCGTCGCTGAAGACCCGGAACTGCCAGAGCCCGATCGCCAGCGTCGCCGCCAGCAGCGCGAAGTCCGGATCGCGACCGAGGCGGCGCACCAGGGCATAAAACAGGATCAGGTCGACGAGCACCGCGGCCAGGACCAGGGCGCGATACGCCCTCAGCCCCGGCATCAGGCCATGAACCGTGATCTGCAGCATCGGGTTCAGGGGCGCGAACCGGCCCATGCGGACCACCTCGCCGGCCCACTCCAGGGCGCGGTCGGCCAGGCTCAGGCCGCGGATCTGCAGCTCGCCGGGCACCAGCGAGTAGACCACGTCCTCCGACGTGTACCCGGTCTGCAACGTCGGCGCCAGGAACAGCACCGCCAGCGCGACCAGGCCGACCAGCCGGACGTCCCACTGCCGCCACCAGGCCCGGCGCCTCGGATCGGTCATCGCACGGCTCCGCCGGACGGATCGGGGCTCAGGCTCGCGGATTGGCCCGGCCGGGTGGGGGCCCCGGGCCCGGCGGCCACCGCCGGGGTCGGCGTGGCGAACTCGACGCGGACCGAGTCGGGGTCGAGCGTCGGGTCGAGCGCCAGGAGCACCCAGTCGGGCCCCGCGGCGATCCGCTCCAGCTCGGCCACCGCGCGGTCCAGCGGGATGGGCCCCTCCGCCAGCACCCGCATCCGACCCGCACCACCGGGTCGGCCGAGCCCCGGATCGCGCACGAACAGGCGGATCGGCTCGGGCGGCGGCGGTGATCCTCCGGAGGCCGGGGGCAAGGTCCGCGCCAGCGCGACGAAGCCGATGCCACGGCCGGCGCAGAGGTCGCGAAGGCGGTAAGTGGGTGGCTCCGGGTCGGAGCCGGCGATCGGCCGGCTGGGCGTGGTCGGGGTGGTGCGGGTCCAGGCCATCCGCTCGGCCGGGTCGGGCGGCAGGGCGACGATGCGGCGACCGGCGTGCATGGCGAAGAACGGCTGCGCGTGATAGCCGGAGAACCAGGCCGGGTACTCGTGGACCAGGACGACCGCCGCGCCGTCGGGGACCGGGTCGGCCAGGCCGGCCTGCAGCGCGGTCTCCAGGTTCAATCGGTGGTAGTGCCAGACGGCGATGTGGTCCGCGGCGATCGGCGCGAAGAACCGCGAGTCGGGCGGCGCGTTGTAGGTGACCGCCACGATCTGGTTGGCCCGGTCGGTCAGGCCCACCAGCAGGACCACGGCCAGCGTCAGCGCGGCGCAGCGGGCCGGCACGGCGGGTCCGGGGTGCCGCGCCCAGCGGCCCAGGGCGGCCCAGGCCAGGGCGGCCAGCACCAGCGCCCCGCCGAAGCTCTGGATGTAAATCTGCACCCAGCCCACGCCCGGCGGGCTCGAATTGCGGTGGAACTCGCTGGGCGCCACCAGCAGCGCCGGCAGCACGGCCAGCAGCCCCCCCAGCGTCACCAGGCCGCGCGGGCCCCACGGTCGCCCGGGCGCCTCGGGCCCGGCGCCGGGGCGCCGCCACAGCGCCAGCCCGCAGAGACCGGCCGTGAGCAGCACCACGCCCAGGGCCTGACCCCGCAGCAGCCCGAGCCAGAGCGCGGCCGGGCTCGTGCTCTTGGCGATGACCTCGTGCGGGTCGTGCCGCAGGTAGCTCCAGGGCAGGCACGCGGCCACCTGGCGGGCCACGTTCTCGGCCAGGTAGCCGGGCGCGAAGTTGGTGCGGTGGATGTAGAACGTGCTCGGGTTCCAGCGCCGGACCAGCAGCGCCGCCACTCCGCAGGCCGCCACCACCGCCACGTAGGGTGTCCCGAGGGCCAATCGCGTGCGCCACGACTGGCGATCGTGGGCGATCAGCAGCAGCGGCAGCGCGACCAGGGGATAGGTCACCTCGTAGATCAACGCGTTGGTCAGCACCAGGAGCACGCTCAGCACCAGCCAGCGCCGTCGTCCGTCGCACAGGAACGCATGCAACGCCAGGAGCGCCCCGAGCAGGATCGCCGTCACGACCTGCATCTGGCCGTGGTAGCCGAGCAGGGCATCGGAGGCGAGGCGGAACTGCCAGAGCCCGACGGCCATCAGGCCGGCCAGCGTGGCGAGCCCCGCCTGGCCGCTCAGCCGGCCGACCAGGGTGTGGAACAGCAGCAGGTCGACCGCCGCCAGCGCCACCGTCCACGCCTTGTACCACCAGACGTCGGGGGCCAGCGCGTGCACCACGATCTGGAGCAGGGGGTTCAGCGGCGCGAACCGGCCCAGCCCGATCACCTCGACGAGCCGCTGCACGGCCCGCTCGCCCAGGCCAATGCCCTCGAACCGCAGGTCGCCCCGCGCCATCGAGTACAGCACGTCCTCGGCCCAGTACCCGGTCTGCAGCGCCGGGGCCAGGTACAGCACGGCCAGCGCGGCCAGGCCGAGCGGGGCGATGGCCGGCGGCAGCGTCAGCGACCGCCGCGCCACGGGGGCACCAGGAGGGGAAGGTGTTGTGACCATGAGGCTCTTATCGGACTCAGATCCAATTCACTCAACCCCAGTTTCTCAATGACATATCAGCGTCGCGCCGGGCGCTCGGTCTCGGCGGGGGTGGCGTAGGCGTCGAGGACGCCGAGCCGGCCGGGGTGGATGGCCTCCAGGCCGAGGCGGGCCTGGAGCGCGTAGGGCAGGCGGTCCTCGGCGCCGGCGAGGATGACCAGGCGGCGGCCGTCGGGCAGGTCGGCCAGGGCGTCGGTGGCGCGGAGGTCGTGCTGCCGCAGGTCGGGCAGGGTGGCGCGGAGCAGGAACCGGAGCCGGCCCCCGGGGCGCGGGGCGGTGGCGTCGTCGACCGACCAGACCGGGTCGGCCTGGGGCCCGACGACGGCGAGCACGCTGAACGGCCGCACGGCCTGGCGGCGGAGGATCGCGGTGCGCAGGGCCAGCAGGTCGGCGGTCTCGCGGTGCCGGAACCGGATCTCGCTGACGCCGGTGGCGACCGTGGTGAGCACGACCAGGCCGAGGAACCCGCCCAGCACCAGCCGACGGCGGTCGTCGCGGCGGCGGGCCCAGCGGTCCAGGCCGCGGGCCAGCAGGGCGAAGACGACGAGCAAGTCCAGGCCGACGTGCAGGCTCCAGAGCGTCGCCACGTCGGGGGCATGGCCCGCCCGGAGCTCGGCGACGGCCTGCCGCAGCGGCGCGCTGCCCCACCACGCCAGCGCCAGCGCCGTGGCCGGCGCCAGCCAGGCGATCGCCCGCGCCGGGATCCGCCGGCTGGCCAGGTCGAGCATCGCCTGGGCCGCCAGCAGGTTCACCGGCACCAGCAGGATCAGGTCGAGCACCGGCTTGGGGCCGGCCGGCAGGAACGCCGGGGTGATCGCCGCCACCGCGAACCACGCCAGCCAGAGCGCCCCGGCGACCGCGGGCGGGTGGTCGCGGTCGTGGGTCAGCACCAGCCGGGCGGCCCGCGCCGCGCCCAGCAGGGCCAGGGGCAGGCTCGCCGGGGCCAGCATCGCCAGCCGGGCGGTCAGACCGCGCGGGCCCTCGCCGCCGGAGTACAGCGGCGCCAGCAGCGACCCGACGAACCCCGAGCCGTAGCGGCTCGCCATCAGCAGGTGCCAGGGCAGGGCGATCGCCAGCGCCACGGCCAGGCCCACGGCGATCGCGAGCCCGAGGCCGCCGGCAGCCCGCCACCGCGCCCGCCGCTGCGCCCCCGGGTCGAGCCGGGGGCTGGGCCAGGGGTCGGGCCCGAGCAGGCCGCGGTGCAGCAGGATGATCGGCCCGACCAGCAGGCTCACCAGCCCCACCGACAGCAGCGCCAGGCCCAGGCAGAGCCCCGCCAGCGCCGCCCGCGCCCCCCGCACCAGCGCCCGGGCGCCGGCCTCGGCGCGGGTCGAGCGGGCGTAGACGTAGAGCGCCCCCAGGGTGCCGGCCAGGCAGAGCGTCGTGGGGGTCGCCTGCTGCATCTGCTTGAGCAGCTCGCGGTTGAACCCCGTCAGCAGCGCCGCGGCCGCCCCCAGCGCCGGCCCGCGCCAGAGCCGGCCGTGCGCGTAGACCAGCAGCACCACGGCGATGCCCGCCAGGTAGCTGGGCACGACGGTCGCCACCGGCGCCCGCATCGGGCTCAGCGCCAGCGCCACGGCCTCCAGCCAGGCGTACAAGGGCGGCTGCATGGCCACCGCGCGATAGGCCCGCGCCTCCGACTCGGGCCCCACGTCGGGCAGGCTCGACTGGTCGAGCCAGCGGCCGTCGAGCACCGCCAGCCCGCGCAGGCCCCACCACGGCGCCGGCGGGATCAGGTCCCAGTGCCGCAGCGCGTACAGGCCGGGCAGCACCGCGATCAGGACGACCAGCGGGAAGAACATCGTCGAGCGCGGCCCCGGCCGCAGCAGCGGCATCGGCGGCCCGGCCAGCGGCTCGCGCCGCCACCAGCCCGAGGCGTCCCGCACCCGGCCCGACGCCGTCACGGCCGCCGGCGCCGATCGCACCCGCACGCCGCGACTCCCGGATCGGGCCCCGGGCCGTCCTGGCGCCGGGCCCTGGCCCCGGCGCCGTCCGCCCGCCGAGGGTCCTGCATCGCTCATGGTCCTCGGGCCCATCCCTGGGCCCCCTCGGCACCCGACCGCGTCGTCCCCCGGCGGCCCTTTCGCTTCGAGCCGCCCCGGGCGCGCAGGCCGATCCCGACCCTGACACTGCGGCGCGGACCCTAGCAGATGCCTCCCAGCCTGCCTAGGCCGCTTGCGACCGCCACCGCCCGCCCGGTACGGTGGCCCCGGGGCGGACCCGCCGCCCCCGCGCCGCGCCCGACTCCCCGAGGGTTCCCCCATGAGCCGCCCCGCGCCCGCGCCCCGAGGGCGCCTGCTGGCCTTGCTGACCCTGGCCCTGGCCCCGGGCTGCGGCGGCTCCGGGCCGGTGGCCGACCCGAGGGGGGCCGCCGGGCGCGAGGTCGTCGCCTACGTGGCGCTGGACCGCGAGTTCTCGGCGCCGATCCTCCGGCAGTTCCAGGCGGCCAGCGGCGTCGAGGTCCTGGCCATCTACGACATCGAGAGCACGAAATCGTTCGGCCTGACCGACCGGATCCTCACCGAGGCGACGGCGCCGGGGTGCGACCTGTTCTGGAACAACGAGATCCTGAACACGATCCGGCTCAAACAGAAGGGCCGGCTGCAACCGTTCCGGCCGGCGGCCGCGGCGGCGATCCCGGCGGCGTTCCGCGACCCCGACGGCACCTGGTACGGCTTCGCCGCCCGCGCCCGCGTGCTGCTGGTGAACACCGAGCAGCTCGCCGAGGCCGACCGCCCCCGCGGCCTCCGCGACCTGCTCGACGCCCGCCTCAAGGGCCGCGTCGGGCTGGCGCGGCCCCTGTTCGGCACCACCGGCACCCACGCCGCCTGCCTGTTCGCCGCCTGGGGCACCGAGCCCGCCCGCCAGTACTTCCGCGACCTGAAGGCCAATGGCGCCCTGGTCTTCAGCGGCAACCGCCAGGTGGCGCAGGCCGTCGGCTCGGGGCGGATCGCCGTGGGCCTGACCGACACCGACGACGCCCTGGCCGAGCTCGACGCCGGCGCGCCCGTGGCGATCCTCTACCCCGACCGCGAGCCCGGCGGCCTGGGGACGCTGTTCATCCCCAACACCCTGGCCCGCATCCAGGGCGCCCCGCACCCCGACGAGGCCGACGCTCTGGCCGAGTACCTGCTCGGCCCCGAGGTCGAGGCCGCCCTGGCGCGCGGACCCGGCGGGCAGATCCCCCTGAACCCGGCCGTCGCCGGGCCGGCCCGGATCGAGACGCCGGCCACCGTCCCCGCCATGGCAGCCGACTTCGAGGCCGCCGCCCGGCTCTGGGAGCCCGTCGTCGCCCCCTTCCTGGCCGAGCTGTTCAGCAACCCGCACTGAGCCGGCGCGGTGCGTCCGCCCGAGGACCGGCCGGCGACCAACCTGGTGGACCGCATGGCCTCGCTCGCGGTGAAACCGCCAGCCATCGAGGTGAGCGATGCCACACCCGACCCGGCACGCGTTACATTGACAGCCGGGGGTGGCCGGGTACAGTGACATGGCAGCCGTATGCCCCCTCTCCCTTTGCTCGCGATCCTGTGATCCAACGTCCCGGTGACCGAGGCCGACGGAGGGCGAGCGCACGAAAACAAACAGGAAATTTTGCAGTTTTATTGCCGATTCGATTTTAAAAAATTGCAAAAATGCCTGTTCGTTTCTCGGTCATCATCGCGACTTACAATCGGCTCGACTACCTGGCTGGCTTGCTGGAGTCCTGGCTGGCGATTGAGCCACCCGCGGGCGGCTATGAGCTGATCCTCGCGGACGATGGCAGCGCGGAACCGGCCGAAGCGATCGTCGGTCGCTACCGGGACCAGCTGCCGCTGCGGATCCTGAGTTTGCCTCACGGCGGCGTCTCCGCAGCTCGCCAGGCGGCGCTCGAAGTGGCCTGCGGTGACTTCGTCCTGCTCACCGACGACGACTGCCGCCCGTCGCCAGGGTTGCTGCGGGAATACGAAGCCGCCATCGAGCGCTCTCCGGGTCGAGCCCTCGGGGGGCCGGTGGTGAACCTGCTCACCGACAACATCTATTCCGAGACCACGCAAGCGATCATGACCTACGTGGTGGACGCCTGGAATTCGAGCGCGGCCGGGGCCAGGTTCTTCACGGGCAGCAACCTCGTCTTCCCCCGGCAAATGCTGATCGAACTTGGTGGTTTTGATCGGACCTGGCCGGGTGCCGGCGAGGATCGTGATCTGTGCCGGCGGTGGTCCGAGGCCGGCAGGGAGCTGGAAACGGTCCCGAATGCCAGGGTTGGCCATGTGCACAAACTGAATGGCTCGGGATTTCTGCGGCAGCATTACCACTATGGGCGGGGGCGGTGGTGGTGCGAGCACCGCCGCACCCGGCACGGCGCCGGCCCCCCAGCCTGGAGCGGAATCCCGTTCTACCTGAGGTTGCTGCGTTATCCGTTCGGGCGTTACCCCGTGATCAAGGCCATCGGCATGAGCGGCCTGGCGCTGTGCGCCCAGGTGGCCACTGCGGCTGGTTCTCTCGAAGCCAGGAGATCCCAGTCGTCGTGAACGAGGCCGATTACATCGTGGTGGGAGCGGGGGCGGCGGGCTGTGTTGTCGCGAGACGGCTGATCGACCGGACGCCGGCTCGTGTGCTGCTTGTGGAGGCTGGCCCTGGCTATCGAGGCGTGATCCACAACCCACCGCTGCCGGGGTTGCGACTCGGCCGTCGATTCTCGTGGGCGCAGCAGAGCATCCCCCAGGTTCGCCTGCAGAACCGGCGGATCGAATGGCCGATGGGCAAGGTCGTCGGCGGCTCGTCGACCATCAATGCCATGATTGCCTACCTCGGCCATCCCTCAAATTACGATTCCTGGGAGGCGCAGGGGAACCCCGGGTGGTCGGCCGATGCGCTCGCTCCCTACTTTGAGCGCGCCTTCGGATTGCGACCCGGCGTTGCGCTCAGCAAGGCGAACGCCGGGATGATCAGCCTCTCGGCCGCCCGGCATCGATCACCGTTCTCGGAGGCCTTTCTCGAGGCCTGCGAGCAGGATGGGATGGTCCGTGAATCGTCGCTCCGGGGCACCGACGGCGACCGCTGCGGCTACTATCCCGTGCTCCAGCGCAACGGCGAGCGCTTCGAGTCGGCACGCGGCTACTTGCAACCGGCGATCCCCGAATCGCGGCTGGCGCTTCGCACCTCCGTGCCGGTGCTTCGGGTCCTGTTCGCCGGGGATCGAGCGGTCGGCATCGAGACGCTCGAAAACGGGGTCAGGCAGCAGACGTACGCCAGTGCGGGCGTGATTCTCTGCGCCGGCGCCTTCCAGACGCCGCGCATTCTCCAGTGCAGCGGCCTGGGGCCGGCCGGAGTGCTGGAGTCGGCGGGGATCGCGCCGCGGATCGATCTTCCCGCCATCGGCGCCAATCTCCAGGATCACGTCCGGGTCGAGATGGTCTTCCGCACGAGCCGGCTCTCGCCGGGAAGCAAACGGCGATGGCTCCCGGAAGCCCTGCGATATCTCGGGCAGCGCCAGGGGGTCATGACGTCGAATTGCTGCGAAACCGGAGCCTTCCTGTGCTCCGGTCCCGAGGTCCAGGTCCCCGACCTCCAGCTGATCACGCATTTCCAGACCTTCGGGCTGAAGCGCCACGTTGCCGTCGAGGTCTGCCTGGTGGCGCCCCACAGCCGCGGCCGCGTCGACCTCTGCCCCGAGGACCCGTTCGGGAAGCCCCGCGTGGATCCCAATTACTTCGATGATCCCCGGGACCTGGAGGCCCTGCGAGCGGGCATCGAGCGGGTGCGGTCGATCGCCGATCGGCCATCGCTGCGGGGATTCCCCCTGTTCGAAGAGGTCCGACCCGGTCGGCAGGGGCGTGGCACCGAAGCCCTGAGCGCCGCGATCTCCCGTCTGGCGCTGACGGCGTATCACCCCGGCGGATCCTGCGCGATGGGCCCGCAGGGGGCCCTGGACAGCAATCTCCGGGTCCGTGGCACCCGGACCCTCTGGGTTGCCGACGCGTCGGCGATGCCCACGGTCCCCTTCGGCAATAGCACCTGCCCGGTGATCGTCCTGGCCGAGAAGGCCTCGGATCTGATCCTGGCGGCGCCCCACTAGCCGGTGATTCACCGCAAACTGGCTCGTTCCATCACCTCCAGGTTGGCCAGCACCGGCGGTCGCCAGAGCGGGTTGTCCCGCAGGCCCTTGAGGACCCTGGCCCCGAGTCGGCTTTCCAGCGCCGGGGCCATCCAGGGGTGGAGCCGGAATCGCAGGTGGTACGGTTCTTCGCTGAACCCGGCGTGTCGTTTGAAGCTGGCTAACGGGTCGTTGGGCGGCACACTGCCTCGCCCCACGCAGACCCGCAGCACGTCCGGCCTGGCCATCGCGGCGCGTGCGAAGGCGAAGTAAACCAGATGCGACGCATGTTGCACCCCGGGATCGGTCAGGGTGTCTCGTCGATGGATCATCAGGCCTTCGCAGACCGAACCCATGGTCAAGTGCACCAGGTAGGCGGCGATCTCCGTGCCAGAGAAGCACGCCTGGATCTGCAGGCCCGGAATGCTGGCGGCAAGGCTGGCGATCGCCCGGCGGCCTTCGGCGCTGAGGAAGGGGGCGTCAGCCGTCGCCGCGTACCCTCTGCGAACCAGGGTCTCCCGGTCGCAGGTGACAGCGGCCGCCACCCATTCCTCCCAGGAGCATGGCCTGACTTCCAGGGCTTTCGAGGCTTTGATCACATGCTGTCTGAATTGCCTTTGAAGAGTTTTCTCGTCATACGATTTGTCTCTGAGATTGTAGACGGGAACCGTGGTTCCCTCGGGCCTGGATCCGCCGTAGACCGCCGCCAGCCTCCGGGTCTGCCGCAAGAGCGAGCGGACGGCCCAGTCGTCGATCTCGGGCAGAACGGTCGTCAGGGCCGACACCAGGGAGAACGATCCGGCCGGAATCCAGATGGCCCCCCCGGCGACGACGGCTCGGTATCCCCAGGCTCGGTAGAACGCCCCCAGTCGTTGCAAGGTCTCCGCCGAGGGTCTGGAACCACCCTCCATGTCACTTGCCACCGTGTCGTGCTCCTCTTGGCGATTCCGGAGGGTCGTGGCCGTTGGCGTCCCTGACCGGTCGGGGCGGTCGTCCGGGGCAACCGGGCCCGCTGGGCCGGCACTGCCGTGTTGCCGAGGCGGGTCCCGCACCCGCCTGATGCGTCAGTTCCCGGGCCCGCGCCGGAGCGGGCCGCTGCGGATCTTCCTGGCTCTGAGGGGCTCCCCGGGCCGAGCGTGGCCGGGGGCTGGCCCGACCAGGACGAGGGGGATGCCCCACGCCGGATTCTCACCCCCGTGTGGCCAATCGCAGGCTATCTTCGCACCGGACGCCCACGCCCTGCCAGGGGTTCAACCGCCTGGCCGACGCCCACGCCCAGCGATCCGCTCCCGGTCGCGCCGTCTGGTTCCTTGGCGCCGTGCTGGCACGCAGCCGGCGGACCGTCAGGACCTGAGCTGGATTCGCACCGCCCGGGTCGAGACGCCGGCCACCGGCCCCGCCATGGCGGCCGACTTCGAGGCCGCCGCCCGGCTCTGGGAGCCCGTCGTCGCCCCCTTCCTG
>CAZUZD010000221.1:0-10473 GCA_964624465.1 uncultured Isosphaeraceae bacterium
GCGGCCGCCGCGCGGGCGCGATCCAGCGGGTCCTGCCGCGCCCGAGCGAACGCCCAGAGTCCGACCCCGACCGCCAGCGCGATGAGGAGGGCGAGCCCTCCCCACCGCACACCCCAGTTCAGGTTGCGCATACCAGGTTGCCCGCGTGAGAGAGAGACCCGTTCGACCGGGCCGATACTCTGGGATTATCGGCCGATCGAACAGGGTCGTCAAACACGGGCGGCTCGAGGGGCCGCGGAGCTCAGATGGCGATCGGCTTGCCCAGCTTGCGCCGGACGGCCACGAACTGGCCGCTGTGCATCACGGGGTGCAGCCCGCAGAGGTTCAGGATCGCCCCGACCGTCGGGGCGAACGGCGGGAAGGACGGGTCGGTCCGGTCCAGTTCCTCGGGGGTGGTCGCCTCGAGGACGGCCCGGGTCGCCGCCCGCTGCGCGGCCCAGAGCTCCTGGTAGCGGGCCAGGGGGTAGAACTTCGAGGCGTCGTCGAGGGTGTGACACTCGCGGCCGTGGCCCTCGTTGAAGTCGGCCGGCAGCGCGGGGCTGGCCCCCGGCTTGATCATCTCGACGAAGTGCCGCTCGGAGCCGATCAGGTGGCCGATCTGCCAGGCCATGTGATTCATCCCGGCGACCGGACGCTCGACCAGCTCGGAGTCGGTCAGGTCCTTCAGGTAGCTGCTGATGACCATGTCGCTCATGTCGAGCGTGTTGCGGAGCACGTCCTTGGCCTGCATGGGTCGATCTCCTGGCGGTGGAAGCGGCGGTGAGGCAACGCGACGCGGCGACCGATCAGCGGTCGGTCGGGGGATTGGGTTCGAGGGTGAAGTCGGCGATGAACAGCTGGCTCTGCTTGTCGCGGGTCCGACCGCTAGAGGTCCACATCATGCGTTTGCCGTCGGGGCTGAAGACCGGCAGGCCGTCGAAGCCCTCGTGGTGCGTGATCCGGGTCTTCGTGCCCGAGTCGACGTCCATCAGGTACACCTCGTAGTTGGTGTGCCCGTGGGCGCTGGTGGCATAGACGATGTGCTTGCCGTCGGGGTGCCAGTACGGGCCCCAGTTGACGTTCTCGTCGTCGGTGAGCTGCCGCTCGGCGGTCCCTTCCAGGTTGTTCACGAAGACTTGGAGCAGGTCATTCTCCTTGCGGTCGCTGCGGTAAATGATCCGCTTGCCGTCGGGCGAGAAGAACGGGCCACCGTCGTAGCCCTTGGCCCGGGTGATCCGGCGGGGGTTCTGGCCGTCGGAGTCCATCAGATAGATCTCAGCGTCGCCGTCGCGAAACGAGGTGAAGACGATGGACTTGCCGTCGGGCGAGTAGCTTGCCTCGGCGTCGTAGCCGGGCGCGTCGGTCAGGCGGCGGAGGTTCTTGCCATCCCGATCGGCGGTGAAGATGTCCATCGTGTCGGGGAATTCCCACTTGTACCGCTCGGACCGGCTGTAGGCCCGGGGCGCCTTTTCCTGGGCGCCCTTGGCGGACTCGCCGGCGCGCTGTTGCGGATACGGCACGCCCCGGGGCGCCGCCGGCTTCTCGACATCGGGGTCGAGGTGGGTCGAGCCGAAGAGGATCGACTTACCGTCCGGGTGGAAGTACGCGCAGGTGCACTGACCCTTGCCCGTGCTCACGAGCCTGGGCGTGGCCCCCGGCTTCAGGTCGGACAGGTAGATCTGGTACTTGTCCTGGTTGGGGCCGGGCTGGAAGAACACGGAAGGCGGCACCGGCGGGTAGGCCTGGAAGAGGATCTGCGTGCCGTCGGGGCTGAAGTACCCCTCGCCGGCGCGGGGGAACCCGGAGGTGATCTGCCGGATGTTCGTCAGGTGCCGGGCCTCCAGCGCGGCGTCCTCGGCCGACTGGGGTGAGGCGTCGGGGCGCTGGGCCAGGGCGAGGGTCACGAGGAGCAGCGAGAGCATCGAGGACGGACTCCGTCGCAGGGAGGTCGGGGACCGGGGCCGCACCCACCACCGGTCGTGCCGGTCGGGGCGGTCATGACGCAGCGCCGCAACTGTCAGGGCGTGCGGGCCTACACGGTTGGGAATGAGGGGCTAGTATAGGTTGGTTGGCCCGGGTCGCCAACGGAGCGCCCGGCGGCCGACCCGCCGGACGCGATCCCCGGGGCCCGGCCGGAGTGCTCTCGCCCGTGAAGATCTATACCAAGACCGGTGATGATGGCCTGACCGGCCTGCTCGGCCCCGGCCGGGTTCCCAAGGACTGCCCCCGCATCGAGGCCTATGGCACCGTCGATGAGCTGAACGCCTCGCTCGGCCTGGCGCGGGCCGCCGGCGTCGACACCGGCGCCGACGACCTCCTGTCGCGGATCCAGGACGACCTGTTCGTCGTCGGCTCGGCCCTGGCCGATCCCGCCCCGGACGGCCCGTTCTTCCAGGCGCTCAACGCCGACCGGATCGCGATCCTCGAGCGGGCCATCGACGCCCTCGACGCCGAGCTGCCGCCGTTGACCAAGTTCATCCTGCCCGGCGGCACCGTGGGCGCCGCGCAGCTGCACCTGGCCCGCACCATCTGCCGGCGTTCCGAGCGGGCCGTCGTCCGGCTAATCCACCAGGATGGCCAGCACGTCGCCCACGAGATCCTGGTTTACCTGAACCGGCTCAGCGACCTGCTCTTCGTCCTGGCCCGCGCCGTCAACCACCGCGCCGGCGTCGCCGACATCCCCTGGACCGGACTCTGACCCCGGCCGCTGGTGCTGAGCGCGGTCACCCGGCCCGTCAGGCCGAGGCTGCCGCGACCGACTCGAGGCGCGGGGTCCACTCGGCACCGAGCCGCTCGAGCCTGGCCTGCACGGCATCGATGGTCGCATCGAGGGTCGAGGTTCCGGCGGTCAGGCCCACGCGGTTGAGGCCGCAGAACCAGCTCGGGTCCAGGTCGTCTGGACCCTCGACATGCCAGGCGGCCACGCCCCGCTCGCGGCAGAGGTTGAGCAGCTCCCGGGTGTTGTTCGAGTTCTGGCCCCCGACCACGACCACCGCCTCGACCTGATCCGCCAGCTCACCCACCGCACGTTGTCGCAGCTTGGTCGGGCGGCAGACGGTATCCACGAACCGGATCTCCTCGGCCTCGGGATTCAATCGCTGGATCGCCGCGCGGATCCGATCCGCCGTCCGGGTCGGCGTCGTGGTCTGGCAGAGGATCCCGAGCCGCGGGGCGTCGTAGCGCCGGACCTCGGCCTCGCTCGCGATCACCTCGTAATCCGAGAGGTCGCCGACCAGGCCGCGGACCTCGACGTGGTCGTGCCGACCGATGATCAGCACCCGATAGCCCTGGGCCTGCAATCCCACCGCCGCACGATGGGCGCGCCGGACCAGCGGGCAGGTGGTGTCGATGAGTCGCTTGCCGGCCGCCTCCAGCCGACCGCGCTCGGCATCACTGACGCCGTGGGCGGTGATCAGGACCTCCGGGGTCTCGGGCAGGGACGCGCGGTCCCGATCATGCTCCCCCTGACGCTGGAAGCCCCGACGGTCGAGGCCCGCCAGGATGGCCGGGTTATGAACCAGCTCGCCACGGATCGTGACCAGCTCGGGCTCCTCGACCGCGTCGAGGATCGCCAGTGCATCGCGGACGCCGAAGCAGAGGCCCATGGCCGTGGCCCGGATCACCTCCATCGCAGTCCCTCCCTCGTTCGGTTCGAGTCTGAACAAGCACTTTGACGGCGGATGTGCTTGGGATTACAAAGCCTGTGTCGTCAAAAAAAAGGGCGTCAGCGCCCCCGGGGAACGGTCACGCCGGGGACCAGCCCTCGGTGAGCTTGGGGTCGGCGGGGGTGCGGGCCTCGCGGGCCGCGGTGAGGGCGTCGGCGATGACGTGCTCCAGTTCAGCGATGTAGCCGAGGAATCGCCGTCGGCCTTCCTCGGTGAGCAGGACCAGGGTCTGCGGCCGGCGGTGCTTGTACCCCTTCCAGACCTCGACCAGGCCCTCCTCGTGGAGTACCTGGAGGTGCCGGCTCAGATTGCCGTCGGTCAGGTGGCAGAGGTCCTTCAGGTCGCCGAAGAGCAGGCCGCGGGGGTGGGTCACGAGGCTGGTCATGATGCCCAGGCGCGCCTTCTCGTGGATGACGCGCTCCAGGCCCTCGTACGCGAAACGGCCGGCGTCACCGGTCGTGGGCCGCGCCTCGGACTCCGGAGCGGAGACAGGCTTGGGATCAGACTCGTGGCTGCCGCTCATCGGCGTCCTCACGCTCCAGGGTCCAGTACAGCACTCCGGCCGCCAGCAGCTGGCCGCATCCGAACGGCAATCCCATCACCCAGGGCGACAGCTCCAGCGCCCCCTGGGCCAGGCCCAGGTTCGTGACCCCGGCCGCCAGGTAGAACACACCCACCAGCCAGGTGGCCCGCGGCAGCAGCCGGCACGAAGCGAAGATGCCCAGACTGAACAGCACCTGCCAGAGTCCCGGTAGGAGCCAGAGAGCCTCGGACGCCCGGGCCACCAGCACGGCGGTCACCAGCCCACCCGCCACCAGGCAGGGTGCGAACTGCTCCAGCGCCAGCCGCGTGACGGCCTCGCTCCAGGCAGAGGCCGATCGTCGGCGGCGATCGATCATCCCCGCCACCGACGCCACCCCGCTCACCACCGCCGCTCCAATCCAGAGCGTCAGGTACGCGCCCATCCGATGCCGGGGGTCGGGGATCCAGGTGGCCTGGGCCACCGCCGCACCCAGCGCCAGCACCCCCGAGAACGCGACCGGCAGCGCCCGGTAGCCCCGGAACACCTCCGTCCGCGCCATCTGGTGCCGGATCTCGGCAATCTGCGCCAGCGCCTCGTCAAGCTCGGTCGCCATGCGGCTCCCCGTCGGTCGTGATCCGGGCCCAGGTGGGGCGGCTTTGCGTTGTAAAGTAGTCAGCCGGTGCGGCGTTGTCAAGTCCGCCCCCGTCGGCCGGTGGAGCGATTGTCAGCGGGGGATGACCGGCAGGACGACGCGGGAGGGGTGAGTGGCGTCGTGATGCACCGCGTTCTCGGCGATGACCCGGCGCCGGCTGGTTCCCAGGGGCTCGCCGGTGTTCGGGTTCACATCGAAGCGGGGATAGTTGCTGCTGCTGACGTCGACCCGCAGCCGGTGGCCGGCCTTGAAGACGTTCGAGGTCGGGTACAACGTGATCGTCAACGGCACCACGGCACCGGGCTCCAGGGGCTTCGGAGCGTCGAGCGACGCGCGGTAGCGGGCCCGCAGGATCGAGTCACCGAGGTTCAGGTCGAAGCCGAGGGGGTAGTCCGGGTTGGGGGGGATCTCATCGATGAGCTTGGCCGTGAAGTCGGTATCAGGCGCGTTCGAGTCGATCCAGAGCTGGACGGTGACGGTGCCGGTCACCTCCAGGTCGGCGGGCAGGGGAGCGGTCCGGAAGCTCAGCACGTCGGGACGCTCCGAGAGCGGCAGGCGGCTGTCGGCGGCGTGGGTGTCGTCGCGCGGGCGCTGATCGTAGCCGCCGTTGGTCATGAGGCCCTGGTTCGAGGAGATGTTGCCGCCGACGGTGGGAACCGGGTGCCGCGGATCGAACTGATAGGCCGTGCGGCTCTCTGCTACCTCGGGCGCAGCGGACTGGAGCGTGCCATCGGCATGCAGGAACAGTTCGGTGGGCACCGCGCGGGCGAGGGGCCACTCGCGCTCGGCTCGCCAGGAGCCACCGTGGCGGAGCCGGCCGGCGGGCGAGCGCCGGTCATCGCCGGTGCCCATGACGTAGATCCGGACCGGCGGGTCATCGTCGGCGGGGGCAGCCTTGGCCGCGGCGGGCCGGAGCCAGCGGTCATACCAGCGGAGGCGCAGGCCCAGCAGGTCGAGGGCGGCGTCGGGCCCGAACTCGACCTCTCCGGCCACGTTCGAGGTCTGGCCACCGTGCACCCAGGGGCCGATGATCAGCCGCTGCGGCGAGCGTTTGGCCTGCGAGAGCGCCTCGTAGTTCAGGCAAACCGGGCGGGTCCAGGAGTCGTACCAGCCGGTGAGGTGCAGCACGGGCACGTCGGCATACCCGGCCACGTGGTCGACCACGGACATGCCCTGGATCTTCCAGAACGGCGACTCGGGCCCGCTCCGGAGCGCCTCGATCAGCCAGGACTCGTACTCGGGGACCACCCGCAGCGGGCTGTTGCCTGGGAACAACGGCAGGTTGTCCAGATGCTCGCGCACCCGCCTGCCACTCTCCACCAGGGCCGAGCGAAGCGCGGGATCGGCCAGGGCCTCGCGGGAGTTCGGGGCCCCGATCTGGTGGATCCAGTTGGCGAAACGAAGCTCGAACGCGCCGCCGTGCCGCATGCCGGCGATGCCGGTGTTCGAGAGAGCGTCGACCGGGATCATGGTCCTGAGATGCGGCGGGTTCTGCTCCGCCAGCGCGTGCTGGGTCCCCCCGGGGTAGCTGGTGCCGAAGGTGCCGACCTGACCGTCCGACCATGCCTGGGCCGCGATCCACTCGACGGTGTCGTAACCGTCCAGCGGATCGTCGGCCAGCGGCCGGAACCGTCCCGGGCTGGCGTAACGTCCGCGGACGTCGTTGATCACGACGACGTACCCGCGCGCCGCATAATACTCCGCCTCGGCCGAGCGGCCGTCCCCCTTGCCGTAGGGCGTCCGGGTCAAAAGCGTCGGGAACCGACCGGCGACCGGCTCACCCTGGCGTGCCGGACGATAGATGTCGGCCACCAGCTCGATCCCGTCGCGCATCGGGATCCGCGCCCCGGTCTCGACGGCGACCTCGAATTCCACCGGGCGGGTCGCGACGCTCGGGACCTGGGCCGGGCAGACCCCGACCCAGGCCAGGGAGACCAGCCAGACCGTCCCGCTCAGGCCACGACTCGCACGGACCATGGTCGAACTCCCCCGGTCAAGCGAGCCTGGACGCGACCGAACAGATCGCAGCCAACCCGACGGCGCTCGGACTGATTGTCCGGCCTCGGGGGCCCGACGCAACGAGCAAGCGGGGTCGCACCCGATTCCCATCCGGTCGTCCACCCATTCGGTCGGCGATCAGAAGAGGTGGCGGAGCACCTCGCCGCGGGCGGCGCGGTGCGGTCGACGGAGCGCGTCGTGATACTCGGTCGCCGGGTCGATGCCGAGCCGGTCGAGGATCGTGGCGGCCAGGTCCTCGGGGCCCACGCGCCCCTCGCGGGGGTAGGCTCCCATCCGGTCGGAGGCCCCCACGACCTGCCCGCCCCTCACTCCGCCACCGGCCATCGCCACCGAGAAGACGTGCCCCCAGTGGCCGCGGCCACCGTTGGGATCGAGCCTGGGTGAGCGGCCGAACTCGGCCATGCAGACGACCAGGGTGTCGTCGAGCTGGCCGCGGTCGTGCAGGTCCTGCAGCAAGCCGCTGAAGGCACGATCCATCGGGGGCGCCAGCACGTTCTTGAGACGGTTCGGCTCGTCGATGTGGCTGTCCCAGACCGGGTTCATCGGCGGCTCGTCAGGTCCCCGGTACCAGTTCACCTGCACCAGCCGCACGCCCGCCTCGACCAGGCGACGCGCCATCAGCACGCCCTGGCCGAAGGGCGTCCGGCCATACAGATCATGGATCGCCTCCGGCTCGTCCTCGACCCGGAACGCGCGACGCGAGGCCGGCGATCGCAGCAGGTCGTACGCCTGGAGCGTGTGGCCATCGAGCACCGAGCACGTCCGGTCCGACCCGAGGTGATCCAGCCCATGGCCCACGCTCTCGAGCAGCGAGCGGCGGCGGTCGACGCGCTCCAGATCGAGCTCGGCGGGGAGCTGGATCTCGTCGATCCGGTAGCCCTCGGGTCCCAGCCGCGCGTTCAGGAGCCAGGGATCGCGGGCGCGGCCGAGGAAGCCGGCGTCCTGGCCCGGCCAGCGGGACCCGCTGGTGTTCAGGATCCGGTGCGGCAGCGTGACCGCCGGCGGCAGCGGCCCGTCGTTGGCCGCGAACTGATTGACCAGCGCCCCGAGGCCGGGGAAATCGTTGGGCGGCAGCGGGTTCACATCCTCCAGGTTCTTCGGCGCGTGCGGCCGGCCCGTGAGCATGTAATAGCCGCTGGACGAATGGGCGTTGTCGTCGGTCGCCACCGCGCGCAGCAAACAGAGCTTGTCCGCCTGCTTCGCGGTGTGCGGCAGCAGCTCGCAGATCGACAGCCCCGGCACGGCCGTGGCAATCGGTCCGTAGGGGCCGCGGACTTCCGCCGGCGCCTCCGGCTTGGGGTCCCAGGTCGAGTGCTGCGGCGGTCCACCCATGAGCATCAGCAGGATGCACGACTTCGCGCGCCCTGGCCGGGGTGGCCCCGGCGGGGTCGTGACCGCCCGGGCCTCGGCGCGCAGCAGATCGGCCAGGCTCAGGCCACCGGCCAGACCGAACGCCCCCAGCCCGCCAACGCGGAGGAGCTCGCGACGGGTCTGGCGATCGCACAGCCGACCGCCCGGTCCCAGAAACGTCAGCATGGCTCGCCCCCCGCGTCGGCCCGCGCCTGGCATGGCCAACGATTGTTGAACAACCGGACTCTAACCCGTCGAACGGCTCGGATCAAGCGATTCCAACGTGGCCTGGCGCGAACAAACACCGGAGTCATCCAAGGTTGTTGCTCGACCGCTGAATACCGGATCGCTAAGATCGCGGCACCGGCAACGGCCGGCCCCAGAGCTTTCGAACCAATCGAACTGACGCAATCGAGGCAGCACATGGGCAGGAATCTTGGCATCAGGGCACGGGTGATCTCACTCGCCGCCGCCTCGTGTCTCCTGGTGGCGGGCGTATCCCGAGCCGACCTGGAGACCTTGCTCCGCAAGATCCCGCGCGGCGCCAACGCGCTGGTGGTGGTCGACGGCCCCGCGCTGCGGAACAGCCCGTTGCTGAAGCAGACCGCCGGCAAGGTGGGGCCGAATTACTACGACCTCCTCAACATGCCGACGGATATCGAGCAGCTGGTCGTCGCCTCGCGGATCGATTTCAGCAACCTCGCCGATTCCGACCGGGTCGCCCTGGCGGTGCTCAAACAGGATCGCTCTCTGGCGGAGGTGGCGACGCGCGAGGGAGGCCAGGTCGAGGAGGTCGGTGGGACCGACGCCGTCTGGTCGCCGCGCAACGCCTACCTGGGAAAGCTCGGGCCGCATCTCTTCGGGCTGATCTACCCCTCGGACCGCCAGGCGTTCGCTCGCTGGATCAAGTATGCCGCCACCAGCCAGATCAACGAGGTGCCGCCGTACCTGCGCGGGGCTGCCGCGCTGGCCGGCGCCGAGTCGCCGTACGTGATGGCCATCGAGCTGATCGACGCGACCTCGCCGGCCCGGGCGCTCCGACTGCTCCAGGGCGCCGACTCGCTCCGGGCCCATCAGGCCGCCCTGCCGGCCGCCGCCCAGCTGCTGGCCACGGTGAAGGGGGCGACCTTCCGGCTCAGCCTCAATGAGCGGCCTGAAGGGATCATCATCGTCCAGTTCGGCGCCCCGACCCAGGGCATCGCCGCGTTCGCCAAGCCGATGCTCCTGGAGGTTCTGGCCGCGGCGGGGGCCTCGATCGAGGATCTGAAGACCTGGACCACCCGTCCCGACGGCAACCTGATCGTCTTCAGCGGTCCGCTGTCGCCCGATGGCCTGCGACGCTTCGGCAGCCTGCTCGCCCTGCCGGTCGCCACCCAGTCGGGGATCGACCCGGTCGACATGCCGGCCTCCTCACGCGCTGAGGACCCGGCCCGCGCGACCAAGCGCTACTACGACGCGGTCACCTCGATCATCGACGACCTCAAGCAGAACCGGACCATGATCGATGGGCGGCCGGCCGAGTCGGAGGCCGTCTGGTACGACCGCTACGCCGAGCGGGTCGACCAGCTCCCGATCCTGAACGTCGACCCCGAGATGATCGACTTCGGGGATGGAGTCACCCAGCGACTCCGCGCCCTGGCCCAGAATGAGCGCGGATTGAGCCTGAACATCAGCTACCGCCGGACGACCTCGGACTCCAGCCAGCTTGCGGTCAGCCAGATCAAGCGGCAGGAGAAAACCTCGGCCAAGGGGTTCAAGCAGGCCATCTTCACCGAGATCGATCAGGCCTCCTCAGGCATGCGCAAGGGGATGACCCAGAAGTACAAGATCGAGTTCTGAGGCCAGTGCGCACACTGCCGGTCCGGGAGCCAACCTGGGCCGGCAGTGTCTCGACGCGTTCCCAACCGATGCTGGCCGCCGGTATTCAGACCTGGTCGGGCATCACGAATCGATCGCTGTACTCGCGAGCGAGGAGGGCGTTGGCATCGGGCTGGCCGGGGAACGTCTCGGAGGCGGCGTCGAAGGCCAGCGACTTGCCCGTGCGGTGGGCAATGTTGCCGAGGTGGCAGAGCCGCGTGCTCAGGTGGCCGATCTCGATGTCGGCGTTCGGACGCTTGCGGGTCCGGACGCAGTCGAGGAAGTTGGCCAGGTGGGCCGTCTGGGCATCGGTCGACGGCCCGCCGGCAGACGGGCCATCCTCGACCCGCCAGCCCTTGTCGTCGATGATCAGCGTGCCGTCGGCGCCATAGAACGCGACCCCGAAGGCGGAGCCGCCCTCCAGGCCG
>CAZUZD010000222.1:0-10464 GCA_964624465.1 uncultured Isosphaeraceae bacterium
CCCTCCAATCGCCCGCCACTGCGTTCCCCGCAGCCCGCCGCCCGCGCGCTGAGCGCCCGCGGCGCGGGGCCAACGCCGCCGGCCTCCCCCCTCCCCCTCCTCTCCCCCCTGCCCCTCGCCCACTCGCGGTGACCGACCCGCCTGGCGCGGTCGGAGGATCGAGCGCGTCCCGCCCGGATCGGCCGATCCGGATCGGGCCCTGCTCCGCTCTGCCCCCAGCCGACGGCATCCCGGCGCCTGCCGGGACGCCCGCCGGATCGGGCCCCGCTGAGTCCCCGCCCCAACCCACTCTCCCCCCTCCGTCCGACCGACGAGGCTCCCGGGCCGCGCCTGTGCGCCTGGATTGGCCCGAGCGTGCGAACGGATCTGCCACGCCCCCCGTGTCGACCCGAGCTCAAAGGGCTCCGCGCCGAGACCCGCGGCGCGCCTGCACTGTGGAGAGAGCACGCAGATGGTCCATTCCCCCTCCGCCCCGGCCCCGGCCTCCGCCCCGGCCGCTGCTCCGAGCTCCAGGCCGCGCAACGGCATCGCGGGCCTCAAGGAGTGGCGGTACGACATCGTGGCGGGCCTGATGGTCTCGCTGACGTCGTTGCCGCTGTCGCTGGGCATCGCCGTGGCCTCGGGCGCGCCGCCGCTGGCGGGCCTGACCTCGGCGATCATCGCCGGCCTCATCTTCCCGTTCCTGGGCGGCGCGTACGTCACGATCAGCGGCCCGGCGGCCGGCCTGGCCCCCGCCCTGTTCGGCGCCATGCTGGCCCTGGGCCACGGCAATCTCGACAAGGGCTATCCGCTGCTGCTGGCGGTCATCGGCATCGTCGGTGTTCTGCAGGTGCTGCTGAGCTGGCTGGGCGCCGCCAGGCTGAGCGCGGCGATGCCGGTGGCGGTCGTCGAAGGCATGCTGGCGTCGATCGGCCTGATGATCATCGCCAAGGAGCTACCGCACTTCATCGGCCACGACTTCAAGTCGCACGCCTTCTTCGGGATCCTGGCCGAGACGCCCGAGGAGATCCGGGTGATGGACGGGCCGTCGTTCGCCATCGGCCTGGTCTGCCTGGCCTTGATGTTCGTGCTCTCAAACCGCTGGGTCCGCGAGCGGCTGCCGGTGGCGGTGCCGCCGCCGCTGGCCGTGGTCTTCATCGGCCTGGTCCTGGGCCAGATCCTCAAGATCGACGACCACCACCGCATCAGCATCCCGGGCAACCTGATGGAGCACGGCATCGTGATGCCGAACTTCCCGGGCCTGTTCGGCGACAGCTCGATCCGCTGGATCATCGTTACCAGCGTGCTGACCCTGGTGCTGATCGACAGCATCGAGTCGCTGGCCACGATCCGGGCGATCGACAAGATTGACCCGTTCCGACGCCGATCGGACCCGGACCGCACGCTCTTGGCGATGGGGGTTTCGAAGCTCTGCAGCAGCCTCGCCGGTGGCCTGACGGTGATCCCGGGTGGGGTCAAGAGCAAGCTGAACGTCGTCAGCGGTGGGCGCACCCTCTGGGCGAACTTCTACAACGCCGTGTTCCTGCTCGGGTTCCTGATCTTCGGGCGCTCGGTGATCAACCAGATCCCCTACAGCACCCTGGCGGCGATCCTGATCTACACCGGCTACCGCATGTGCGAGCCCGCCGTCTGGCGGCACATCGCGCACATCGGCCTGGAGCAGATCCTGCTGTTCAGCACCACGGTGCTGGTCACGCTCTCGACCGACCTGCTCGGCGGCATCCTCGCCGGCATGGCGATGAAGCTCCTGCTCGTGCTGTTCTACACCCGCAAGCACGCGGCCGTCGGGGGCCCGATCGCCCGCGCCACCCAGTTCTTCCGCAACCCGGTGGTGAGCCGTGAGCGGACCGACGGGGGGTATCAGCTCCAGATCGACCGGCCGATGGTCTGCTTCAACTCGTTCTTCCTGAACCGCGAGCTGGAGCGGGTGCCGATCGACGCCGACGAGGTGCGCGTGGAGATCGGCCCGCACGTCGCGATGATCGACCACACCTCGGTCGACCTGCTGCTGCACTTCAGCGACGAGTTCCACGAGCAGACCGGCAAGGTGGTCAAGATTCACGGGCTCGACGAGATGAAGCGACCCTCGAAGAACGATGCCGGGATGCGCCTGGCCCCGCCCCGGATCCTCGAGCCGGCCGGCGTCACCGGCGGCGGCAGCGAGCTCTCGGACGTGATGCCGCTCGACTGATCCGAGCGATCACGCCCGTTGCGACCCCGCCAGACGACGACGGTCACGCGTCCCCCTCGCGGAGGGCGCGTGACCGTCGTGTTGCCTGGCGGGGCGACCGGGCCCGGCTCAGAAGTCGAACTTCGCCTTGTCGCGGAAGACCTGGAGGACGAGCACGTCGGGGTCGACGGTCAGGCGATCGGGCTCGAAGCCGCAGTCGATGCGGACCTCGGCCTTCGCGCCGGCGGCCAGCGTCACCTCGGTGAGCTGGCGCTGGTAGTCGTCCAGCGGCTTGCCCTCCTTGTCGAACCGCTTGCCGCGCTCGGCCCCGACGCCGACGGTGACCGTGCCGGTGCCGTGGTTCTCGACGGTGGCGACGACCTGCCAGCGGCCGTCGGCGGTCTTCTCGCGCTTCGCGTCGGTGACGCGGAACTCGGGCAGGACCTCGCCGGCGAACCACTGCGCCACGAAGGCGTCATAGGCGGCCGGGTCGGCGGCAAACGGCCGCATGGTGGCGACGAAGTCCTGGAGCACGGGGAAGTCGTCGGTGACGCGGTACTGCTTGATGAAGGCCTGGAGCCCTTCGAGCATCTTCGCGCGGCCGAGGTGCTGCTGGAGCATCCAGAAGACCCAGCCGCCGCGGTCGTAGGTGACGGTGCTGTCGGTCGGCAGCGAGCCGTCGGTCTCGTAGAGCGGGCGCTCCTCGTCGGCGTTCCGCTGGCGGTTGTACGACTTCTCGATCCGCTTGCTGAACTCCATGCGCGCGTTCGGCCCGCGCACCTCCTCCATCAGCAGCGTGGTGGCGTAGTGCGACAGGCCCTCGGAGAGCACGTTGCCGCCGGGGCCCTTGCCGGGCAAGAGCAGGTTGCCCCACCACTGGTGGGCCGACTCGTGCGCGGCCACCATGAAGGCGGCGTCGGCCTGGTCGGCGGCGTTGGTCAGGAAGCCGATGCTCTCCGAGAAGGTGATGTTCGTCGGGAACCCCTGCGCGTAGCCGGCCAGGCCGGGGAACTCGCTGAGCTTCAGCTCGCCCCAGGGGTACGGGTGGAACCACTCCGAGTAGTGCTTGCGGGCGGCGTCGAGCGCCGCCGAGAGCTGGTCGACGTTGTAGGCGTGGCCGGGGTGGTAGTAGACCGCCGTGCCCTCGCCGCGCTTCTCGGCCCAGCGGCCGGCGACGACGTTGAAGAAGTGGACCGGCTCGTCGCTCTCCCAGACCACCGTGCGGCGGCCGTCGGCCGCGTCGGACTGCGAGACCTTCTGGCCCACCGAGTTGACGGTCAGGTCGGCCGGTGCGGTGATCGCGATCCGGGTGGTCATGAGCTGGCCCGACCCGAACCCGGCCTCGGTCTTGCCCTCGTAGAAATCCTTCTCGAACCGCTTGGCCTCGTAGGCGTTCTTGTCGGGCTCGACGCCGACCGCCTCGACGTACCCGAGCACCGGCGCGAAGCTGGTGCCGAAGCTGGTGAGCACGACCCCCGAGGGCAGGATGAACTCGCCGGCGCCGCCGCCGTTCTCGCTGATGCCCGCCGGGAACGTGCCCCGGTACGAGAACCCGAGCGTGACCTCCTGACCCGGGGCGATCGAGCCGGGCGGCGTGAAGACGTAGAGGCCCGAGCGGTTCTCGGGCGTCGCCGGCGCACCGTCCCAGGTCCAGGTCACGTCGGTCCAGTGCGCCCCGGTCGTCACCGGCAGCGCCCGCAGGGGCCGGTCGGTGCGGTTGACCAGCCGGTACGAGCCCTTCGCCTGGAAGGCCGAGCGGACGGGATCGAGGTCCAGGTCCATCGCCACGGCGACCAGCGACGGCAGCGGATAGTCCTTCCAGGTCGCAAGGTTCTGCTTCCAGTACTCGCGCTGCTTCTGCTTGACCCGCCCGCCGTCGCTGCCCCCCTCGACCTTGACCCAGAGGCCGATGCCGAGCACCGCCGCCGGGATGACCACCGGCGCCAGCTTGAGGCCGGTCTTCAGCAGCGCCAGCGGCCGCAGCCGCGCGGCGATGCCGGACGGGTCGCGCTCGCGGCGGCTGAACCACAGGCCGGTCAGCGCCGTGAACACGGCGGCCAGGCTCAGGATCCAGGCGCGGTTCAGGATCAACGCCAGGCGGTCGAACTCCAGGAGGCTCAGGTCGCTCCAGCGCACCGCGCGCCAGAGCGGCCAGTTGCCGACCCAGTTCATGTTGCCGCGGAGGAACCGGTAGGCGCTGAAGGCCAGCACGCCCAGGCCGATGGCGTAGGTCGCGTATCGGTTCCGGGTCAGCGCCAGCACCGCGGCCACGAAGGCGCACCAGGCGACGAACGTCGGCACCAGCAGCAGGCCCCAGACCAGGGCGAATGGTTTCAGGTCGATGGCCACCTTGCCCTGGACGAGCAGCACGGTCACGTCGGCGACCAGGGCCGCCAGCAGGATGACCGCCCCCACGACGGCCGACGCGATGACCTTGCCGATCAGCAGCGAGGCGGTGCGCACCGGGGTCGCGTAGGCGATGGCGTCGAGCCGCACCGTGCGTTCGCGGAGGATCGACTCGGTGGTGTAGAACAGCAGCAGCAGGCAGACCATGACCGTCAGCGGGGCCATCGCCGAGACGGCCAGGGTCCCGGGCGTCGACAGCAGCGGGGTCGAGAACGCCCCGACGGCGGTGAGCGAGATGCCGATGGTCTGCAACAGGATCAACGGCACGAAGATGTAGAGCCCGGGGCTCGACGCCAGCTCGCGCAGCTCGACCCGCGCCGCCCGCCAGGCCCCGGCCAGCAGGCCGGGTCGCCGGCTGGTCATCCCGAGCGTGCCCAGCGGCCGGTCGATCGGCGGCTCGACGGTCGCCACCGGCGCCGACTGCGCCGCGGCCAGCGCCTGCTCGGCCCCCTTGGGGGCGCGGGCGCCTCGCAGCGAACGGGCCAGGTGCCGCTGCGCGCCGAAGACCCCGGCCAGGCCGATGGCGACGAACGCCAGGCGGCTGATGATGAAGGGGGCGTCGAGCGGTACGCTGGCGGTGTTGTAGAACTCGACGCCGCGGTCGACGTCCAGCCAGGTCTCCTTGAGCCAGCGGAACCCGGTCGGGTCCAGGAGCATGAGGACCCGGTTCCACGCCGGCGACAGCCAGTCCGGCGACCAGTCCCAGAGGAAGAACCCGCAGAAGAGCAGCAGGGCCACCGGCAGCACGAACACGAGGATGGCCGACCGCGACCACTCGCCCAGGCCGAACGAGACGCCGGCCAGGAACACGACCACGGGCACGAGGAAAAGGAGCATCGGCCGCACGTAGTTGGCCAGCACCAGCGGCCCGCGCAGCTCGGCCGAGTCGGCGCCGCCGGGCACCGCGTGGTTGAACAGCAGCATCAGCCCCAGGTGCAGCGCACCGGCGATGCCGCAGGTGATCAGGGCGGCGGCGAACTTGCCCCAGACGTACTCGCGCGGCCGCAGCGAGGTCGTGCTCAGGAGCTCGACGACCCGCAGCTCGTGGTCGTGCACCAGGGCCATGCCGGCCATCACCGCGGCAAAGAAGCCGTAGACCATCAGGCCCAGGATCGCCATCTGCTGCGAGACGGCGAACTGCGACGTGATGAACGCCTTCTGGCCGCCGACCTGGCTGTCGCCGGCCTGGATCTGCACGCCGCCGGCGGAGAACCCCCAGGCGAGTAGCGCCAGCAGCGCCACCCAGACCCAGAACATGAGCCGGCGGGCGTTCTGGGAGAGGTCGAGGCGGGCGACCCGGAGCGTCCGGGCGAGGGCGGCGCTCATCGGGCCACCTCCGCGGCGGCCGGGGCGCCGTCGTGCTGCGCCAGCCGGGTCATGAGCCGCTCGCGGTCCTCGGGCCTCGAGCCCAGCCGCATCAGCACCAGGTACGCGTCCTCCAGGTTCGGCGTCACGGGCACGAACCCCTCGGGCGGCGACCCATCCGGCTCGTAGACCCGGACCCGGTTGCGGCCCTCGACGAGGATCGCCTGGGTGACGTGCCAGTCGGCCTGGAAGCTCGCGAGCTGGTCGGCGGGCACCTCGCCCTCGAAGACCGCGCCCCGGATCGCCTCACGCGCCGCCCCCGGCGAGGTGCGGGCCAGCAGCCGGCCGCCGCGGATGACCGCGAAGCGGGGGCAGAGCGTGGCGACGTCCTCGACGATGTGGGTCGACAGCAGGACGATGCGGTCCTGCGCCAGCTCCGAGAGCAGGCGGTAGAACCGCAGCCGCTCCTCGGGATCAAGGCCGGCCGTCGGCTCGTCGACGATGATCAGCCGGGGGTTGCCCGCCACGGCCTGCGCGATGCCCAGCCGCTGCCGCATGCCACCGGAGTACGTCCGCACCTTGCGCTTCGCGGCGAAGGTCAGGTTCACCCGCTCCAGCAGCTCGCCGGTGAGCGCCTTGAGCCCGCCGGGGGCCTGCACGCCCTTGAGGCGCAGCAGGTGCATGAGCATCTTCTCGCCGGTCAGGTGCGGGTAGAAGCCGAACTCCTGGGGCAGATACCCCAGCCGGCCCCAGATCTTCTCGGGCGTGCGGGTGACCTCCTCGCCGTCGAGCGTGACCGTGCCCGAGGTCGGTTCGAGCAGCCCGGCCAGGATCTTCATGAAGGTCGACTTGCCCGCCCCGTTGGGCCCGAGCAGGCCGAACATGCCCACCCCCACGTCCAGGTCGATCCCCTGGAGCGCCGCCACGGGCCCCGGATACACCTTGATCAGCTCTCGGATCGCCAGCATTCGGCCAGTCCCTCGGTCGGAGTTCGGGCGTGCCTGGACTGCCGCACACCCCGGCTCCAAACCGGCGGGGACGGCGGCGTCCATCTCAGTCATGGCATTCGCCGCTGCACTCCGAACATTGTGGGACTCGACCCGGCTTTTCCGCCAGTCGCCCTTCGGCCCGGTGCGTCCCCGAGGCGACCATCCCGCGCTGAGTGTCAGTCGGGGCTGGCCACACCACCCCGACCATGCACGTGAGCATGGCCTGCGATTGCCAGCCTCGAATCGGGGTCTCGACCAGGAGTCGAGCCCCCAGCCACCCGCCCGACGAGCTCAGGTCCGTCGTCGATCTGCGGCAGACAGGGAATCAGCGTTCGGGGGCCGGCCGACGGGCGAGGACGACGAGGACGGGGCGGTGGTCGGAGCCGATGTCGGGTCCGACCTCGCATTGCAGGGCCTGCCAGGCGGGGCCGTAGAGGACGTGGTCGATGCGGGTGCCGTGGTACCGGGTGAACTTGGTGTGGCCCAGGCCCCAGCCGACGCTGGTGAAGGCGTTGCCCAGGCCGCTCCAGTGCGCCTGGTAGACGGGGTGCTCGACGGTCAGGTTGAAGTCGCCGGCGACGATCAAGGTGGGCGGCGCCTCGGCCAGCCAGGCGGCGAGCTGGTCCGACTCGGTCTGCTGCTCGGCGAAGATGCGGGCGTACTCGCGGGCGCCGGTGAGGGGGGATCGGATCAGGGCCGAGAGGCCGTCGCGGGGGGTCATCGGGTGGACGCTGGCCAGTGGGACCGGGCCCTCGGGCGTTTGCAGGGTGGCGCGGGCGCCCAGGATCCGCCAGTTCACGTCGGTGCGGCGCAGGGTCTGGAAGTCGGAGATCGGGTAGCGGCTGGCGACGAAGTGCTCCGACTCGCTCTCGGCGTGCCAGCCGGCGCCCAGGGCCTTGAGCGCAGCCTGGCCGACCTCGGCCGAGCACTCCTGGAACACGACCACGTCGGGACTCATCCGCCCGATCAGGTCCGTCAGGCGCTGGAGGTCGGTGTGCTGGGCGAGCACGTTGCCCGAGAGGACCCGCAGGGTGCCCGGCGCCCCGGCGATCACCGGCGCGGCGGGCCCGGAGCCGATCGGCAGGTTCAGGCCGGTGATCGGGATCAGCGCCAGGGCGGCGGCCGCCACGGCGGTGAGGCTCGACCAGGCGCCAGTCCAGGCGATCATCGGCAGCAGCAGGGCCAGGGGCGCGGCCATCACCCAGCGCGGGCTGTAGAGGAACGCGTGCACGGGCCAGATCTCGGGCTTGGCCCAGAGCACCAGCCAGGCCAGGCCGAGCATGAGCAGCGCGTAGGTCCACGCCAGCGCTGGCACCAGCCTCGACTTGCGGCGGGGGGGCGCCGTCGCGGCTCCGGCGGCCGTGGGGGTGGGGCCGATCCGGATCGTGGGCCGGGCCGTCGGCGTGCCGCCAGGGGCTGGCCCGGGCTGCGGGGTCGGGCTCGATCCCGGATCCGATCCCGACGGACCGACCCCCTCGCCGCCCACCCGATAACGCTGGTGCCCGTCGCTGGCCATGACCTCGTGCCCCCCGGGGGATCCGCGCCGGGGCGGCCCGTGCCGGGACCCGTGGCGGCCTTGCGTCGTGGGGGCCATTCTAGCGGATTGGCCGGTTCGCCGGCGCCGGCGGCCCCGGGGCGATGGTATTCGAGGGCGGCTTGAAATATCATGGCCCGACCGGCGAATCGCTCGGGTCGGGGACGATCCTGTCGCCCGGCGACATCGGGGAGACTCGGGGCGGCCTATGCTCTTCCGGCTGGCGAACGCGACCAAGACGTACGGCAAGATCACCGCGCTGCGGGGTCTGAACGTCGAGATGCCCGAAGGCGCCATCGGCCTGCTCGGGCCCAACGGCGCCGGCAAGACGACCATGATCCGCACCCTGCTGGGTCTGGTCACCCTCGACTCGGGCGCCGGCGAGGTCCTCGGTCGGGACATCCACCGCGACCGGCTCGACATCCGCCAGAACGTCGGGTTCGTGCCCGAGGACGAGTGCATCTTCCCCGGCACCGTCGGCGTCGAGTTCGTCTCCTACGCCGGCGAGCTCGGCGGCATGCGGCCCCGCGACGCCATGCAGCGGGCCCACGAGGTGCTCGACTACGTCGGCCTCACCGAGGCCCGCTACCGCAAGACCGACAGCTACTCCACCGGCATGAAGCAGCGCCTGAAACTCGCCGCGGCCATCGTGCATGACCCGAAGCTGGTCATCCTCGACGAGCCGACCAACGGCATGGACCCGAAGGGTCGCGAGGACCTGCTCGAGCTGGCCCGCGACCTGTCGCGGAACAAGGGCATGAGCCTGCTGTTCAGCAGCCACCTGCTGCCCGACGTCGAGAGCGTCTGCGAGCACATCATGGTCATGGGCGGCGGCCAGCTCCTGGCCAGCGGCCGGATCGAGGACCTGAAGCGCCGCGCCGGCCGGCAGTACGTCGTCCGCGTCAAGGCCGGGAGCGAGGCCTTCGCCGACCGGCTCGTCCGCGACGGCCTGGGCGTGACGCCCCTGGACGACGCCCTGATGGTCGACGTGCCCGAGGGCCGCGACCTGCCCGACGTCTGGCGCGCGGCGCTGGAGTCGGGCATCCAGCTCCGCGGCCTGAAGCCGCGGCAGAGCACGCTCGAAGAGGTCTTCCTCGACGCCCTCCGCGCCGGGAAGGGGGACGCCTGAGATGCCAGTCTTCGACCAGGGTTACCAGCACTGGGACGGCCACCTGTCCGGCCACGCCAGCCGCTGGCTGGCGATCACCCGCCAGGGCGTCCGCGCCCATCTCAAGAACCGCTGGACCAAGTACCTGGTGATCTCCGCCTGGACCCCGGCGCTGGCGCTCGGGGCCCTGCTCGGCCTCTGGGGCCTGTTCGAGCAGCAGTCGGAGTTCATCAAGCCGTTCCTGTTCCTGTTCCAGAGCCTGCCCGAGCAGATCCGCGAGGGCCCGACCGCCTTCCGCACCAGCGTCTGGACGATCGCCTTCCACTTCTTCTTCAACATCGAGGTGTTCCTGGCGATGGTCCTGACCGTGCTGGTCGGGCCCGACCTGATCAGCCAGGACCTGCGGTTCAACGCCATCCCGCTGTACTTCTCCCGGCCCCTGCGGCGGATCGACTACTTCGCCGGCAAGCTCGGGGTGATCGCCTTCTTCCTGCTGGCCGTCACGGTGGTGCCGGCGCTGCTGGCGTACCTGGTGGGGGTGGCCTTCAGCCTCGACATCACGGTGATCCGCGACACCTGGCGGATCCTGCTGGGGTCGATCGCCTTCGGGCTGATCCTGACGCTGGTCTGCGGCCTGGTCATGCTCGCCTTCTCGTCGCTATCGCGGAACTCGCGGTACGTGGCGATGCTCTGGGTCGGCCTCTGGCTGGTCAGCGACATGGTCGGCGGCGTGCTCGCCAACACGATCGACCGCGACCACGCCGAGAAGCCCTGGAGCGCCGTGTCGCTGGTCGGCAACCTCAAGCGGGTCCGCGAGGCCCTGCTCGACACGGAGGGGGCCCGCGACCAGATCATGGTGGCGACGATGGGCGCCCTCGACGCGGCCCGGCAGCAGGTGCCGGGCATGGGCGGCGGCCCGCCGGGCGGCCGGCGGCGCGGCGGCTTCTTCGGC
>CAZUZD010000223.1:0-10375 GCA_964624465.1 uncultured Isosphaeraceae bacterium
GGCGCTCGCCGACCGAGAGCCGCGTCGGTCGCTGGTTCATGCGATGGCTCAGGCCCACCGCCGCCAGCAGCGCGGCCGCCGCCCGGGGACGCTCGGCGCGCGGGCGGTCGGACTCGAACATCGGCACCTGCACGTTCTCCAGCGCCGAGAGCGTCGGCAGCAGATAGAACGACTGGAACACGAACCCGACCTGCCGGGCACGGAAGGCGTCGATGTCCAGCGCCGTCAGCGCGGTGCCGTTGTAGGCGACCGAGCCGGCGGTCGGCCGGTCGAGCCCGCCGAGCAGGTGCAGCAGCGTGCTCTTGCCGCAGCCGCTCGGCCCGGTGATCGCCAGCGACTCGCCCCGCGCCACCGCCAGCGACACCCCGCGCAGCGCGTGCACGTCGCCGTCGGGATAGAGCCGCTCCAGCCCCTCGGCGCGAAGGATCACGGGGTCGAGTGCGGTCGTGGCGCGCCCAGGGTCAGTCATGGCGGAGCGCCTCCGTCGGTTCGAGTCGCGAGGCGTGCCACGCCGGGTACAGGCCGCCGAGCAGGCTCAGGCCCACGGCCAGGGCCAGGCCGAAGGCGTAGGTCGCCGGCGGGATCGTCGCCGTGATGAACCCCCGGGCTGTCGGCGCCAGCGTCAGGGCGTGCAGGCTCAGGTAGCCCAGCAGCCCGCCGCAGAGCGCTCCGGCGACGCCCAGGATCAGCGCCTCGCCCAGCACCAGCGCCAGCACCCGGCCCCGCCGCCATCCCAGCGCCCGCAGGACGCCGATCTCGGTCGTGCGTTCGTAGACCGACATGACCATCGTGTTCAGCATGCCGACCGAGCCCAGGATCAGGGCGATCAGCGAGGTGGCCCACGCCATCGACTTGGCGAGCCGCAGGATCAGGTCCTGCTCGACATAGTCGCGCGCCGGCACCGCGGCGATCCCCGGCAGGGCGGCCTCGATCGCCTTGCCCAGAGCGGCCTGCGAACGGCCCTCGGGCACCTCGGGATTGGCCGTCACCACGAACCCGGTGACCTGCCCCTCGCGGCCCATCATCCGCTGCAATTCGCGGAGCGGCACGATCAGGCCGCCGCTCTCGAACAGGCTCGTGCTCTCGTAGATCCCGACCACGTCGAACCGCTCGCCGGCCACGTCGACCGTCTGACCGGTCGTCTTGCCCAGGCTCAGGGCCAGCACGCGGCCGAGCATCGCCGCCTTGCCGTCGTCGGGGCCGATCGCGCGCCCGTCGACGGGCCGGATGCCGCGGAACAGCACGCTCCCCGGCTCCCAGCCGCTGACCAGGGCGCTGACGACCCCGGCCTCCTCGAAGCCCACCGCGTCGATCAGCGACCGCGCCGCGTCGGACACTCCGGGCACGCGGCGGATGGAGTCGATCAGGGTCGCGTCCAGGCTGCTGGAGAGGCGATCGGTGACGCCGGCGCGGACGAGGATCAGGTCGATGCCCTTGGCCTCGTAGATGTCGAGGAACGACTTCTCGAACCCCCACGCCACCGCCGAGAGCGTGACCACCGCCGAGATGCCCACGGCCAGGCCCAGCACCGTGAGCAGCGTGCGGACGCGACGTCTCAGCAGGTGGCGGAGGATCAGGGTCGAGAATCGCATGCCCGCACCGGTGGGAAAACGAGGGGGTCGAACGTCAGACGCCGCGAGGCCAGGTCAGGCCGGCGCCTGGCCGACCAGCACGTAGCCCACGCCGCGCCAGATGCGCTCGTAGCGGCAGCCCGGGATCACCGAGCGGCCGATCGCCGCGACGTCGAGGTGGCGGTGGGTCTCGACGATGTCGGTGAACGGCTCGCCCAGGTTCATCCACCGCGCCACCACCCAGCGCTCCAGCTTCTTGAGCGGGCCAAGGTTCCAGCGGTAGCCGGGCAGGTAGTCGGTCAGGTCGGGCACCTCGTCGGAGACGACGATCGGGCCCCCGGGCTTCGTCACCCGCACCATCTCGCGGAGCGCGGCCACCGGGTCGCTGAAGTAGTTGAAGGCGCCGATGCTCAGCACGGCGTCGAAGCTGTGGTCCTGATACGGCAGCGCCTCGGCCGTCCCCAGCGCCAGCGACAGCGGCCGATCGCCGGCGCGGGCGCGGCAGGCGTCGAGCTGGGCCGTCGAGATGTCGATGCCCGCCACGCTCCAGTCGGCCGGGAGCCAGGGCAGGTACACGCCGTCGCCGATGGCCACGTCGAGCAGCCGCACGCCGGGCCGCTGGGGCAGGTGCTGCAGCACCTTGTTGCGGGCCCGCCGCTCGCCGCCCAGGCTGGCGAAGGTGAACCACTCCCAGAACCGGAACCGCGGCCAGAGCGGGCCGTCGTAGAAGTCGCGCACGACCTCGTTGTTGCCGCTGAGCTGCCCCTCGACGAGCGCCACCCCGTCGCGGCGGGCGTACTCGCGGCCGCAGCTCACGCACCGCGGGCCCGACTCGGACTCCGCCATCGCGGAGCCGCAGCCCACGCACTTCCAGAGGCCAGCCTCGGCCAGCCAGTCGCGTCCCGTCGCCGATACGGTCATCGTCATGGTCGTCGCTCCAGGAGTCGGCTCCAGCCGCGCGGGGCGGGATCGACCAGGCAGTAGCCCAGCCGGTGCCAGATGGGGAACCGGGCCGCCGCCGGCAGGTGCCGGGCCCGCAGCCGGTCGATGTCGAGGTCACAGTCGGCAACCAGGCGGGCGAAGTCGGCCGAGAGCCCGGCGGCCCGCAGGCTCAGCACGTCCAGCCGCGGCAGGCCGATCAGGTGCCCGAGCATCAGCCGTCGCAGGCCGGGCACCTCGTCGGCCACGATCACGGGCGCCCCCGGCCGGGCCACCCGGCGCATCTCGGCCAGGGCCGCCGCGTGATCGCCGAAGTAGTTGAAGCCGCCGACGCTGAACACGGCGTCGAACTGGGCATCGGCGTATGGCAAACATTCGGCCTCGGCCCACGCCAGCCGGCCCGCCAGGTCGGGGAATCGGGCGCGGCAGGCGGCCAGTTGCACCCGGGCGACGTCCACCGCCTCGACCGACCACGCCGCCGGCAGCAGTGCCAGATTCTCGCCATCGCCGACGCCCACCTCCAGCACGCGCAGGGGCTCGGCCTGTCGATCGGGCAGGAACCGGAGGATCTGCCGCCGGGCCGCGACCTGCCCGCCGTGCAGGCCCAGGAACCGCCGCTCCAGCGGCCGGAACCGCGCCCACGCCGCCCCGTCGTAGAACGCCGCCGACACCGAGTTGTTCCCGCGCAGCCGGCCGATCGCCTGCCGCACCCCGTCGATCACCGGAGCCGACCACCCGCAGCCGGGGCAACGGTCCTCCAGGCCCCGCCCGAGCCCGCAGTCGATGCAGCGCAGCATCGCCCCGGTCCCGGCCGTTGCGGCGGGGGATCGACCGGGCAGGCCGGTCGGGATCGGGAGCGTGGTGGCGGCAGGGGTCACGGTCGGTCAGAACTCCGAGGTCAGGGCGCGCGGGCCGGCGCGGTCCATCGACCAGTCGAACAGGCGATCCGGCAGGCGCCTCAGCAGCCCCATGCCGAGGCGGGCGGAGAACGGGAAGACGCAGTCGCGCGGGCCGCGGTCGATGGCCCGCACCAGGTACGCGGCGGCCTGCTCGGCCTCCAGCATCGGCACCGGCCGGGCGAACGGCGTCTCGACGGTCATGCCGGTGCGGACGAAGCCCGGGTGCACGGTCGTGATGCGCACGCCGCGGCGCTTCAGGGCCGGCCGCAGCGCCTCCAGGTATGTCGCCAGCGCGGCCTTCGACGCCGAGTAGCCCGGCATCCAGGGCATGCCCCGGAACCCGGCCACGCTCGCGATCCCGACAATGTGCCCCCGGCCCCGCTCCATCATGCCCGGCAGCACGGCCTCGATCGCATGCGCCACGCCCAGGACATTCACCTCGAGCATCGTCCGCAGGCCGGCCGTCTTGAGGTCGTGGACGTTGGAGATCATCCCCACGCCGGCGCAGGCGACCAGGGTGTCGGTCGGCCCGTGCGCCCGCTCGAACTCGGCCACCGCCGCCTGCACCGCGCCCGCCTGGCTCACATCGGCCACCGCCGTGAGAAACTTCGTCTGGCCGGCACCGCGAAGCACCTCCGCAAGGCTCGCCAGCCCCTCGGGGTCGCGGTCGATCAGCCCGAGCCGGTCGCCGCGCGCCGCCAGCGCCAGCGCCGTCGCCCGCCCGATGCCGCGGCCGGCGCCGGTCAGGATCAGGGTTCTGGGCCGGGCAGCGCTCATCGCGGGCCCCCGACGGCAGCGGGCACCGCCTCGAGGAACTCGCGCACCAGCCGCACAAACGCCTCGGGATTCTCCTGAGGCGCCCGGTGCCGGGCGGCCGGCACCAGGGCTCGGCGGCAGTCGCTCAGGTGTTCGACCAGGTAGTCGGCGGTGGCGAGGAACGGCGAACTCTCGCCGTAGAGCGCCAGGGTCGGATGCGGCACGGCGGCGATCTGCGCGGCGGTCAGGCCGGCCTCCTGCTTCACATCCTCGCCGCAGGTCGTGCCGCCCAGCCGCAGCAGCCGGTTCATCGCGGGCAGGCCCACCACCTGGCGGAACTTGCGGAGGGCCTCGGCGTCCAGATGCTGCACCTGGTCGAAGAACCGGCCGACGTCGTACCAGTGCTCGTCGGAGAGCTCGACGCCGGCGGCCAGCGCCTCGTCGCGGAACGCTTGCCAGTGGCCCCAGCGGCTCACGTCCTCCAGGTGGCGGAGCGTCGGGAAGTAGGGGTCGGAGAGGACCAGCGACTCGACCCGGCCGGGGGCGAGCACGGCCGCGTGCAGGGCGATGACCGCGCCAAAGCTGTGCCCCACCAGCGCGGCCCGTTCGATGCCGAGCGCGTCGAGCAGGCCCAGCAGGTCGGACGCCTGGTCGGCCGAGGTGTAACCCGTCGGCGGCACCGCGCTGTAGCCGTGGCCGCGCAGGTCGTAGGCCGTCACCCGCCGCGCGGCCGCCAGCTCGGTCATGGCGCGGCAGAGGTACCAGATCGACAGGTCGCCGGTCAGGCCGTGGATCAGCACGACATCGGGCCCGGCGCCGGCCTGTTGCACATGAAACGTCTGGTCGTGGACCACGATGCTCGGCATGTCGCCATTCCCCGGTGCGGAGGTGCCCGTCGTCGGCAGGATCGATCTCGGCTCGGCTCGGATCCGTTCAGGAGTCGCGGAGGTGCGTGGCGAGGAACGCGACCAGCTCGCCGACGGCCAGGTCGCGGTCGGGCCGCTGGCCGAGATCGGCCAGCAGGTCGGCGAACGGCAGCGGCTGACCGTAGTGCGCCTGGAGCCGCTCGCCGAGCACGACCGCGTCGATCGAGGCCAGGCCCAGGTCGGCGAAGAACCGGGTCTCGGGCCCGATCGGGTCGGAGTACTCGCGGCCGCCGAAGTCCGCCAGCAGGGCGGCGACGGCGTCCAGGATCTCGGGCTCGGCGGCGCGGCTCATCGGGGTCCCCTTTCGCGATCGAAGTCAGCATCGCCGTGATGGTGAGCGTCCGGCCGGGCCGCGGCGGCATCAGCGGTCGCCGGGTCGGCCACGACGGCCGCCACGGTCCAGGCCCACGCGTATCCCTCGCGCCGCGCCGTCACGACGACGATCGGCTCGGCCGGCCAGTCCGGGCAGGCGGCGCGGAGGTCGGGCCCGAGCTCCACGTGGAGGGTGCCGGTGGCCGGATGGGCGCCGACGATGGTCACGCTGGCCGGGCCGATCAGCAGCCCGCGCCCGGTCGCCTTGCCGGCGGCCTCCTTGGCGCACCAGCAGCGCGCGATCCACTCGGCCCGGTCCCCCCCGGTCGCGGCGGCCAGGCGATCGAGCCAGCGGCGTTCCGACTCGGAGAACGCCAGCGCCTCGAACCCGGCCTCGCGGGCCACGATCCGCTCGACGTCGACCCCCACCCGTGCCGATGGGTCGACCGCCGCCAGGGCCACGGCCACCCCCTCGGTGTGCCCGATCGAGAGCGCCGGCCAGTCGGTGCGACCGGGCTCCTGTCGCGACCGGAGCCGGGGGCGACCGGCGCGGTCGGGCTCGATGACGAGGTCGGCCGGATACACCGGTGGCCGCCCGACGCGGTCCCAGATCCGGCGGGCTGCCTCCTTGGCCGCGACCCGGCCCCAGAGCCGCAGGGTGCGGCGCCGCTCGGGGCCGATCAGGGCGTGCATCGCCGCCCGCTCGACGGGATCGAGCTGCACGGCCTCCATCACGTCGCGCCAGATCGGGCGCCCGAAGTCGGCCGGCGGCTGGAGCCAGACCAGGCTCGCCCCGTCAGGCAGCCCGGGGGCCTCGACCGGCTCGCCCACCAGCACGCGATCGGGGGCGCGGAACTGGTCGCGGAAGCGGTTCGGCCAGTAGAACCGCCAGTCTTCCCAGCCGGCGATCGTCATCCAGAGCCGGCCGTCGGGGCGGACGATCTGCACGTCGGCGGCCACCCGGTGTGGCTCGACGTCGGTGACCGCGATCCGGCAGCCGACCTCGGCCCCCTCGGCCGGGTCGTCGCCGTAGATCCGCAGCTCGGCCAGCCGCAACGGGAAGATGACCTCGCCCTCGCGGAGCTGGTCCAGGCCCCAGCAGCCGAGCAGGTGCGTGAAGGCATCCAGGACGATCGCGTCGAGCCGCAGCCGCCCGCCGGTGCCTTCGGCCCAGAGCGCGTGGCGCGGCAGGACCGTGAGCGTGCCCTCGATGCCCCGGGGCGCCGATCGGCCGACGTGCGTGAGCGCCTGGAACGCCGGGCCGTGGAACAGCCACTGGTCGTCGTACAGGCTCTCCGCCGTGAAGCGGCTCGGCCCGGCCTGATCGAGCGACCACGTGGGTGCCACCGGCGGCGCGGGGCGGCGGTCGGCGTGCACGACCACGCCCTCGACGACCGGCCCGGCGTTGGCCGCGCGGTCGGCGGTGCGGTTGAAGATCGCGACCCGGACGCCGCCGTCAGGTTCCGGCTCGCGTTCGGCGCGAATCTCCAGGATCACGCCGTCCGGTTCATACTTGATCCAGCGGTGCGCCCGCATGTCCCGGATCGCCACCACCGGCCGACCGGGGTCGAGCACGGCGGCGGCCTGGGCGAGCATCTCGGCCATCACGGTGAACGGGACGACGGGCAGCCCCTTGCGGTCGCGGTCGACGGCCGAGATCCGCCGGCCGCCGATCGTGTGGTGCGCCGCCACCGGGTCGGTCGCCGGGTCGAGCCGGCGGTGCGCGACCAGGCGGACGCCGGGCTCCAGCGTCAGGATCGTGCCGACCCAGGGGCCGACCGGCTCGGCCTCGGCCATGGCGGTCTCCTCCGTCGGGCGGGCCGACTCCAGCTCGGCGGCGCCCAGCAGTGCGAGCAGGTCGTGCAGCGTGCGGGCCCGGGTGAGCGGGTCGAGGTCGAGCCCGGCCGGCAGGGCGCCGTCGTCGCGGAGGTCACCCAGGATCTCGACCCGCTTGATCGAGTCGATGCCCAGGTCGGCCTCCAGGTCCAGCTCGTCCCGGAGCATCTCGATCGGATACCCGGTCCGCTCGGCCACCCTCGCCCGCAAACGCGTGGCCAGCGGGGGTCGTTCGGGGGCCAGGGCCGCCACCACCGGCACGGGCTCGACGACCGGAACCGTTGGGATCGCCGCCGGCCCCGCCGGCTCGATCGGAGCACCCGCATCCCCTGCGCCGGGAACGGGCATCTCGACCGCGCCCTGGGCCGCGTAGGCCGCCATCACGTCGCGCTGGAGGGCCAGGAACTCGTCCATCGTCCGCAGGTACGCCAGCATCGCCGCGTCGGCCGGCCCGGAGAGCGGCGCGACCGGGGTCGGCGGCGGCGCGGGCGGCGCTTCGACTTCGAGCGGAGGCGGGCTCGTGGGCTCGGCGATCGGGACCGGGTCCCCGGCCGCGACGACGACCGGCCTCGGGACGGCCGGCGGCGTCCGGAGGAGGGCCGTCAGGCGCTCGGGCAGCACGAACCCGGGGGCCCCGAGCGCCAGGGTCGGCCGCTCGGGCGGGGCGGTGGGGGGATCGGTGAGGTCGAGGCGGACGGGCCGGCGCCGCAGGTAGAGGGCGTCGGGTCGGAGGGTCACGCCCTGGGCGAACAGGGTGGCCACCAGGTGGTTGAGCTGGGTGGTGCCGGGGCGTCGCGGCAGGTTGGCGGCGACGGCCACGGCCGGGCGGTCGCGGAGGGTGTCCTCGACGAATCCGGTCAGGTTGCCGCGGGCTCCGACCTCGACGAACACGCGGCAGCCGTCGGCATACATCGCCTCGATCATGGGCCGGAACCCAACCGGGCTCGACCACTGGGCCACCGCCAGCTCCCGCACCCGGTCCGGGTCGTCGGGCATCCGGCCGGCGATGGCGCACGAGTACAGCGGCACCCGGGGCGCGGCCAGGGGCAGCTCGTCGAAGAACCGCCGGATCGGCCCGAGCGCGGCGGCGAAGGCCGGGGTGTGATACGCCCTGGCGAATGGCAGCGCCTCGCAGGCGACCCCCTCGGCACGGAGGTGGCCGATCAGGCCCTCGGCCCGCGCCGGCGGCACGGCGAGCACGACCTGATGCGGGCAGTTGTCCATCGCCACCACCGACTCGGTGCCGGCGGCGCGGCAGGCGGCCTCGGCCCGCTCGCGCGAGGTGCCCACCGCCAGCAGCGCGGCGTGCGGCACCGTGCCCGAGGCCTCCAGCCGCTCGAAGAGGTCGCCCACCGCCGCGATCCGCTCCTCGAACTGCCGGTCGATGGTCATGACGCCGGCGGCGCCCAGGGCGAGGAACTCGCCGCTGGAGTGCCCGGCCAGGGCGTCGGGCCGCAGGCCGAGCCGTCGCAGCAGCCCGTACAGGCCCCACTGTGCCGAGAGCACCAGGCCCACCGCCGGGCCCATCGTCCAGAGCGCCGGGTCGGCCGCGGCGCCGGCGCCGAAGAGGATCTCGCTGGGCGGCAGGCTCCCCCGGTCGAGCGCCAGGCGGTCGGCGGTCTCGAACGGGCGCTGGATCTCGGGGAAGTGCGGGTACAGGTCGGCGAGCATGCCCGGGTACTGCGACCCCTCGCCGGGGAACAGGAACGCGAGCTTGCCGCCGACGGCCAGCGGCTGGGCGCGGAAGTACAGGCCGCGGCCGTCCCGGATCGCGTGGCAGTCGGGGTCGTTGAGCCGCTGGATCGCCTGCTGGAGCCGGACCTTCAGCTCGGCCGCACTGGCCACCACCAGGCCGACCCGGAACGGGAACGTCGGCTGCCCGACGTTGAGCGTGTAGGCCAGATCCTTCAGGCAGACGGGCCCGGTGGCCGCGCCCAGCCAGTCGACCAGGGCGCCGGCGAGCGTCAGCCAGGTGGCCCGGTCGGGGGCGCCCAGCAGGAACGCCTCGGTCGGCCAGTCGGGCATGACGCCGGGGGCCGTCGGGTCGTCGGCCGAGGCGACATGCTCCTCCAGCACGGCGTGGGCGCCCAGGCCGCCGGGGTCGAAGGCACTCACTCCCGCCCGTCGCGGCGCGGGCCGATGGGCGTGCACCCAGGGCCGCGACCCGGCCAGCAGCCGGGCCGGCGTGCCGGCGTCAGCCAGCAGCGGGTGGGGCGCGTCGGGCTCCAGCATGCCGGGCAACACCCGGTGGTGCAGCGCCAGCGCCGCCTTGATCAGCCCGGCGACGCCGGCGGCGGCCGGCGCGTGGCCGATCAGCGCCCCGGTCGCGCCCAGCACGCGGCGGGCCGAGGCCGGGAACACCCGCCGCAGCGCGGCCAGCTCGGCGCGATCGGCGGCCGGCTCGCCCAGGCCGTGGCCCTCGATCAGCCCCACCGTCGCCGGCGGGATCGCCGACCGCTGATACGCTCGCCGCAGCGCCGTCGCAAGTCCCGACGCCACGCCCGCGCGGCGACCTCGGCCGGCCAGACCGACACCCTGGAGCACGGCGTAGACCCGGTGCCCGTCGCGCTCGGCGTCCGCCAGCCGCTTCAGGACGAGCACGCCCACCCCCTCGCCCGGCACCAACCCGTCGGCGTCGCTGGCGAACGGCCGCGACTCCCCCCGAGCCGAGCGGGCGCCGGGCCAGGTGGCCGGATCCAGCAGCTCGACCGCCCCGACCAGGGCCAGGTCGGCCCGTCGCAGCGCCAGCGAACGGGCGGCCAGGTCGAGCGCGACCAGGGCCGAGGCGCCGCCGGCGTCGACATCGAACGCCGCGCCCCGGACGTTCAGCCAGCCGGCCACCTGGCCGGCCAGCGACCCGGCCGCCGGGTTGATCTCATCCGGCGCCGCGCCGGCCTGAATCGCCTCGCGCACCGCCGTCAGCTCGCGATCCCCCCACTCCGGATGCAGGGCGCGCAGGATCTGCACGGTCTGCGACGCGATCCCGGCGTGCGCGCGGCGGTCGGTGGCCGTGCGGCCGACGACGACCTCGACCCGACGACCGGCCGGCAGGCCCACCGGCAGGCCGGCGTCGGCCAGGGCCCGGCGGGCGGCGTCGAGGAGCAGCAGCGGCTCGGGGGCCGCCCCGGCCATCGCC
>CAZUZD010000224.1:0-10346 GCA_964624465.1 uncultured Isosphaeraceae bacterium
CCTGCCCGACCTGGCCTGGGCGGCCGCCGACGCCGACGGCGACGGCCAGCCCGACGGCCGCCAGCAGCCCGGCGCCATCGGCCTGACCGCCAGCGGCGGCTACGTGCGGGACGCCCGCCGGCTGGAGCTGGAGGACCTGACGCTGACGAGCCCGTACGGCCAGGCCACCGCCGCCGGCACGATCGGCGACCCGCTGGGCGCGCGGATGGCCGACCTGCGGGGGACCCTGGCCCCCGACTACGCCATGCTGAACCAGCTGCTGGTCGAGCGGGTCGAGCCGAAGGCCCGGATCGCCGGCCAGGCGCGGCCCTTCACCGTGCGCGGGGCCCTGGGCGTCGACGACCCGATCCGCACCCTGGAGGCCGAGGTCGGCCTCGACCTGCTGGGCGTCGACATCCTCGGCATGCGGCTGGGCGCCACCCCGCTGGTCGCCCGCGTCAGCGCCGGCGCCATCACCATCGACCCGATCCGCACCTCGCTGAACAACGGGGTCATCGCCCTGGTGCCCGAGCTGCGGCGGGCCGAGAGTGGGGGCTGGGTGCTGGCGCTGGGGGCCGGCTCGGGGATCCAGGATGCCGAGATCAACGACGAGGTCTCCGACCGGGTCCTGAGCTACGCCGCGCCGGTGATGGACCGCGCCACCAAGGTCAACGGCCGGATCTCGGCCCAGCTCGACCGCGCCGAGTTCCCGCTCGAGGCCGGCCGGCGTCACGAGGCGGTCGTCGAGGGCCGGGTCCTGTTCCAGGACGTCGAATTTTCCCCCGGGCCGCTGGCGCGGACGCTGACCAGCCTGACGGGCCGGCCGCCGGCGCGGATCCGGCTGACCGACCCGATCCGGCTCTGGATCGGCGACGGCGTGATCCACGAGGAGGGGCTGGTGATCCCGGTCGGGAACCTGACGCGGATCGCCATCAACGGGGACATCGGCTTCAACCAGCAGCTGGCGCTGGTGGCCAGCGTGCCGCTGCTGCCGACGATGCTCCAGGGCCGTCCGATCCTGGAGGGGTTCCTGGGCGGCCAGCAGATCGACGTGCCGATCGGCGGCACCGTGAAGGACCCGCAGGTGGACCAGGAGGTCTTCCAGGCCGGGCTCGACCAGCTCGGCGAGAACCTGCTCCTGAAGAGCGCCACCACCGGCGCCGCCAGCATCCTGGAGAAGCTCGCCCAGCCCCGCGACCCCCTGATCCCCCGCATGACCCCCCAGGAGCGTCGGACCCAGCGCCAGCAGCGCCGGCTCGACCGCCGCCTGGGCGGGCCCTGACGCCGACCTCGGAGCCCAGCCCATCCGGCCGGTCGGCCCGACGGCCGATCGCGGTTCGCCGCTCACGGATCGATCCCCGCCGGATCGTGTCCCCCTCGTGGAGCCCCTTCCCGTGCCCGACACCGACGCCGCCGCGGTCCCTGAGTTCGATCCCGATTCCACCAGCCCGCCGCGGGTGCAGGAGATCATCCGACTGGCGCTGGCCAGCGACGACCTCAAGACCGCGCGGGCCCAGCTCAAGCGGTTGCAGGCCCTGGCCCCGGACGACCTGCGCACGATCGAGCTGGAGGGGGATGTGGCGCTGATCGCCGACAACCCCGAGCGGGCCCGCGCCGCCTACGACCGGCTGCTCGCCAGGACCGACAGCCCCGAGGCCCAGGGCCTGGGCGCCTACAGCCTGGGGCTGATGGCGATGGCCGAGGGGGATCACCCGCTCGCCTGCGAGCGGTTCCGCGACGCGATCGCCCACTACGAGCGGGCCGACCTCCCGTTCCGGCTCAAGGCCGTGCTGGGCGCCTACGGGCAGGCGACCAGCGAGCTGGGCGAGTTCCCGGCCGCCGTCGCCGCGTTCCAGCGCGCCCTGGCGATGGGCCCGCACCCCGACCCGAACGACTCCGACGGCGCCTGGGCCGACGCCGACTCCGACGCCGAGAGCTGCCGGCTGCTGGCCGACACCTATCGCCAGATGGGCCAGCTCGCCGAGGCCGAGGCCACCTTCCGCGACGCCATCGCCCGCCACGAGGCCCTCGACGACCTGCCCGGCAAGGCGCACTGCCTGGACGGCCTGGGCGTCGTGATGCAGATCGCCGGCCGCTACGAGGACGCCGAGGCGTTGCACCGGGAGTCGCTCGCCATCTGCGAGGTGCTCGACGACCTGGAAGGGTTGAGCGCCGCCTACGGCAACCTGACCCTGCTCGGCATCCACCGCAAGGACTGGGACGGCGCCGAGGCCTGGGCCCGTGAGGCGATGCGCGTCGACCAGGAGCTGGCCAACGACGACGGCCTGGCGACCGGCCAGTTGCACCTCGCGATGATCGAGATCGAACGCGGGAATCTGGTGGCGGCCGAGTCGCTCCTCGACCAGGCCCGGGCCCACTACGAGGCGCACGGCACGCCGCTCGACCACCTGTTCGTGATCAGCAACTCCGGCGAGCTGCACCGCCGCCAGGGCCAGCTCGACCTCGCCGACCGCGAGCTGACCGAGGCGCTCCGGCTCGCCGAGGAGACCGGGTACGCCGCCGGCGTGGCCAAGGTGAACGATCAGCTCGCCCTGCTCCGCAAGGACCAGGGCCGACTCGACGACGCCCGCGCCCTCTGGACCCTCGCCCTGTCCCAGTACCGCGCCCTGGGCTCCCCCGGCATCATCCAGGAGATCGAGGCCCACCTGGCCGACCTCGGCTGACCCCGGGCCTCCGCTCCGAACCGGATCGGATCGGTCCGCGAGCCGCGCTCTGCGCCCGTTCCGGTTCGGACCCGGAACTGGCGCGATGCGAACCTGCGCCGCGGGCGCCCGCGCTACCCGGGCGGGGGCCGATCGCCTACGATGGGTCGTCCCTGCGGCCGGGGAGCCCGACGGCCGACCGGCGTGGGCAGCCGCGACGGCCGGGTGCCGTCGCCCCCGCGGATCGACCCGTCCTGACCCGAGCCCGAGGGGAACCGTCGCTGCCATGCCTCACGTCGATGTCGACGGCCTGCGCCTGCACTACGAGGAGTCGGGCCACGGCGATCCGCTGCTGTTCCTGAGCGGCCTGGGGGGCGACCATCGCGCGTTCGCCACCAGCATGCGGCACTTCGGGCCGCACTACCGCACGGTGGCGCTCGACAACCGCGACAGCGGCCGCAGCGGCCGGGTCGAGGCGCCGTACTCCACGGCCGAGATGGCCGACGACGCCGCCGCGCTCATCGGCACGCTCGGGCTGCCGCCGGTGCACGTGGTGGGTCAGTCGCTGGGCGGCCTGATCGCCCAGGAGCTGGCGCTGCGGCATCCGGACCGGGTGCGGTCGCTGGTGCTGGCCTCGACGCACGCCGGCGCCCACGACTGGCGCCGCGGGGTGCTGGAGTCGTGGACCATCCTCCGCCGCCAGCTCGACGCCGGCGACTTCGCCCGCGCCACGGTCCCCTGGCTGATCGCCCCGCGGTTCCACCGCCAGGTGGCGCAGGTGCAGGGCCTGGTCCGGTTCGCCGAGACGAATCCGTACCCGCAGGAGCCCGAGGCGTTCGCCCGCCAGGCCCACGCGGCGATGTCGCACGACACGCGCAGCCGGCTGACGCACATCCACGTCCCCTGCCTGGTGCTGGTCGGCGAGCACGACATCGTCAACGCCCCCCGCGTCGCCCGCGAGCTGGCCGAGGGCCTGCCCGACGCCCGGCTGGTCATCCTGCCCGAGGTCGGCCACCTGCCGCACATCGAGGACAAGCCCGCCTTCTGCGCCGTCATCGAGCAGTTCCTGCTCGCCCAGGGCCGTACCGCCCGCGACTTCGGCGACTGAGCCGGCGCGGGCGCGGATGCTTGTGGCCCGTAGGGCGGATCAGCGGAGCGTCATCCGCCGCGATGGGTCGGAGACCGCGCTCCGGACCGGCGGCAAGGGTCAATCGCCAGGTCACCCTCCGGGCGTGGCGGATGACGCTGCGCTGATCCGCCCTCCGAAACGCCCGGTTTCCCGGCCTGGCCTGGCGGATCCACGGGGCGACCTCCGCCGCGATGGGGTGGAGGACGCTCCGTGGATCGGTGGCAGGGGGTGGGCGAATGGCCCCGTCCGGATCCGGCGGCTGCCGCGCCGCGGGGCCGCCCGACCGGTCTCACCGGAAGCCGCCACCACCACCACCACCGAAACCGCCACCGCCGCCCTCGAAGCCGCCAGCCTTCGGGGCTGCGCCGGGCTGGAGCTGGTCGAGCTTGCGGAGCACCTCGTCGAGGCGCCGCTCCAGGGCGTCGATGCGGTCGCCCTTGACGGGCGGGGTCTTCGGTTCCACCGGGATGTCGCTGGCCTCGCGGATGTACAGGACCGCGGACCGGACCGGGTCGACGGCGATGGTGTCGCCCTGGTCATCCTGCCGCACCAGGCCCAGGTCGCTTTCGGAGAGGTAGTCCTGAAGGTGCCGGATCACGGCCACCTTGGCCGACTGGCGGTCGAGGCCGGCGATCTGGACGTCGCCGTAGAAGTCGAGCGAGATCGTGCCGTCGGGCCGGACCCGTCGGATTCCCGGGGACATGCGGGCGGCCAGGTTCCCCTGCATCTCCACCACGACCGCGTCGCCCGGCTTGAACCGCACCGGCAGGTCGCTGGGGGCCTCCAGGCTCCGCCGGGCCGTGGCCTGCCGGGTCCGCAGCTGCCGGCGCTCCCCCAGCCCCTTGCGAAGGGCCGACCGGGCCTCCTGGAGCTCCGCGTCGAGCCGCTCGGTGGTGGCCTTGAGCGCCCGCTGGGAATCGCCCTCCTCCATCGCGGCCTGCTGGATCAACGTGAGCCGGTTCTCGCCGATGGCCTCCAGGAGGCTGGCGATCTGGTTGCGGGTCTGATTCAGGTCCTCCTCCAGCAGCTCCTCGTCGATCTCGGCCAGCTCGAGCTCCCGCTCCAGCAGGTCCCGCTCCTCGTCGGAAATCGGCCGGGCGGTATCGGGCCCGGGCCCGCCTCGTCCCGGGCCGCGTGGCGAAGTGGCCACCCTCGGTCCGGGCTCCTTCATCCCCCCTTGACCGGCGGCGGGATCCGGGGCGGGCTCGCCCGGGGCACGCCGCTTCGATCGCTCCCCGGCCGGTTCGCCGGCGAACGGGTCGGATTCCAGCCGGGGCGCGGGATCGCCACCCGCCGGCGTGGGAGCGGCGGCCGGGGCCGAGCCCGGGGGCCGGGCGGGGTCCTGCGCCGGCGGTCGCGAGCCGGTCTGGGTGACAATCAGGCCGCCGCCGAGCAGGGCGGCCACGGCGGTGAGCTTCAGCGGGCTGAACCACATGGGAATCTGGACTCCCTGGGAAAGGGTGAGCGCGGCGGCCGTCGCGGTGACGGTGGCCGAGGCGCCGGTCAGAGCGTTCAAGGCCACGGTGGCGGTCCGGGCGGCGAGCGCGGCGGGCAGCACGGCCTTCGCGTCGGTGGCGAGGGTGGCTGTGACGAGGGCCAGCGGGGCGGCCAGGCCGCGGCGGGTCAGGCGGTCGCGGAGGCGGTCGCGGGCGCGGGCCTGGCGGCCCTTGACGGTGCCGACGGGCCAGCCGAGGCGGGCGGCGGCCTCCTCGTGGGTGAGGCGCTGGAGGTCGCAGAGGAGCACGGGCAGGCGGTAGCGGTCGGGGAGCCGGTCGAGCTCCTCGTGCAGCAGCCGGGAGCGGTCGGGATCGGGGCCGACCGGGGCCGGGGCGTTGGCCACCCGGGCGGAATCGGCCACCTCGCGGCGCTGGCGGCGGCGGTCGTCCTGAGCCGCGCGGGTGGCGACGCGGACGGCGACGCGGTGGAGCCAGGGCCCGAGGCGGTCGGCATCCCGGACCGATCCCGCCCGGCGGGCCAGGACGAGGAACGTCGCCTGGAAGGCGTCGTCGGCGGTGTGGGGATCGGCGACGATCCGTCGGCAGACGGCGCGGACCATGGGCCCGTGGCCCTGGACCAGGGCGCCGAAGGCGGCCTCGTCGCGGTGGCGGCGGAAGCGGTCGAGCAGTTGGGCGTCGGAGCAGGCCGCCAGGGTGCCGGTGTGCGCGACCGCTTCGAGGTGACGGGCGACCACGGCCCAGGCGCTGCGCGACATGCCGATGCTCCCCTGCGGCGTCGGGCCCTCCGGCGTCCTCCGGTCCGGGCCCACCCCATGAGAGCCTCGGGCGGCCCCGGCGGTTACAACTTTCCGCCCGAGACCGCAGTTTTCTCCACCCGGCCCGATCCGGCGGTTGCCCTCGGCCCGGCCACGGTGGCCGTGGCGTTGGCGGTCCGGCCGGTCAACGAGCCCCCGCCCGGGGCTGTCGGATCCGGGCCCCGATGCCGGAACCCGGGCAGCCCGGTCGCTCCCTGGTCTCGTAGGTCGGATGAGCGCTGCGAAATCCGACGGGCTGAGGCGAGCGTCGGCTGGGGACCCGCTGCGAGAGCCAGATCGGCTGGTCGACAGGCGAGCGTTTCCGAGGCCCGTCGGATTTCGCAGCGCTCATCCGACCTACGGGAATTTCGTCCGAGGCGGGTCGACAGGCGAGCGCATCCGAGACCGTCGGATTTCGCAGCGCTCATCCGACCTACGGGAATTCCGGGCTTCCCGGTGGATGGGCGTCGTGTCGGGCGGAAGCCGCGGCGGCGTCCGCCCGACACCATCGCGGAGGTCTCGTCGCGGGCCCCGGCGGTCGGGTGGGCCGTGGACGGTCGATTGGCCGGGGCGAAGGGGTCAGGAGGGGTCGGCGGCGGGGCGAGCGTCGGAGGGGCGGAGGCGTCGCAGCTCCTGCTGCATCCGGTCGAGCTTGCGTTCGAGGTCGCGGATCCTGGTCTCGCCGGCCGCGCGGCTGGAGCCGGACCATCCGGCCTCGTCGACGAACACACGGTCCGAGTCGGCCGGCGCGATGGGGACGTTCTTGCCTTGCTCATCCTGCGATTCCAGGCCGAGCGCCTCGTCGGTCAGGTGCTTGCGGAGGTGGGCGATGACGGCCTCCTTGACCTCGCGGCTGGTCAGGCCGGCGACGCGGATGTCTCCATAGAAGCCCAGGCTCAGGGTGCCATCGGGCCGCACGATCCGCTCGCCGCTGATCGGCCGGCCGGGCAGAGCCTGCAGGACCTCGACCACCAGGATGTCGCCCGGCTTGAAGCGCTCCGGCTCGGTGCTGGGGGCCTGCAGGCGACGCTCCAGATCGGCCCGGAGCCGGCGCTGCTCGCGCTGCTGCGCCAGCCCCTTCGCGTACTCGGCCCGCTGACGATCGAGCTCATGGCTGAGGGCGGTCATGACCTGCTCCCAGCGCTTCTGGGCCTGCCCATCGTCGGGGACGTCGGCGTTCTGGAGGATCGTCATCCGGTTCTGGCGGAGTTTCCGGGCCAGATCCGTGATCGATTCGCGGACCATGGCCAGCTCGTCGGCGAGCAGGTCCTCCTCCACCTCGCTCTGCTCGCGCTGGTCGATCAGCGCCTCCCGTTCCTGGGGCGTGATGGGCGCCGTTCCGGGCGCTGCCATCAGACCCGCCGCCGCCGCGCCTTCCCCACCGAGGGCGGATCCTTGCAGCCCTCCGCCGCCACCGCCTCCGAACCCCCCACTGGCTCCAGCGCCTTGCAGCCCTCCGCCGCCACCGCCGAATCCCCCAACGGCTCCAGCGCCTTGCAGCCCTCCGCCACCGCCGCCGCGGCCTTGCAGCCCGCCGGTGGCGGGGGCGCCGACAAGAGGATCGGCGGCCGGGGCCGGGGCGGCACCCGAACCGGCACGGGCACCGGCACCGGCGGGAGCCTGGGGCCTGGCGGCGGGCGCCGGGCCGGGGCCGACGGCCTGGGTGGCGATCAGGCCGCCGCCGAGCAGGGCGGCGACGGCGGTGAGCTTCAGGGGGGCGAACCACATGGTCGGGCGAACTCCACGGGCAAGGGCGAGCGCGGCGGCCGTCGCGGTGACGGCCGCCGAGGCGCCGGTCAGGGCATTCAAGGCGACGTTGGCGGTCTGGGCGGCGAGCGCGGCGGGCAGCACGGCCCTGGCGTCGCTGGCCAGGCTGGCGGTGATCAGGCCGGCCGGGGCGACCAGGCCGCGGCGGGTCAGTCGGTCGCGGAGGCGGTCGCGGGCCCGGGCCTGGCGGCCCTTGACGGTGCCGACCGGCCAGCCCAGCCGGCGGGCGGCCTCCTCGTGGGTCAGGCGCTGGAGGTCGCAGAGGAGCACGGGCAGGCGGTAGCGGTCGGGCAGGCGGTCCAGCTCCTCGTGCAGCAGCCGGGCCCGGTCGGGGTCGGGGCCGTCGGGCTCGGGGGCGATGGCGAGCTCCAGGGCGACCGGATCGGCCACCTCGCGGGTGCGCTGCCGACGCGCCTCGCGGTCGGCGCGGGTGGCGACGCGGACGGCGACGCGGTGGAGCCAGGGCCCGAGCCGGTCGGCGTCGCGGACCGAGCCGGCGCGGCGGGCCAGGACGAGGAACGTGGCCTGGAAGGCGTCGTCGGCGGCGTGGGGATCGGCGACGATCCGTCGGCAGACGGCGCGGACCATGGGCCCGTGGGCCTGGACGAGGGCGCCGAAGGCGGCCTCGTCGCGGTGGCGGCGGAAGCGGTCGAGCAGTTGGGCGTCGGAGCAGGCGGCCAGGGTGCCGGTGTGCGCGACCGCTTCGAGGTGACGGGCGACCACGGCCCAGACGCTGCGCGACATCCGATTCCTCCGACCCGACCCGACCCGACCCGACCCGGCCCGATCCGGCCCGCGGCCCCCGCGTCCGGCCACCCGCCGCGACACCGCACTACCTGATGAGAGCCTCGGCCGGCCCCGGCGGTTACAACTTTCTGCCCCGCCGGGCGGTTTTCGCAACGGCGGTTCGGACTTGGCGGCCGGCCCCGGCGTGGGGTATGGTTTGTTAAACGTTTGCGTAACGGCGGGCCCGGCCACGGGTCCGGGGGCGCGACGGGGAGGCTGGGCCATGCTGACGATCCGGGGCCAGGCGAGCGGTGGGCGGTTCTGCGACGGGGTCTCCCGCCGGGACTTCTTGCGGGTCGGCGGCCTGGCGATGGGCGGCCTGAGCCTGCCGCAATTGCTGGCCGCCGAGGCGCGGGCCGGCACGCGGGCGAAGCGCCATAAGGCGATCATCATGGTCTTCCTGCCCGGCGGCCCGCCGCACCAGGACATGGTCGACCTGAAGCCGAACGCCCCCGAGGGCATCCGCGGCGAGTTCAAGCCGATCGCCACCAACGTGCCCGGCCTGGACATCTGCGAGCTGATGCCGCGGCTGGCGACGATGGCCGACAAGTACTCGGTGCTGCGCACGATCGTCGGCGCCCGGGGCGAGCACGCGGCCGTGCAGTGCCTGACGGGGTTCCCCGAGCAGATCAGCAAGGTGCAGGGCGGCCGGCCGGCGATTGGCTCGATCCTCTCGTACCTGCAGGGGCCGGTCGACCCGGCTGTGCCGCCGTTCGTGGGGCTGTCCCCCTCGATGGGCCACCGCCCCTGGGCCGACAACGGCAACCCCGGCTACCTGGGCCTGGCCCACGGCCCGTTCACCCCCAACGGCGACGACCTGTCGGCGCTCAAGCCCGAGGGCCTCACGATCGACCGCCTGGGCGGCCGCAAGAGCCTGCAGGGGCAGCTCGACGACCTGCGCCGGGACATCGACCGCAGCGGCAGCCTCGCCGGCCTCGACGCCTTCAACCGCCAGGCCTTCGACATCCTCGCCTCCAGCAAGCTGGCCGAGGCGCTCGACGTGAGCCGGGAGGACCCGAAGCTCCGCGAGCGCTACGGCATCGGCGACATGAAGCCGGTCGACGACGGCGGCCCCTGCTGCATGGACCACTTCCTGATGGCCCGCCGGCTGGTCGAGGCCGGCGCGCGGTGCGTGACCCTCGGCTTCGGCCGCTGGGACTACCACGACCGCAACTTCGCCCAGTGCCGCGAGCGCCTGCCCAAGCTGGACATGGCGCTCTCGGCCCTGATCGAGGACCTGCACGCCCGCGGCATGGCCGACGACGTGACGGTCATCTGCTGGGGGGAATTCGGCCGCACGCCGCAGATCAACGCGGCGGCCGGTCGCGACCACTGGCCGCAGAACAACTGCGCCATCATCGCCGGCGGCGGCCTCCGCGGCGGCCAGGTCGTCGGCCAGACCACCAAGGGCGCCGAGGTGCCCAGGGACCGGCCGATCACCTTCCAGGAGGTCTTCGCCACCCTCTACCACGCCCTCGGCGTCGACCCCGACAGCACCGTGCCCGACCGCGGCCAGCGCCCCATGCGCCTGCTCGACGAGCTCGCCCCGATGCGCGAGCTGATCTGATCTGAGCCGAGCCCCGCGCCATCGCCGTTGGACCGCGTCGCGCTGATCCCCCCTGTCCGTAGGGCAGATCGGCGCATCGTCATCCGCCGCGCCGGGTCGGAAGCCCTCCGAGGCCGGGTCAGATGGGCCGGGCTGGGCCGGGGTGCCCGGGTTCCGCCGTGCGGAGCCCCGCTACCGGCCCCCCCGCCCCCGATCATAGCCAGT
>CAZUZD010000225.1:0-10325 GCA_964624465.1 uncultured Isosphaeraceae bacterium
AACCCCGCGGCCGTGACCGGTACCGCCGCCGGCCAGCCCACCGCGACGGGTGCCCCCGGCGCCCCCGCCGTCGCGGCGGCCACGGCCACCCCGGGCGGCAAGCCGCTCAAGCTCCTGTTCGTCACCAACAGCAACGCCGACTGGTGGAACGCCGTCGAGAAGGGCATGGCCGACGGCGGCGCCGAGTTCGGCGTCCAGGTCGAGATGCGCCGCAACAACGGCTCCGTCCAGGGCCAGGTCGACAAGCTCCGCGAGGCGCTCAGCCTGACCGACGTCGACGGCGTGGCCGTCTCCGTCCTGGAGGCCAACGCCCCCGGCATCGTCGACGCCATGCGGGAGCTCAAGAAGGCCGGCAAGGTGGTGATCTCGATCGACTCGGACATCGCCCCCGACGCCGCCGACGCCCGCGCTGCCTACATCGGCACCAACAACATCAAGGCCGGTGAGGCCGCCGGCCGCGCCGCCGCCGCGCTGCGGCCCGACGGCGGCCGCACGGTCGTCTTCGTCGGCACCTCCGACGCCGCCAACGCCCGCGAGCGCCGGCAGGGCTTCTTCCAGGGCGCCGGCCCCAAGTTCCCCGCCGAGAAGTCGGAGACCTTCGACGACGGCGGCGACCACACCAAGGCCGGCACCAACGTCCAGAACGCCCTGAGCAAGTACGGCCCCGGCGGGCTCGATGTCCTGCTGGGCCTCTGGTCGTACAACGCGCCGGCGATCGCCGAGCAGGTGGCCCGCGCCCCCGAGGTCCGCAAGACGGTCAACGTCGTCACCTTCGACCTCGACGAGGCCGCCCGCGACCACATCAAGCAGGGCCACATCGACGCCACCGTCTGCCAGAACCCCTACGAGATGGGCTACCTGGGCGTCCAGACGCTCAAGGCCCTGGTCCAGAAGGACGAGGCCGCCCTCAAGACGCTGCTGCCCGACGGCCCGGTGCGCGAGACCGGCGTCCGCGTGGTCGTGCCCTCGACCGAGTCGCCCGTGCTCAAGAACAAGGCGCAGGGCGACGACGTCTGGACCATCGACCAGATGAACGAGTGGCTGGAGAGCAAGGGACTCCGCTCCACATGAACGGCTCGCTGCCCGAGTACCTGAAGTCGAGCTACCTCGGCTGGACCCTGTTCATCCTGGTGGCCTGGACCCTGCTGCCGCACCTCGCCCGCCTGGCCTTCGGCCAGCGGGTGCGGGCGGCCGCCGTGCTCAAGGCGCCGGAGTGGGGCCTGATCGCCGGCATCCTCGCGGTGCTGGGCGCCATCTACCTGCTCGACCCCAGCCGGGCGTTCTTCTCGGCCTACAGCGACCAGAACCTGATCCACAACGTGGCGCTGTTCGGGGTGCTCTCGATCGGCGTCTCGATCGTGATCATCGCCGGCGGCATCGACCTGTCGATCGGCTCGGTCGTGTCGCTGACGTCGGTGCTGGCCGCGCAGCTGATGACCGAGTGGCTGCCCGAGCTCCGCAAGCTCGGCCCGCCCGGGGCCATCCGGCTGGGCCTGGCGGCGCTCGGGGTCAGCCAGATCGTCGGCCTCTGGGCCGCGCAGGGGGAGGACCGCCGCCGGCCCCTGCCGACGACCCTGCTCTGGGCCGCCCTGCTGGCCACGATGGGGGTCGCCTTCGCCACCACCCTGGAGACCTGGACGGCCCGCCCCAGCGGCTTCCGCTGGGCGATCCTCCACGGCCTGATGGCCGTCACCGCCGCCGCCCACCTGGTCAACCTGCTCACCGCCGGCCGCGCCGACGCGGAGGGCGCCCCGGTCGACCGCAGCGCGCGGGTCGTGGCGGGCATCGGCCTGGCCCTGGCCGTGCTGGCGGCGGTGGCCCTGCTGGGCAAGGGCGTCGGCCCGCTGCGGAGCTGGGGCAACTCGGCCGAGTTCGAGCTGATCCTCGCCAGCGCCGGCCTGGCCCTGGTCGTGGCCCTGACGCTCGGCCTGCGGGTCGGCGCCGGGGTCTTCGCGATCGTCGTCGGCGGCCTGGTCGCCTGGGGCCTGGGAGCCCCGCTGCCGAAGTCGACCCTGGACGGCTCGTCGATCCCCCAGATCGTCACCGCCAGCACGCTCACGCTCCTGCTGGGGCTGGCCATCGGCCTGCTGCACGCGGTGATGATCAACTCGTTCCGGCTGCCGCCGTTCATCGCCACCCTGGCGACCCTGGCCGGCCTGCGGAGCCTGGCGATCATCCTGGGCAACAACCGCTCGATCAACGTCCGCTACGAGCCCTTCCGCGCCCTGGGCCGCGACAACGCGTACACCGTCTCGATCTTCGTCGCCATCGCCCTGCTCGCCAGCCTGCTGATGGGCGCCTCGGTCCTGGGCCGGCACCTCTACGCCCTCGGCGGCAACGAGGCGGCCGCGCGGCTCAGCGGCCTGCCGACGAAGCGGCTCAAGGCGGTCGCCTACGGCCTCTCCGGCCTGCTGGCGGCGCTGGCGGGCCTGCTGTTCCTGGGGAACACCGGCTCGGTGCAGCCGGCGACGACGGGCATCTCGTACGAGCTGTACGCGATCACCGCCGCCGTCGTCGGCGGTTGCAGCCTGGCTGGCGGCGTCGGCTCGATCCGCGGCACCGTGCTGGGCCTGATCCTGATCCAGATCGTGATCAAGGGCACCGGCATCGTCGTCCGCGGCATCGACAGCACCCAGATCGAGGGCCTGGTCCTCGGCACCGTCGTCGTGCTGGCCGTGGCCTTCAACCAGCGGTTCCGCACCCCCAAGACCTGACCGACCGGCCGGCCGCGGGGCCCGGCCTCCGGGCCCCGCGGATCGATTCCCCTCCGCCCCGAACCCGTGGCCCCAGGACCGCCCATGCGCGGCCGATCCCGTCCCTGGTCCTGGCTCCGCCCGATCGTGCCGCTGGCGCTCGGCCTGGCCGGCTGTGGCGCACCGACCGACGCCCCCCCGACCGGACCAGGAGCCACACGGCCGCCAGCTCCCGCCACGGCGGGGTCCGAGCCCGCGCCGCTGGCCTTCCGGGCCCAGGAGCTGCCGTTCGTCTACGACCGGGGCGCCACGGGCCGGGCGCTGCCGACCGAGGTCACCGGCGGCGGCGTGGCCCTGCTCGATTTCGACGGCGACGGCGACCTCGACGTCTTCTGCGCCCAGGGCGGCCCCTGGCCCCCGGTGCTGACGCCCGACGCCCCCGGCGACGTGCTCCTGCGCAACGACGGCGGCGGCCGGTTCTCGGACCTCTCGCGGGCCGCCGGCCTGACGGCGAAGGGGTACGGCCAGGGCGTCGCCGTGGCCGACTACGACGCCGACGGCGACCCTGACGTTTACGTGACCCGGTACGGCCGCAACACCCTCTGGCGCAACGACGGCGGTCGGTTCACCGACGTCGCCGACGCGGCCGGCGTCGGCGTCGATCGCTGGAGCCTCGGCGCCACGTTCCTGGATTACGACGCCGACGGCGACCTCGACCTGTTCGTCGCCAACTACTTCTCGTTCGACGAGTCGAAGGCCCCCTACGCCCGCACGCCCGACGGCCAGGCCGACTACGGCACGCCCGCCGGGTTCGCCGGCCAGCCGGACACCCTGTTCCGCAACGACGGCGACGGCCACTTCACCGACGTCACGGCCGCCGCCGGCGTGGCCGGGCAGGGCCGCGGCATGGGCGTGCTGGCGGCCGACCTCGACGCCGACGGCCGCGTCGACCTGCTCGTCGCCAACGATGCCGAGGCCAACGCCCTCTGGCGGAACCGCGGCGACGGCACGTTCGAGGAGGTCGCCGCGCGCGCGGGCCTGGACCTCAACGGCCAGGGCCAGCCCGAGGCGAACATGGGCATCGCCCTGGCCGACACCGACGGCGACGGCGTCCGCGACGTGGTGATCTCCCACTTCCTGGAGGAGCACGACACCCTCTGGCGCGGCAAGCCGGTGGCGGGTGACGGCGGGATCTTCTACCAGGACGAGACGTTCCAGTCGGGCCTGGGCTCCGCCAGCCGGCCGTACACCGGCTGGGGTGTGGCCCTGGCCGACTTCGATGCCGACGGCCACCCCGACCTGATCGTGACCAACGGCCACATCCGCCGCGAGCCGAACGCCGCGTTCCCGTACGAGAATCCGCCGATCCTCTGGCAGAACCGGGGCGACGGCCGGTTCCGCGACGTCACGGCCACCGCCGGCCCCTACTTCACCGCCGTGCACATGGGCCGCGGCCTGGCCACCGGCGACCTCGACGGCGACGGCGACCTCGACATCGTGGTGACCCACCACGGGGCGCCCGCCGTGGTGCTCTGGAACGAGTCGCCCCGCCGCGGCCACGCCCTGAGGCTCGACCTGAAGGGGGCCGGGGCCAACCTCGACGCCATCGGCGCCGTCGTGACGGCGACCGCCGGCGGCCGGACGTTCGTCGGGGGCATCGACGGCGGCGGCAGCTACCTGAGCGCCTCCAGCCGCCGGGTCCATCTGGGCCTGGGCGCCGCGACGCTCGCCGACCGCGTCGAGGTCCGCTGGCCGTCGGGCCGCGTCGAGGCCCGCACCGACGTGCCGGCCGACCGGGTCGTGCGCTGGGCCGAGGACGCGACCGCCGCGCCCTGATCCGCGCGACCCCGCCAGGCCGCACAATCACGACTTGCCGACCCGGAGACCGCTTCAAGATCAATTGGTCTTGATTGTAAAATCACTGGTGCCGATTCAGGAGGCATGGCCCTGGACATCGCGGCGCCGGGGAACGGCCGTTGCGTCGCCAGGGTCCGTTCTCATCGCCGTCTCCGAAGCCGGTCCAGCGGTCGGTTGCCGACTGGTGGCCGGTCCCCCCTCGTGAGGCTTCCCCATGCCGCTCGCCTGGTCGCTGCTGCGTCGTTCCGGTTCGACCTCACCGCGCCCGCGACGGACCCTGCGGCCGGGGCTGGCCGGTGGTCCGGAGGTCCTGGAGCCCAGGGCCCTGCTGGCCCAGTTGCCGGCGGGCTTCGTGGACATGCAGGTGACCGACGGCCTGGCAAACCCGACCGCGCTGACCGTGGCGCCCGACGGCCGCGTCTTCGTCACCGAGCAGCAGGGGCGGGTGCGGGTGATCCAGGACGGTGTGCTGCAGGCCCAGCCGCTGCTGAGCGTCGCGACGGCCTCCGATGGCGAGCGGGGCCTGCAGAGCCTCGTCCTCGACCCGAACTTTGCCGACAACGGCCACGTGTACATCTACTACGCCTCGCTCACCGCCGAGGTGCACAACCGGGTCGAGCGCTGGACGGTCGTCGATGGCGTGGCCCGCCCCGAGACGGCCGTGCGACTGCTGGAGCTGGACGCCCTGCCGCATGCGCTGCACAACGGCGGCGCGATGCACTTCGGCCCCGACGGCATGCTCTACATCGCCGTGGGCGATGGCTACGCGGCCCCGATCAAGGCGCAGTCGCTGGACAACTTCTTCGGCAAGATGCTCCGCATCCGCCCCGACGGCACGATTCCGGCCGACAACCCGTTCGTGGGCCAGACGACCGGGGCCTACCAGGCGATCTGGGCGCTCGGGCTCCGCAACCCGTTCTCGTTCGCGATCGACGCGACCAGCGGCCAGGTCATGATCAACGATGTGGGCGAGGCCAGCTGGGAGGAGGTCAACCTCGGCCGCCCCGGCGCCAACTACGGCTGGCCGATCGTCGAGGGACCGAGCACCGACCCGAAGTTCGATCCGCCCCGGTTCGCCTACCCGCACCAGCCCGACGGCGTCGACCGCTGGGGCTGCGCGGTCACCGGCGGCACGTTTTACAACGCCCCCACCGGCGCCGCCGGCGCCTTCCCCTCCGAATACCAGGGCCGGTACTTCTTCGAGGACTACTGCACCAGCGACCTCTGGACCCTCGACCCCGCCACCGGCACCGTCGCCACCTTCGGGAGCGGCCTGGCCGGCGGCGGCATGCCCAGCTACCGCGTCGACCTCGACGTGGCCACCGACGGGAGCCTGTACTATCTGGTGCGCGGCCAGGGCGGCTACGCCACCGAGGGCGACATCAAAGGCGCTGTTCGCCGGGTGGCCTACGATCCCGGCCTCCGCGAGCCCAGGATCGTGAACCCGCCGCTGGACCAGCGGATCGGCCTCACCCAGCCGGCGATCTTCTCCGTCGGCGCGATCGGCGAGGGCGCCCTCGCCTACCAGTGGCAGCGCAACGGTCGCAACCTCCGGGGGGCCACCGGCCCGACCTACACCCTGCCGCGCGCCCAGCGTGCCGACTCGGGGGCCCGGTTCCGGGTGGTGGTCCGCAACGCCTTCGGAACGGCCGCCAGCCCCGAGGCCGCGCTCACGGTCGTGAACGCCCGCCCGCCGCGCGTGTCCCTCGCCGTGCCCGGCCGCCGCCCCGGCGCCATTGCGCGGGCCGGCGAGGTCATCACCGCCAACGCCGGCGCCCTGGGTTCCGGCGGCCGGCGGCTGCCCGACACCGCCTTCGCCTGGCGGGTCGACCTGCACCACGACCAGCACGCCCACCCCTTCCTCCCCACCGCCACGGGCCGTCGCTCGCTGCGGTTCACCATCCCCGGCGACCTGCACGAGTCGGGCAAGCTCTGGTACCGCATCACCCTCACCGTCACCGACTCCCACGGCCTGACCACCACCGCCACCCGCGACATCCGCCTGACCTGACCTGACCTGAGCACCCGCCGGCCCGATCCGGCCCCGCCGGGACCACCCGGGTTCCGCCCCGGACACCGGGGCCGTCGGGGGCGGGCAGCGGGTATACTGCGGAGGCGGATCAGGGCGAGCGGGGCCGGGTGGGTCCTCGGTCCCGGTCCTCGCCACCGTTCGGGAGCCAGGCGCCGGATGTTCGGGCGGAAGAAGCGACTCACGGATTACGCCAACTGCGCCGGGTGAGCGGGCAAGATTCCCCCTGCGGGGATCGCGCAGGTCCTGCGCGAGTTGCCAGCCCGGGTGCACGATGCGAACTGGCTCGTCGGGGCCGAGACCTTCGACGACGCCGGGGTGTATCGCCTTGCGCCCGACCTGGCCCTGGTGCAGACGCTCGACTTCTTCCCGCCGCTGGTCGATGACCCCGAGACCTTCGGCCGGATCGCTGCCACCAACGCCCTGTCCGACGTCTACGCCATGAACGGCCGCCCGCTGACGGCCATGAACATCGTCGGGTTCCCCGACGACCAGCTCGACCTGGCGATCCTGGGCGCCATCCTCCGCGGCGCCTCGCAGCAGGTCACCGCCGCCGGCGGCGTGGTGGTGGGGGGGCACTCGGTGCGCGACGCCGAGATCAAGTTCGGCCTGAGCGTCACCGGCCTGGTCGACCCCGCCGAGCTGCTCACCAACGCCACCGCGCGGCCCGGCGACGTGCTCGTGCTGACCAAGCCGCTCGGCACGGGGTTCGTCACCACCGCCGCCAAGAAGGGCCAGTGCCCCGACGCCGCGTACGCCGCCGCCGTGGCGAGCATGACCCAGCTCAACGCCGTGGGCCGCGACGCCCTGCGCGCCGCCGGTGGGGCCCACGCGCTCACCGACGTCACCGGCTACGGCCTCGCCGGCCACGCCTTCGAGCTGGCCCAGGGCGCCGGCGTCACCGTCGTGCTCGATACCCGTTCGTTCCCCATCCTCGACGCCGCCCGCCCCCTGGCCGTGCCCCGCTTCTTCACCCGCGCCAGCCAGACCAACCGCGATTACGTCGCCGCGTTCCTCCGCATCGAGCCCGTCGCCGACCCGATCGGCGTCGAGTTCGCCCTCGACGCCCAGACCTCCGGCGGCCTGCTCATCGCCGTCGACCCCGCCCACGTCGACCGCCTGCTCGCCGAGCTGCGCTCCCGAGGCGCCCTGGCCGCCGCCATCGTCGGACAGGTGCAACCGCGCGACGGCGCCGTGGCGCTGATCCTCGCCTGAACGCGGCCCCCCTTGAGCCACCAGGCTCCCCGGCCATCGACACCGGCCCCGGCGGCGGCTACAACCGAGGCCGCCGCCAGACCCGTCCACCCCGGGGATTCGCACCATGCGCCGCGCCGTCTGCCACCGGTCTGCCCCCAGAATCGCCCTGGCCCTGATCGGGCTGCTCGGCACGCTGATCACGTACCCCGCGCGGGCCGATGATCCGAAGCCGGCCACCGCGGAGCCGACGACCTACGTCAAGGCCGGCCGGCTCTTCGATGGCCTGGGCGACACCTACCGGCGCGACGTCGTCATCACGATCCAGGGAAGCCGGATCCAGGCCGTGACGCCCCTGGCGGAGACGAAGATCCCGGCCGGGGCGACCGTGATCGACCTGTCGGACGCGACCGTCCTGCCGGGGCTGATCGACTGCCACACGCACCTGGGCAACCGGGCCGATCGCTACGACGAGATCTACAAGTTCAAGGACACGCCGAACCACGCCGCGTTCGCCGCCGTGAAGCACGCGGCCATCACCCTGCGCGCGGGGTTCACGACCGTGCGCGACGTGGGCTCGAACGCGTTCCTCGCCGCCGACCTGCGCGACTCGATCAATGAGGAGTTCGTGCCCGGCCCTCGCATCATCGCCAGCGGGCCGAGCATCAGCATGACCGGCGGGCACGGCGACCTGAACCGGTATGCCCCCCGCGTGCGGGTGCAGACGTTCCCCGCCGAGCGCGACTTCAAGATCGCCGACGGCGCCGACCAGGTGCGGCAGGTCGTGCGGGCGCAGCTCAAGCACGGCGTCGACGTGATCAAGATCAACGCCACCGGCGGCGTGCTGTCGCGCGGCGATGCCCCGGGCGCCCCGCAGTTCACCGTCGACGAGCTGCGCGCGGCCGTCGAGGAGGCCCACGCCGGCGGCCGCAAGGTCGCCGCCCACGCGCACGGGGCCCAGGGGATCAAGAACGCGGTGACCGCCGGCGTCGACTCGATCGAGCACGGCAGCCTGATCGACGACGAGGGCATCCGCCTCATGAAGGAGCACGGCACCTGGCTGGTGGCCGACATCTACAACGACGACTACCTGCTCGGCAAGGCGATCGAGTTCAAGCTGCCGCAGGAGTCGATCGACAAGGAGCGCGCCCTGGGCCAGCTCCAGCGCGAGAACTTCGCCCGCGCCGCCGCCGCCGGAGTCCGGATCGCCTTCGGCACCGACGCCGGCGTCTACCCCCACGGCGACAACGCCAAACAGTTCGCCTACATGGTCAAGTTCGGCCTCACCCCCGCCCAGGCCCTCCGCTCCGCCACCTCCGGCGCCGCCGACCTCCTCGGCCGCTCTGCCGACCTCGGCGCCATTTCCCCCGGCCGCTACGCCGACCTGATCGCCGTCAGCGGCGACCCCCTGGCCGACGTCACCACGCTGGAGACGGTCCCCTTCGTCATGAAGGGCGGCACCGTCATCAAGGACGAACGGCACGCGGGCCGCTGACGCCCCTCGACCCAGATCGTCGGGCGGACGAGCGCAGCATCTCCCCCGCGACGGTTCGGTGGCCAGCACACCTGCCCCCAGTCCAAGGCATCCGGATCCGGGCTCCGCACGCGGAACCCGGGCACCCCGGCTTGATCCTGGTCCCGTAGGTCGGACGAGCGAAGCGTAATCCGACGCGCCGGGTCGATCGCCTCCGCCTGGCGTGGTGCCTGGCGGGTCCTCCGACGGGATCCCCCCCGTCCGCTACACCGGGCGCCGCTTGTTGAGGGCGACGAGCACCTCGTCGAGCTTGGAGAGGAACCGCGAACGATCCGGCTTGCCGAACGGGGCGGGGCCGCCGGTGAAGGTGCCGCCCTGGCGGAGCATCTCGGAGAGGGCGCGGCCGGCGAGGGCGTCGTGGATCGAGTCGTCGGTGAACTCCCCCCCCTTGGGGCCGATCACCCGCGCGCCGACCTTGAGGCAGCGCTCGGCCAGCAGGATGTCGGCGGTCACCGCCACGTCGCTCGGTGTGACCTGCGTGACGATCCAGTCATCGGCCGCGTCGAACCCGCCGCGGACCCAGACCATCTCGATGAGCGGGTCCTCGGGCACCCGGATCGGGTTGTTCGTGACGACGAACACCTTCACCTGGTGCCGCTTCGCCACCTTGTACGCCTCGTCCTTCACCGGGCAGGCATCGGCGTCGAGATAGATCGGCATGGGGAACCTGGGGCGGGCCTCGGGGTCGGTCGGTCGGGCTGGAGCGCGCCGGGCGATGACCATCATCCTACGGCCGGACTGTCGGGGCTGGCCAGAGCACCGCAAGGGTGGCCGGGGTCCCGGGTCGAGACCCCGGCGCCGCGACGTCCCGCGCTCGATCACCCCGCACGATGGGCCGGCCGCCGCCGTGCCCCGGCAGCGGGGTCACCGTTCCTCCGGGGTCTCGTCCCGGGCCCCCGGCCACCCGTCGCTCAGACCGGCACGGATGCCCAGCGAGGTGGCGACAATTTCACCGATTCTCTGTCAGAGCCTGTTGAGTTAGCTAGGTTCTCGCCCGATGCTTCGCCAGCCGGCGGGC
>CAZUZD010000226.1:0-10274 GCA_964624465.1 uncultured Isosphaeraceae bacterium
CCCGCACGCGGCTCTGGCCGATCGCCCTGGCGGCCGTGCCCGGCGTGCTGCTGCTGACCTGCCTGCTGCTGACCAAGAGCCGCAGCGCCTACATCGGGCTGGGTGTGGGCGTGGGGGTGCTCGGCCTCTGCTCGGCCCGGCGGCTGCCGGCGCGTCGGCTGATTGCCGGCGGCCTCGGGCTGCTGGCGCTGGTGGCGGCGCTGGCGGTGGCGGGCGTCGCCACGGGCCAGCTCGACCGCCAGGTGCTCAGCGAGTCGACCAAGTCGCTCCGCTACCGCGCCGAGTACTGGGCCGGCACCTGGCGGATCCTCCGGGACCCGACCGTGGGCGGCGCCAGCACCTGGGCCGACGGCCTGGGCCCGGGCAACTTCAGCGGCCCGTACCTTCGGGCCAAGCTGCCGCAGGCCAGCGAGTCGATCTCCGACCCGCACGACCTCTTCCTCGAGGTCTGGGTCACCGCCGGCCTCTCCGCCCTGCTCGCCCTCATCGCCGCGCTCGGCCTGGCCGGGTGGGACCTGTTCGGCCCCCCTGCGCGGCGAGTGGCGGGAGACGCGGACGTGGAATCGGGCCGGGCCGGCCGGGACGGGCCGATCCGGCGGAGTGAGACTGCCGGCGGGCCCTCGCCCGACCCGACCGGCGCCACGACGGCCCCCCGGCCCGACCTGGACGATGCTGACCGCTCCCCCGCGCAGGCGGCCTGGCTGGTCGCAGCCGGCGGCGCCGGGGGCGTGGTGCTGGCGCTGATCCTGCATCCCGACGTGGCCGGCGACACCTGGCGCTGGCTGGTGCTGGCCGCCGGCTGGGGGCTGGCCGTCGCGCTCGGCACGCCGCTGTGGCGGCGCGTGACCCTGCCGGCCTGGGCGCTGGGGGCCGGGGCGCTGGCCCTGGTCGTGAACCTGCTGGCCGCCGGCGGGATCGGGTACGCGCCGGTGGCGCTGGGGCTCTGGGGGCTGATCGCACTGGGGCTGAACCTGCGGGGCGACCGCCCTTGCAGCCGGGTGCGGCACGTGGGCGACCGCCCGGGCGCGGTGGTGCTGGCCGTCGTCTGGTCGATCGTGGCGGGCAACTTCGCCGGCGCGGTGCTGCCGGCCTGGGAGGCCCGCTCGGCGCTGGCCGAGGGCGCCCGCCTCCAGGGCCTGGCGCGGCAGCAGTATGGCCAGGCCCTGGCCACCCAGCCGGCCAGCCGGCCGGCCGACGAGCGGGCCGAGACCGCCTACGCGAAGGCCGCCGACGCCTACGCCGCCGCCACCGGCGCCGCCCGCCGCGCCGCCCGGCTCGACCGGCTCGCCGTGCGCCCCTGGCACGCCTGGGCCCAGCTCGAGCACGAGATCTGGCGCGCCCGGGGCGCCCCCACCCGGGCCGACACCCTGGCCTGGCACCCGATCGACTCCGAGCTCAAGCAGGCCGCGACCCCGCCCCGCGACCCCGACGACCTGACCACCTACACCCTCCGCGCCCAGCTCTCGGCCGACCTCCTCAATCGCGAGGGCTGGCCCGACTTCGAGCTCCGCCGCCTCCGCGCCGACCACCTCGACTCGCTCCGGCGCCTGGCCCGGCTGAACCCCACCGCCGCCGCCGTCCACGCCGAGCTCGCCCTGGCCCTGGCCCGCGCCGAGCTGCCCGCCGAGGCCGCCACCGCCGCCCGCCGCGCCCTCGAACTCGACCGCCTCACCCCCCACGCCGACCGCAAGCTCCCCGACGCCACCCGCCAGCGCCTCGAAACGAGCCTCCCCCGCTGGGAGTCCCCCGCCGCTGCCCGCGGATCGCGCCTCGTGCTACCGCAGCGGCGGTCCCCATTTCCGTCGGCCGGGTGAGCGCGGCGAAGTCCAACGGGCCGGTGTGCGGTGGACTGAGCGCAGCGTGGCCACGCCGACGATTCAGAAGCCTCCGACCCGGCCCGTCGGATTTCGCTCCGCTCATCCGTCCTGCGGGAGCGGGCTGGCGTCCGGTGATGGGCCGGAGGGGGCGCCGAAGAAGGTGGCGGAGTGGAGGGCAAGGGTGTCGAGCTGGGTGATGGGCACGATCAGCGGGACGCGGGCCTCCCAGCCGAAATCCCAGCCGTTGGCGCGCGAGCCGAGGCGGACGCGGAGGCGGAGGTGAGCCTCGCGGTCGTGGCTGGCGCGGAGGGACAGCTCGTGGGCGAGGGCGTCCCACTCCAGCTCGCCGGGCCAGCCGCCCTGGCGGTGGCCGGCGGCCAGCTCGGCGAAGAAGCCGGCCGGGTGGGTGGGCGCGTGGCCGCCCAGCACCAGGCCGCCGGCGACCAGATCGGGGCCGGTGAGCGTGACCCGGTACGACGCGATGGGCGCCGAGGGGTCGGCCGGCACGCGGTCGTGGAACCGCAACGTCACGCGGCCGTCGGCACAGGCGATCCGGAACTCGTCCAACACCCCGCTCCTCATTGGCCGCGCCAGAGCCGCCCGGTGCCCCTGCGGGCGACCAGGCGGGCCCGGGTCAGCGGGCGATGCTCCGGGTCTGGTACTGCCGCAAGTAGGCGTCGTGCGCCGGGTCGCGGGGGCGTTCGCCCTCGGGGCCGAAGGGGTACGGGGGCATGCCCTTCCAGGGGAGCGGGCCGACGGTGTCGCTGGCGGCGGTGAACGGGTCGGCGTCCTTGCAGTAGCCGACGCTCCGGAGCACGAAGCTGCGGGTCCAGCCCTCGGGCAGCGGCGGCAGCGGGCTCGCGTCGAACTCGATGGCCGCCTCGTCGCCGGGCCCGACGATGCAGAACCGGTCGTCGTCGCCGGTCAGCAGCGCGGCCACGTCGCCGTAGCGGGTGAGCTTGCCTTCGAGCCGCTCCAGCGGGGCGGGGTCGATCTTGTCGTAGTCGTACAGCAGCGGCAGCCGGCCGTCGGGCGAGACCTCGCGGCTGTAGCCCCGGTACCCGAGCACGGCCCGCGACACCGGCAGCGTGGTCGTGCGCACCCCGGCCTGCGCGGCGGGGGCGGCCACGGCGATGAAGGCCTGGTCGTAGTAGCACTCCATGTTCGTGCGGAGCCGGAGCACGCACGACGGGCCGAGCAGCTTGCCCGTCAGCTCCAGGGTCGTCAGCCTCGGCAGGCCGGCGGGGTAGCCGGGGTCGGCCTCGAGGACCTCCCAGGTGCCGTCCTCCCGCCGACGCTCCAGCACCGGCGGCTGGAGCGCCACGCCGGCGGTGGCGGCGGCGTAGTTCGTCTGCGAGTACGGGTACTCGACCCAGCCGGCCAGGCCGAGCACGAGCCGGTCGTCGGGCCCGAAGTTCGCCAGCCGATCGCCGAAGTCGAGCGTGATGCCGTGCTCCTCGGCGTAGCCGATCCAGCCCCGCCGCCGCGTGAAGGTGTCGACGGTCAGGCGGTCGAACGCCCGGAGCCGGTCGGTGACATCCGTGCCCGCCTGGTCGGTGGCCTTCACCGGCGTGATCGTGCGGGACCAGGCCCAGAGCTGGCCGGTGGGGCGGTTGCCGCCGGGGGCGAACCGTTCGTCGGGCGCGGCCTCGACGCCGGGGGGCCGGTCGACGACCTCCAGCTCGACGCGGTCGAGGTACGCCAGCTCGTCCATCGGCTCGGTGATCGCGATCCGGTACGACCCGTTGACCGGCCGCAGCTGCTCGGGGCCGATGGCGACGGCCTCGTCGCGGTCGGGCTGGCTGTACTCGCCGGGGGCGACCAGGTAGCCCAGGCCGCCGCCACCGAGGAAGTCGCCGATGCAGGCGAACCGGCGGCCGTCGAAGGTGAACAGGACCGGGCAGCTGCCCGTCTTGCGGTTGTACTCGGCCAGGCTCAGCACCTGGTCGCCGGGCACGTTCAGCTCGGCCTGCATCACCCCGTCGGGCCACCGCAGCCGCAGCAGCGCGGCCGAGGCGCTGCGGCCCAGGCCCAGGACGACCGGCCCGATCGACTGCGCCAGGCCCGAGCCCGGCGTCGTCACCGCGTACGGCACGTCGAGCCCCGGCCCTTCGAGGTTCAGCCGGGTGCCCAGGCCGTGGGGGTTGGTCCGCATGAAGTCGAAGCCGAACTTCCAGCGCCCGGAGAGGTCCAGCGCCAGCCAGTGCTGGCCGTTGCCCAGGTTGCGGGCGAGCTTCGGCCCCTCGCCGTCGCGCACGATCAGGGCGTCGGGCAGCGGGTCGCCGACGAGGTCGGCCCAGTCGACGGCCGCCAGCGGCGCGGTGCCGTCGGGCCCGAGCGCCAGGCCGGTCGTCGCCAGGCGATGGCCCTCGTTGCGGGCCCAGGCCGGCGCCTCGCCCGACTCGCCGCCGGGGGCGGGCAGGCCGATCAGGTCGGTCCAGGTGTCGAGGTCGACGTCGGCGGCGATCGCCCCGCGCCAGGCCTTCGCATCCACCGGCCAGAACTCGAAGCCGAAGCCCGGCTTCGTGTCCTTCGGCCCGGCCTTCACGTTCAGCCACGCGCCCAGCTTGCCGTCGGGGTGCACCAGCGCCAGGTCGGAGCGGCCGTCGCGGTTCAGGTCGACGACCGCCGCGCCGTTGACCGTGGCGGCCTCGCGGTTCAGGTCGCCCAGGGTCTGGCCCCGGAACCGCCCGAGCCGGTCGTTGAGCGCGGCCAGCGGGGCCACGCCGTCGGCGAACAGGACGACATCGAGGTCCCGGTCGTCGTCGAGGTCCAGGGCCGCCAGGCCGGTGTGGCGCCCGGCGCCGGCGTGCAGGGCCTCGGCATCCGGGCCCTCCCAGGGCTTGAAGGCCAGCGACAGGCCGGCGGTCACCTTCAGGTCCTCGGGCGCGACGGCCGCCGGGGCGTAGTTCTGCTCGACGACGTTCGGCACCTTCGGCGGCTGGCCGTCGTTGCGATAGACGGCGTTGGTGATCCCCGGCACGGGCTCGGCGCCGGCGACGAAGGCGCGGTCGGCGTGCTCGGCGCCGGTGTAGCGGATCGCGATCAGGTCCAGGTCGCCGTCCTGGTCGAGGTCGAGCCAGCGGCCGGTGAGGGTGAGCGCGGGCGGGCCGGGGTCGCCGAGCGTGGCGGTCACGTCCTCGAAGCCCTTGCCGTCCTGGTTGCGGAGCAGCAGGTTGGCGCCCAGGCCGGCGAGGAACAGGTCGATGCGGCCGTCGGCGTCGAAGTCGGCGGCGGCCAGGCCCACGCTGGCGCGGCCGACGGGCAGGCCGAAGCCGGCCGAGACGTCCTCGAACCGGCCGTCCCCCTGGTTCCGCAGCAGCACGTCGCGCGGGCCCTCGGGGCCGATCACCGCGGCGGCCAGGAACAGGTCGAGCTTGCCGTCGCCGTCGACGTCGAGGTGGGCGGTGGGCACGCCGAACCGCTCGCGGACGCGGCCGAGCAAGCTCACGCGACCGTCGCCGGCGAAGTCGGACTTCTGGGCCCAGCGGTGCCCGGCCGGCAGGTCGACCCGCAGCGGCGTGGGCGCCTCGAACCGGGGGGCGATCAGGTCGTCGGCGTGGTTGCGGTTGCGGGGGAACAGGCTGATCACCGTGGCGTAGCGGCCCAGTTCGCCGTAGGTCGTCTTGCCGGGGTCGCCCGAGCCGGCGACGTTCTGGTTCGGGTCGAGCCGCCGCCAGAGCGCGGAGACCTCATCACGCTGCTTCGCGGCGTCGGCGTTCTTGGTGGTGCGGGCCAGCCAGTTGTACGCCTCCTGGAGCTTGTAGAGGGCGACGACCTGATAGGGGTTGCGCTCGACGGCCCTGGTGTAGATCTCGATGAGTTCGGGGGCCTGCTTCAGGCTGGCGGTGAACCCGGGCCGGGCGGGATCGGGCAGCGTGCTGCCGTACTTGAGCCAGGCGTTGGCGTCGGAGGGGTCGCGCTCGGTGACGAACTGGAAGTCGGCGTGCGCCTCGGCGATCCGGCCGATGTACTCGAGGATGATGCCGCGGCAGTAGTGGGCGTGGAGGTTGTCCGGGTCGTGCGCCAGCACGTCGTTGAGCAGGTCGAGGGCCTCGTCGAAGTTGGCGCTGCCGCTGCCGCCCTCGGCCGGCGCGGCGACGGCGGCGCCCCCCTTCTTCGACTCCTCGGCCTTCACGCCGGTGTCGTTGAGCAGGGCGATGGCGAGGTTGATCTTGGCCGCGTCGGAGCCGGGATCGAGCTTCACGGTGACGCGGAACGCCTCGGCGGCGCGGCCGTACTCGTAGCGCTCCATGGCGCCCAGGCCGTCGAGGTACGCCTTGAGCAGCGGCTGATCCTGCGCGCCGAGGCGGTCCAGGGTCTGCGGCACGGGGTCCACCCGTCGGCCACCCGCCCCGGGAGGGCGGGGGGCCTCGTCCTGGCAGGCCGCGATGGCCACGGCGCCGGCGACCAGGGCCGGGGTGAGCCATCGGCTCGGGATCCTCACGCGCATCGGTCGGGCTCCCTGCGGCGATCGGTCGCCCGGCCGCCGGCGGCCCGCGCGATCGCCCGTGAACGGGCGGCTTGGTCGATCGCTGGGCGACCGTGGCCCCAGTATAGGCAGCCGCCGCCGCGCCGGCCAATCCGGCGAGCCCGGCCGGCGGTCAGAGCGGCGCGCCGCAGCCGCCGCAGAACCGCGACGACTCGTCGCTGAGCGCCCCGCAGGCCCGGCACCGCACCTTGATGACCGGCTCGGGTGCCGCCGGGGCCGGCCCGGCCCGGCTGCCGGCCAGGTCGGCGACCGTCGCGCGCACGGTGCGCATCTCGCGGAACGCCTCGTCCTGGAGCCGGCCCGAGAGCCGCGCCCAGGGCGCCAGATCGCGGGCCGCCCGGTCGGGGTCGGCCGCCCAGCGCACCGCCTGGCCCAGGGTGCTGGCGATGGTCAGCCCCATGCCGACCAGGATCAGGCCCATGCCCCCGACGGCCCGGAGCCCGTCGGACCGCGCCTGCTCCTCGAAGTGGTCGAAGTCGCCGAAGTGCATCACGAAGGTCACGAACGTCGAGAAGAACAGCAGGAATCCCAGCGCCATCAGCGCCAGCCCGGCCCAGAGCAGCATCCGCCGCCCCGGCGAGAGCAGCGCCCCCATCGACGCGCCTGGCTTCATCGGACCCTCCGGATCGGTCGTGGCCATCGGAACGTCCCCCCGGGTGTTCGCTGCCCGCGTCCCGATCTTCCGCCCCGCCCCGATCCCCGTCAACTCGGTCGCAGCCCTGGCGACTGAGTGATCTGGATGCGTGCTGCGCGATTCTGCGGCAGGCGCGGGCCGGTCGGGGGGCCGGAGCACGACCGGGGCTGTCGCCTGCCGACCGCGGGCGACGACTGCTCTGGAGCGGGCCCCGCGATGCATCAGCCGGATCGGGAGCCCCGCGCAGGACCCGGGGCGGCCGGAGATCCGGAGGGAGCCACCGATGAGCGGAACATGGTTTGCATGCATCAGCAACCCGCTGACCCCAATCCCCGACATCGCCAGGAGCCCACGGATGACGGCATCCGGACCAGAGCCGGCCCCCGCGTCCCGCTCGTCGCCGGCGTCGGGGTCTGCGCCGATCCGTGGGTACGCCTGGCAGGTGTTCCGCGACCCGTTGCGCGAGTCGACCGCGACCGGCGACGACCCGTTCCCCCGGCCGGCGCCGGGGTCTGGCGGGCCAGACGGGCGGGACCGGTCGGCCTGGCTGCCGCGCGGGGTGCTCCAGCGCTGGCGGGTCGATCCGCAGCGGCTCGGCCTGGCGGGTCGAGCGGCGCCGCCGGTGTTCCTGGTCGTCACGGAGGATCGCGAGCCCCCGCCCCTGCTGGCCGGCTGGCGGGTGGAGGTCGCCGGGCTCGACGAGGGGTTCGTCCTGGAGGACCGCGCCGGCCGCCGCGTGCGGGTCCGGCTCCTGCGACGGCTCGGCACCGCCCAGACCCGCCACGGCGCCGTGCCGCAGTGCGAGTTCGTCGTCGACACCGAGCCCGCCGCCGAGCCGCTCAGCTCGTGAGCGGACCCGGCCGGCCGGGGGCGTAGATGGGCCGCGCGTACTGGTCGCGGTAGGCCTCGGTGCGCAGGTGGCCCAGCAGGTCGTGGCCCCGACGCCGCTGGCGCTCGGCCCGCTGCGCGGTCAGGTCGATCGGGCCCACCACGATCTTGGCCCCCGGGCCGGGGTCGGCCTGGGCGAGGATCCGGCCATCGAAGTCGACGATCATGCTGCCGCCCGGCCAGGAGAAGGGCGGGTAGTTGCCCAGTGACGCCCCCTGGTTGGCCGCCACCACGTGCGCCAGGTTCTCGACGGCCCGGGCCCGGTTGAACAGCGTCCACCAGTCCAGCGGCGGGGTCGCGCCCCAGGGGTCCATGTAGGCCGAGACCCGGATCAGGACCTCGGCGCCGCCCAGGGCCAGGGCGCGGATGGCCTCGGGGAACAGCCAGTCGTAGCAGATGGCCGCGCCCAGGCGGCCGATCTCGGTCTCGAAGACCGGGAACAGCGGCTCGTCGTACCCCGGCAGGTCGTGCGGGCTGGCGTGCACCTCCCACGGCAGCCACGGGTTCACCTTGCGGTACCGGCCGATCAGGCCGTCGGGCCCGATCAGGCAGGTGGTGTTGAACACCGCGCCCGGCCACCTCGGGTCGACCTCCAGGAAGGTGCCCGTCTGGATGTACACCCCGCGCTCGCGGGCCTTGGCCGCGTAGCGGTGGGTGTGCTCGTTGGGGATCGGCACGGCCAGCTTGTCGGCCAGCTCGGCGGCCGTCTCGTAGATCGGCGCCGCGTGGGCGAACTCGGGGAACACGACCAGCTTCACGTCGAAGAACGGCGCGTAGCCGACGACCGCCTGGTCGACCATGGCGAGCAGCTCGCCGACCCGCGCCGGGATCGCGTCGCGGGACCTCGGGCACGGCAGGTCGGTCTGGCAGGCGGCGGCGTAGTAGCGGCTCATCGCGGGATGGGCTCCAGGTCGGTGGGCGGACGGCGGGCGGGTCGGAGCCAGCCGGGCCCGCCTGTTGTAGCCGATCGGCGCCCCCGGCGTCGTGGCCGGCCTGGCACGCCGCGTGCATCCGGAGGGTCAGGACCCGGGGGTGCGCACCGCCCGGCCGGGTCTCCGACACCGCACCCGGCCAGGACGGCCGGTCGGTCCCACCCTGGGTCCCTGATGCTGGCGAGTGCCCCGACGCCGCTGTGCGCGAACCCGTGCGCCGGCCGCGCGGGGCCGAGGGAGCCGCGACCCTGCGAACCGGCGAGGTGGCACGTGTCCGAACCCGAGATCCCCAGCCCGCGCGCCGCGCGGTACCCGATCGCCGCCGTCTCCAAGCTCACCGGCGTCACCTGCCACGCCCTGCGCATCTGGGAGCGGCGGTACGGGTTTCCGGTCCCGCTGCGCTCCGACGCCGGCCACCGCCGCTACGGCGCCGAGCAGGTCGAGCAGATCCGCCAGGTCGCCCGGCTGGTCCAGGGCGGCCAGAGCGTCGCCCGCGTGATCGCCGACCTCCACGACGGCCGGCTGGCCCCGGGGCCAGAGTCCTCGACGACCCCGGACACCCACCCGCTCCCCCGACGACCGGACGCCGCCGGCGGGGTCGCCGGGCTGATCGCTCGGCTCGAGGCCGGCGACCTGGCCGGCGCCGAGGGGGAATATCGCCGCCTGATCGACGGCCTCGACGTGACGGCCCAGCTCCAGGCGGTGCTGGAGCCGGCGCTGACCGAGATCGGCGAGCGGTGGTACCGCCGGCAGTGCGAGGTGTTCCAGGAGCACCTGGCCAGCACCTTCCTGCGCCGCAAGCTCACGCTGCTCGACGACACGGTGCGCGCCGGCAACCGGACCCCCCAGGGCACGATCCTGGTCGGCACCGTGCGCGGCGAGCGGCACGAGGGCGGGGTGCTGATCGCCGGCATCCTGATCGAGCTGGCCGGCTGGCGGGCGCTCTCGCTGGGCGTCGACCTGCCGATCCCGGAGTTCCAGCGCGCCATCGACCGCTGGCAGCCCCAGGCCCTGGCCCTGTCGTTCGTGCTCTCCCGGAGCATCACCCGCCGGTTCGAGGAGCTGTCCCGGCTCCGCGGGGCGCCGGTGTTCGTGGCCGGCCAGAGCCTGGTCAACCACCAGCGGATGGCGGTCGAGCACGGCCTGATCCCCGTGCCGGGCCCCGGCCCCGTGGCGGTGAAGCGGCTGCTGCAATGCCTGAGCCCCCCCCCACCCCGGCCTCCCGGACGGTGCGGGCCGCCCAGTCCCCCTGAGCGGGGTCAACCGGACTGGCACCCCAGATGCACACAACGGCGACCCCCGTTGCCGGGAGTCGCCGTCATGTGGATCAGAGATCAGAGCGATCGAGCGGGTCCCTGCCGCGGCCAGAGCCGCGGCCGGGGCTCACCACTGCGGGGCCGCCTTCGCCGGGGCCTCGATCGGGCCGGCAACCTGGGGGGCCGCCTTGGCCGGAGCCGGGGCGATCGCCTGGGGAGCCGCCTTGGCCGGGGCCGGGGCGATCGCCTGCGGGG
>CAZUZD010000227.1:0-10256 GCA_964624465.1 uncultured Isosphaeraceae bacterium
GCCGCCCAGGCTCACCCGCACGAACTCGCGCCCGAGCGCCCGGGCGACGCTCTTGCCCAGGCTGGTCTTGCCCGTGCCGGGCGGCCCGACCAGGCAGAGGATCGGGCCCTTCATGTCCTTCTTGAGCTTGCGGACGGCCAGGTACTCGAGGATGCGGTCCTTGACCTTGACCAGGTTGTAGTGGTCGGCGTCGAGGATGGTGCGGGCCCGCTTCAGGTCGAGCCGGTCCTTGCTCGACTTCGACCACGGCAGCGCGGCCATCCAGTCGAGGTAGGTGCGGACGATCGAGTGCTCGGCCGAGCTGGGGTGCATGCCGTGCAGGCGGTCGAGCTCGCGGCGGGCCTCGGCCAGCGCCTCGGGGGGCGGGCCGGCGGCCTCGATCTTCTTCCAGAGCTCGTCGAGCTCGGGGTTGTCCTCGTCGCGCTCGCCCAGCTCGGCCTGGATCGCCTTGAGCTGCTCGCGGAGGAAGTGCTCGCGCTGGGCCCGGCTCAGCTCCGAGCCGACCTGCGCCTGGATCTTGCCCGCCAGCTCGACGACCGCCAGCTGCCGCGACAGCAAGGGCCCGAGCTGCTCCAGCCGCGCGCGCACCCGGCCCTCGGCCAGCGCCTGCTGCTTCTCCTCGACGGTGAACGGCAGGCTGGACATCAGCAGGTCGGCCAGCCGGCCGGGGTCGCGGGTGTTCATCACCGCGACCTGGAGCTCCTCGGGCACCTGGCCGCTCTGCTCGATCATGCGGTCGAACAGGCTGGTGACGTGATGCACCAGGGCATCCACCTCGACGCCCGGCTCGTCCGACTCCACCAGCGGCTCGACCTCGCCCATCAGGAACCCGGGGCCCAGCCCCAGCCGCTTCAGGCGGGCCCGCTCCAGCCCCTGCACCACCACGCGGGTCGAGCCGTCGGGGAACTTGAGCATCTTGAGGATCGTGCCGATGCAGAGCACCGGGTGCAGGTCGTCGGGGCCCGGCTCGTCGACGTCGGGGCGGACCTGCGTCGCCAGCGCCATCCGGCCGCCGACCTGGACCTCGTCGAGCAGGCGGATGCCCGCCGATCGGTTCACGACGATCGGCGCCATGGTCTGGGGGAACACGACCTCGGCCCGCAGCGGCAGCACCGGCATCCGCTCCGCCGGGAGCCGGCGGACCCGCACGGCGCGCCGCTTCGGCTTCGCCCCCGCCGCGTCGCCCGGGACGCCGTCGAGGCCAGAGCCCGGCTGGCCCGGGTCGGTCGGGCGGTCGGCGGGTCGGCTGGTCCGTTTCTTGGTCATGGTCGGGCCTGTGGCGTGGCGTGGGGCGGGTCGGGGCCAAGGAGCCGGGCGTCCGGCCGGGGTGCGGGACGGTGGCGCCGCCGGCCATGGCGGGGACCACCGGGCGTCGGAACCACGCATTGTCGCCCGCGCCGGGGGCCGGGGAAAGTCCCCGGGCCAGGTCGGGCTCGGGCCGAGGGCCCTGGTGGTGGCGTCAGCGCCGCCACCAGTCCGATTCATCGTCGCCGCCGTAGGCGGCCTGACGGTCGTGGAGCGCCTGCAACATCTGGAAATTCAGGAACGCGAAGCCGCCGAAGAAGAACACCAGCAGGAAGCCGCTGCTGTCCGACGACCCCTTCTGCTTGCCGAGCACATAGAAGGCGATCAGGCCGGCGACGGCCATCGAGACGATGTGCGCCCAGCGGGCCCCGTTGCGGCGATTGGCCTGCGAGAGCAGCGTCACCGAGATCTGGCCGCCGTCGAGGGGCCAGATCGGCAGCAGGTTCAGCAGCGGCCAGATCCAGTTGATCTGGAACAGGCAGATGAACGCGTTGAAGCCGGTCTCGCCCAGCCGCGACAGCCGCTCGGGGTCGAGCGAACCGACCGGCCGCGCCGGATCCAGGCCGAGGAACAGCTGCATCAGGTAGCGGTCGTAGGCGAACGAGATCCCGAAGAAGACGGCGCCGATCGTCAGCAGCACGCCGAGCAGCAGGAACTGCGCCCCCGGGCCGGCGGCCAGGATCGCCAGCCGCTGGCCGAAGCTCTGCCGGGTCGAATCGCTGGAGCAGAGCCCGCCCATGGCGAACAGCGCGATCTCGGGGCGGAACCCGAACCACTTCGACATCAGGCCGTGGCCCAGCTCGTGGACCAGGATCGAGACGAACCCGCAGGCGATGAACAGGATCGCCGACTTCGGGTCGTTGCGGCCGCTGACCAGCAGCATGCCGAACCAGAACCAGGGCGAGACCCGCACCGGGATCCCCAGCACGCGGAAGTTCAGGTCGTAGGCGGTGGGAGCGGGCATCCCGAACATGGACGGACCCCGAGACGGGCGAATGAGTTGCGATGGGGCCTAGCCTACGGGCCCCCGCCCGCCCCCGGCAAGCCGTCTCCGGGCCGATCGCCGCCACCGCTTGCCCCGGCGCCGGCCGTGGGGGATGCTAGGGGCCGTCTCGACCCCCGGTCGAGCCCGCCAGGCGGGTCCCGGGGCCGAATGGGTGCCCCCACCGTCCCCCGTCCGGGCAGACCGCCAGGGATTCCGGCATGGCCACGACGTTCACCAAGATGCACGGGCTGGGCAACGATTACGTGTACGTGAACACGTTCGACCAGCCGGCCCCGGCCGACCCGGCGGCGCTGGCGATCGCCGTCAGCGACCGGCACTTCGGGGTCGGCTCCGACGGCCTGATCCTGATCGGCCCCTCCGGGCGGGCCGATGCGCGGATGCGGATGTTCAACGCCGACGGGTCCGAGTCGGAGATGTGTGGCAACGGCGTGCGGTGCGTGGCCAAGTACATCCACGACCACGGGATCGCGGCCCGGCCCCGGGTGACGATCGAGACCGGCCGCGGCGTGCTCACGCTCGACCTGGAGGTCGTCGCCGGCCGCGCCGAGCGGGTCCGGGTCGACATGGGACCGCCGATCCTCCGGGCCGCCGAGATCCCGACCACCCTGCCCGGCGACCCGCCGGTGAACGTGCCGGTGACCGTCGACGGCGTCGAGCTGGCCCTGACGGCCGTCTCGATGGGTAACCCGCACGTGGTCGCGTACGTCGACGACGTGCAGAGTTTCCCGGTCGAGCGGCTGGGGGCCGTCCTGGAGCGGCACCCGGCGTTCCCCAGGCGGGTCAACGTGCACTTCGTCGAGGTGCTCGGCCCCGAGGAGGCCCGGATGCGGACCTGGGAGCGGGGCTCGGGCATCACCCTGGCCTGCGGCACCGGCGCCTGCGCGGTGGCCGTCGCCGGCGTGCTCACCGGCCGGACCGGCCGTCGGCTGCTGGCCCACCTGCCGGGCGGGCCGCTGCTGCTGGAGTGGCCCGACGACGCCGGCCCGGTGTTCATGACCGGTCCGGCCACCGAGGTCTTCACCGGCGTGTGGCCGGGCTGAGGTCGGACGCTTGCGAAAGGGGCCGACTCGATGCAACGGCACGTCCGTCGCCTGGCCCGTGGTCTGGGACTCGTCGCCCTGGCGGTGGTCCCGGTGGCCGCCGATCAGGACCCGATCGGCCGGGGGGCCTCGGAGCGCCCGCTGGCCGGCACCACCTGGGTGGGCGAGGACGAGAGCGGGCCGCAGTCGTACACCTTCGAGCCCGGCGGGGTGCTGTCCTACGCTTACCGCGATCGCACCGGCCGCTGGCAGAGGTTCCGCAACGGCACCTGGTCGCAGGAGGGGGCCGTGGTCCGGATGGAGACCAATGGCCGGTTCGCCGAGCGCGAGGGGACCGTCTGGGGCGACCGCATGAGCGGCGAGGGCCGCAACGTCGAGGGCCGCCGCTGGCGCTGGCATGCCCGCAGACAGCCGGCCGCGCGGGCCGCGGCGGCGGCGAAGCCCGACTAGGCGTCCCGGGCCGATTGTCGTAAGGTCCGGCCGCAACCGTCCCGGGGGAATCCCCTCGCACCGGGCGCCCGCGCCCGCGAGTCGCTCAGGAGGTCGAACCGATGAAGATCCGGCATCCGGCCCTGATCCGGGCCGTGGGGGTGGCGGGCGCGTGGACCGTGAAGCGACTGGTCGGCTCGCTCGACTTCCACTTCCGCTACCACGACCCCGAGCTGAACCCGGCGGTGGTCCGGCGCCGGGGCGGGCGGTACATCTACGCCTTCTTCCACGAGGTGATGCTCTTCCCGGCCTACTACTGGGCCTGGCCCGAGATGCAGATCCTGATCAGCGACCACGCCGACGGCGAGATGATTACCCAGGTCGTCAAGCGGCTCGGATTCGGCGTGGTGCGGGGCTCGACGACCCGCGGCGGCGCCCGGGCGCTGCGGGAGATGACCGGCCGGGTCGACCGCGGCCACCTGTGCGTCACGCCCGACGGCCCGCGCGGGCCCCGGCGCCACGTGCACCAGGGGATGATCTACCTGGCCAGCCGCACCGGGTTGCCGATCGTCGGCGCCGGCATGGCGTTCTCGAACCCCTGGCGGGCGGGGAGCTGGGACCGCTTCGCCGTGCCGAAGCCCCGGACGACCGCCTGCTGCGTCGCCCCCCGGGCGATCGTCGTGCCGCCGGACGCCGACCGCGAGGCGCTGGAGCACTACCGGGGGCTGGTCGAGGAGAGCATGAACGCCGCCACCGCCGAGGCCGAGGCCTGGGTGGCGGCCATCGGCTGAGGCGGGCCGCGGCGGGCTCAAGCCCGGGGCCGCGGCGGCCGAGAAGTCGGCTTGCCGGGGGGGCCGACTTGCGATAGGGTCCCGACACATCTCCCACCGACGACCGGAACCCCCGCCACCGGGGGGACCGGCCGTCGACCCGGACGCCGCACCCGGACTGGACCTTCCCTGACGTGACGAGCCCCTCGTCCGATCGGCTGGACCGGAACGCCCGGCTGGCCGCCCTGACGATGGCGCTGGGACTGCTCGCGGTCCTGGTCACGGCGCGGCGGCTCCAGCCCGACCCGAAGGGCTACGGCACCCACACGCAGCTCGGCCTGGCGCCGTGCAGCTATCGCCTGAAGACGGGGTCCCCCTGTCCGACGTGCGGGCTCACGACGGCGCTGGCCTGGACGGTGCGGGGCCGGGTCGATCGGGCGTGGTCGGCGCACCCGGGTGGTCCGGTGCTCGGGCTGCTCGGCGTCACGCTGGCGGCCTGGCTGCTGGCGTCGGCGGGGACGGGTCGGCCGCCAGGAACGCGGTCGCTCTCGGGCCCGTTGATCGTCGTGGTGGTGGCCGCCGTGGCATTCGTCCTGGGGGCCTGGTCGCTTCGCCTACTCATTGAGGAGGGTTTCGGATGACCCCTCGGCCGCTCGCAAGGACGCGTCGCGCCGGCGCCTTCGTGCTCTCGCTCGTCGCCGCCACGGCCGGAGTCACCGGCCTGACCGGCTGTGATCCCCGGCAGGCGCTCTACTACCTGCAGCCGTTCAGCCCCTCGGTCGACGCCCCCTGCCCGTCGCTCAAGGGCAAGAAGGTCGTGATCCTCACCAGCACGACCAACGGCGTGGCCACCGACTTCCTCTCGCTGGACCGCGAGCTGACCCGCGACCTGGCCACGATCCTCCGCAAGGAGGTCAAGAAGATCCAGATCGTCGACACCGACGACGTCGCCGCCTGGTCGCGCTCGCACCCGACCTGGACCGACCCGGCCGAGGCCGCCCGCGCCTTCGACGCCGACGCGGTGATCGTGCTGGAGGTCCGCGAGTACCGGATCCAGGACCCGTCCAGCCCCGGCCTCTTCGAGGGCCACTCGGACATCCACATCCAGGTCGTCGAGCTCGACTATCCCAAGGACGACCGCGACAAGCCGATGACCGACCAGCCCAAGGAATCGAAGATCATCTACGACGGCGACCGCACCACCGCGTTCCCCGTCACCGGCCACGTCCCGGCCGAGGCCGGCGTCAGCGCCACCACCTTCCGGGGCACGTTCCACAAGCTGGTCGTCAAGGAGGTCTCGTGGGCCTTCATCGCCCACGCCCCCGGCGACAACATCCAGAACACCCGCATCAGCGCCGAGTGACCGGCGGCCCCACCGCCGCGTCCCGCTGAACCGCACGCCGGTGCGGCCGCTCGTCCCCCGACCGGGGCCGGGCGGCCGTGGCCGCGCGCCGGTCGCCCGGATCACCCCGCAACGACCTGGACCGGAGCCCGGAGGACGCCGCCGATGGAACCCGACGCCGAGCTCCTGGAGCTGGCCCGCGCGGCCAGCCGGTCGGCCCACTGCCCGTACTCGAACTTTCACGTCGGCGCCGCCATCCGCGCCGGCGGCCGGACCTTCAGCGGGGCCAACGTCGAGAACGCCTCGTACGGCCTGACCGTCTGCGCCGAGCGGACGGCCGCCTTCGCCGCCGTGCTCGCCGGCGCCGGCCGCTTCGAGGCGATCGCCGTCGCCTGCGTCGACGCCCCCGAGGGCTGCGATCCCGGCCTGCTCATGCCCTGTGGCGCCTGCCGCCAGGTGCTGGCCGAGTTCGCCGATCCGGCGACGCCCGTGCACGTCGATCGCGTCGGCAGCTTCCGGCTCGACGAGCTGCTGCCGCACGCCTTCCGGCTCCGCTGACGGCGAGCCGTCACCGCCGCCATCGGCACGCGCGAATCGCGCAAGCACTCCCTTGCGGGCGGGCCTCCGGCGGCGTTAGTCTGAGAATTGTTGAACGCTGCCCGCCCGGCTCGCCCGGCCCCGACCGATCCCGCCCCCCCTGGCACCCCCGCCATGACCCCCCGCCCGTCCGTCCTACCCCGCCGCCGCTTCCTCCGGCAGTCCGCACTGATGCTCGGTGCCGGCCTCGGGGCCGTCCGCGCCGCGGCCGCCCTCGGCGGTCCCGGCGGCCAAGATCCCGCGCCCGCCCTGCGAGTGCGCGTCTGGTGCGAGGGCACGGCCGCCCGCACGCACTACCCCAACGACGTGGACGAGGCCGTCGAGGCCGCGCTCAAGGATCAGGCCGGCGTGGCCATCACGCGGGCCCGCCTCGAGCACCCCGGCGCCGGGCTCTCCGACGCCGAGCTAGAAGCCACCGACGTGCTGATCTGGTGGGGCCGGCTCCGTCACGACGACGTGCCCGAGGACCGCGTCCGCGCCGTGGCCGAGCGGGTGCGCGAGGGCCGGCTCGGCCTGGTCGCCCTCTACGCCTCCTTCGGCAGCAAGCCGTTCCGGGCGCTCATGGGCACCGCCTGCGAGCCCAACGGCTGGCGCGAGGACGGCCGCCCCGAGCGGGTCGCGATCACGACCCCCGGGCACCCGATCGCCCAGGGCGTCCTCCCGTTCGTGATCCCCAAGACCTGCATGTTCGCCGACCCGATCGACGTGCCCGAGCCCGAGGCGGTCGTGTTGACCTCGACCTGGGACGGCGGCGAGCGGTTCCGCAGCGGCATGGTCTGGACCATCGGCAAGGGCCGGGTGGCCTACCTCCGCCCCGGCGACGACGCGTTCCCGGTCCTGTACCACCCCTCGGTCCGCCGCCTGCTGGCCAACGCCAGCCTCTGGGCCGGCGGCCGTCCGGTCGAGGCGGGTGGTTGACGCTCTCGCCGGTGCGCCGATAATGTACCGACAATCGGCCCGAGCTCCCCGGTTCGCCTCAAGATTGCCGGGACCCCGGCCGACGGGACGACGCTGATACCAAGCTGGATCGTGCGAATGCGGGAGCGGTCATTGGCACCGGCTCCCGCCCTGGATCGACCCGCAACGGGCCCCGTTGGGATGGCGGCGCCCGAGTTCGCTGGGATGCAAGCGAGCCGACGCAGGGGGCGGACGCACCGTTTCGCCCCCGATCTCACCGTCTAGGAGTTGCCCCGATGCGCAAGCTGGTCCTGAGCCTCTTTGCTGCGACCGTTGGTGCCGGCCTGGCCCTGGCCGACGCCGGTAAGTACAACAAGGTCGTCGCCCCCGGCGACAAGGCCCCGGCCATCGCCGGCGTGCCCGCCGCCGCCCCCGGCGACAAGGAGATGACCCTCAACCTGGCCGACATCAAGGAAGAGGTGGTCGTCGTCACCTTCCTGGCCAACCACTGCCCGGTCGTCGTCGCCTACGAGGATCGCCTGATCGACCTGGCCAAGGCCTACGAGGGCAAGTCGGTCAAGTTCGTGGCCATCTGCTGCACCAACAGCGAGGGCGGCCTGGCCAAGTCGGACAACCTCGACGCCATCAAGGCCAAGATCAAGGACAAGGGCTACAACTTCGCCTACGCCTATGACGGCTCCGGCAAGATCGGCCGCGCCTTCGGCGCCGTCGTGACCCCGCAGACCTTCGTCCTCGACAAGAACCGGGTCATCCGCTACACCGGCGCCATCGACGACAACCAGAACGAGGCCAAGGCCGAGAAGCCGTACCTCAAGAACGCCATCGACGCCGTCCTCGCCAACGAGACCGTCGAGATCGCCGAGACCCGCGCCCAGGGCTGCGGCATCTCCTACGGCAAGTGACCCTGCCCCCCGATCGGCCTGGCCGGCCCCACCGGCCGCCGATCGGTGGCACTCGCTCGCCCGATCCCAACCAGCACCGCCCGCGGCCGGACCATCCCCCGGCGGCGGGCGGTGTCGCCATTGGGCTCCGAGCCGCCCTGCCCCACCCCACCTCGCCCCACCCCGCACCCCTGCCCCCCGGGAGTGAGCCCGCCGTGAGCACCCTCGCCTGCCTTCGCCTGCTCGCCCTCGCCCTCCTGGCGCCCGCCGGCGCCGGTTGCAGCGGCGACGTGACCCCGAACACCACCCGCGTCCTGCCCACGCCCGACGGCGTCCTCCGCCCCGAGACCCCGGCGCCCGCCGCCGAGACCGCCGCCACCCCCGCCGAGGCGCCCCGCCTGCTGGCCGCCCCGGCCGCTGCCCCGGCGGTCGAGCCCGCCGCCGACGCGCCCCGCCCGGTGGAGCTGACGCACCTGTCGCTCGACGCCTACAAGGCCGCGCTGGCGAAGGCGGAGCCGGGCCGCAAGTTCACCGTGGTCGACGCCTGGGCGACCTTCTGCGCCCCCTGCAAGGAGAACTTCCCGCACCTCGTCGAGATGAGCCACAAGTACGGCTCCAGGGGCGTGCGGTTCGTGTCGCTGACCCTCGACGACCCGGCCGAGGCCAAGGCCGTCGCCGAGGCCGAGAAGTTCCTCCGCGAGCAGAAGGCCACCTTCACCAACGTGATCATCGACGGCGACCCGGCCGACGTGTACGAGTTCCTCGACATCAGCGCCATCCCGGCCGTCTTCGTCTACGGGCCCGACGGCAAGGAACTCAAGCGGTTCACGCTCGACGACCCGAACTCCCAGTTCACGTATGATCAGGTCGAGCAGTACGTGCAGGACCTGCTGGCCGGCAAGCCGGCGCAGTGACGGCGACGCCGAACCGGCGAGATCGGGCCGCTGGGCTCGAAAGCCAGGCGCACATCGGGTAGAGTGGAAGTCTTCGCGTCGGGTCCGGAGGTGGATCGGGCGCGTCCGAGCTTGTGGAAAGGGCGAGACGATGAAGGAAGGCGTGCATCCGAAGTACCAGGATTGCAGCGTGACCTGCGGTTGCGGCAATTCGTTCCAGACCCGCAGCACCCGGCCGAAGATCGCGGTCGAGGTCTGCTCCAAGTGCCACCCGTTCTTCACCGGCACGGTGAAGTTCCTGGACGCGGCCGGCCGGGTCGACAACTTCAACACGAAGTTCTCGGGCACCTACGGGAAGGCCAAGAAGGCCGGCGCCACCGAGACGCCCCAGTCCTGAGCCCCGCCGCGCGGGACGCCGACACCGGGCGTCTCGACCCCCCTGGTCGCCGGGGCGGTCGAGACGCCCGGGTTCGCGCGCCGGTGGCGCTCGTATCGATCTCCGGCTCCTGAACCGGACCCGTCCCGGCCCCCCTGGTCCCCATGTTCGAGAAGCTCCAGGCCGAGTACCAGCGGTTCCGCGAGGTCGAGGCGGCCCTGTCCGACCCCGACCTGGCCACGGACCCCGCACGGATCACGGCCCTGGCGCGCGAGCGCGGGGGGCTGGCCAAGCTGGCCCTGCCCTACGGCCGCTACCTCGACCTGGGCCGCCAGGTCGCCGACGCCCGCCGCCTCGTCGAGTCGGAGGCCGACCTCGAGATGCGGGCCTACGCCGCTGCGGAGCTCGACGCCCTGAAGCTCGACCAGGAGCGCGCCGCCGACGCGCTCCGCGACCTGATCTACGACCGCCAGGCCGGCACCGACCGCGCCGGGCTCCTGATGGAGGTCCGCGCCGGCACCGGCGGCGACGAGGCGGCCCTGTTCGCCCGCGACCTGGTCGAGATGTACCGCCGGTTCGCCGAGGCCCAGGGCTGGGACTTCGAGCCCCTGGAGTTCGTCCCCACCGAGCTGGGCGGCTTCAAGGAGGCCAGCTTCGGCATCACCGGCCCGGGGGCGTTTCGCAACCTCCAGTTCGAGA
>CAZUZD010000228.1:0-10238 GCA_964624465.1 uncultured Isosphaeraceae bacterium
GGCCATGGGGTCGAACACGAGGTCGCCGGGCCGGGACCAGGACAGGATGTGGTCCGTCGCCATGGCTTCCGGCATCAGGGCCGGGTGGGCGAAGGCGTATTCGTCCTTGGTCGTCAGCCCCGAGCCGGCCGCATAACGCCAGATCGCCCTGCGATGGCCGAAATCGGAGACGGGGCGTCCCTTCCCCGCCGGCGTGAGCCGACCGTCCACCTCCCGTCGGTGGAAGTCCTGGACCTTCCCGGCGTGCGTGTTGGGCTTGTCCCGGAGGAGGTTGATGGTCCGGGGCTTCCCCTTCGAGAGGATGAACGCATACTCCGGCGAGTCGCCGTAGCGGACCTTGCCGGGCCATCGTGATCCGGCCCTGTCCATGATCATCGTGTGGTGGATGCGGAAGCCGATCTCCCGGAAGTAGAGCTTCTGGCGTGCGCTGGTCCCCGTCTCGCTGCCCCCCTCGATGGCGTCGGCGACGACCCAGACCACGACCCCGCCCGGCATCGTGACCCGCCAAAGTTCGTCGGCGATCCCCCGGAAGACGCCCGGCTCCCACCGGTGGCCCCCGAACGACCGGAGGTCGTCGTAAGGTGGGCTGGTGACCGTCAGCGGGATGCAGCCATCCGGGAGGGACTGCATCCCCCGGATACCATCGCAGCGGAAGATCCGGTCGATGAGGTTCTGGTCGATCTTGTTCACGTTGGTCTCTCCACGATTGATAGTGACGGAGTTTCCACGCCCCTCGTGAGACCGCCCCAGAGGGATTCATGCTGACGAGGTGGTGACCGGCTCAGGCCCCGACGAGCCAGGCGTCGAGCCGCCTGCGATACTCGGCGTGGGCGTCCCGCATCCGCCTCACGGCGAGCCGGTAGTAGGGCTCGTGGACCTCGAACCCGAGGTAGCGGCGGTGGGTGAGCAGGGCCATCTTGCTCGTGGTCCCGCTGCCCAGGAACGGGTCAAGGACCAGATCACCGGGCCGGGACCAGGAGACGATCAGGTCACGGGCCATGTCCTCGGGCATCGGGGCCGGGTGGACGCCAAGGACGTAGCGGTCGGGGGTAGTGCCGCCGTAGCCGGCCAGGTACTCCCAAACCGGCCCCTTGAGGCCCATCGCTGCGACGGGCTTGGCTCGGGATGGCTTTCGTGGCCGCCCATCGCTCATCCTCGCCCGGAATTGGCGTAGGAGGCCGGCGTGCTTGTTGGGCTTGTCCCTGATCAGGTGGACGGACCGGGGGCGTCCCTTGGAGAACACGAAGCCAAACTCGACCTTGCCGTAGCGGTTGCCGCCCGCATACCGCCCGCCCGAGCGGGTCATGATGAGGATGTCGTGGATGCGGAATCCGGCCCGCTGGAAGTAGAGAGCCTGCCGCAAGCTGGTCCCCGAATAGCCGCCGTCGATCTCGTCGGCGACGACCCAGGCGACGACACCGCCCGGCACGGTGACCCGCCACAGCTCTCGTGCGACCCGCCGGAAGACCTCGGGGCCGAAGTGATGACCACCGTAGCCTCGTAGGCCGTCGTAAGGCGGGCTGGTCACGGTCAGGGGGACGCAGGCGTCCGGCAGCCCCCGCAGACCCTCGGCGCACTCACAGCAGAGGATCTCGTCTATGGGGTTCGTGTCCCTCTTGGTCATGGGTAGCCTCACTTTCTCTGATGACGCACTCACCCCGCCCCCTCGGAGACCATCTCCGAGGGGCTCTCCTGCGACGGGGCGGTTGGTGTTCAGGCCCTCATGGCACGAGCGACGACCCAGGCGACGACACCGCCGAGGGTGGCGAGCCGCCCGAGTATTCGGGCGATCCGACCCAAGGTCACCCGGACGAACCTATGCTCGCCGCACTCACGGATGTCGCCGTAAGGTGGGCTGGTGACAGTCAGGGAGATGCAGCCGTCCGGCAGCGACCGGAGGCTGTCGAAGTCATCGATGCACGTAGTCTCTTTGATGATCCATCCGTCCTCGAAGACGACCTCGCCGGAGAAGTCCTCCGGCCTGATGTCAGCGACTTCCGAATCAACGATCTTGCTCATATTGATCACATCCGGATTGGGTGACGAGGATTCCGACCGAGGGCCTCGACACAAACGAGGCCATCGGCCCCTCTGGATACTACGTCTGTCGTAGATCGAGTGGCACGAAGAGCGGGCCGCCCCCGGCTGCGGGATGTCGCCGGGGGCGGGGCCGCTCGGTGAGCCGGCGTGTCAGGCGGCCACGGCCTCGGGGGTGGCATCGCCCCGCAGTCGCCGGAGCGTGGCGATGGCCCGCTCGATCAGGGCGTGGGCCTCGTCGCCCAGGTCGCCGCCCCGGCAGTCCTGCTCCAGGATCTCCAGCCGCCGGGCGATGATGAGGAGGATCTCGGTGGACGGGGCGGCCTGGGGCTCCTCAGCCTCGATGGCGTGACCAGTCTCCGGCACATCCTCGGTGGTGGTCGTGCCGCCCACCTCGTCGTCACGCACGGGGATCAGCCGGAGGTCGAGCGACTCGGGCGGAGTGGCTTCCTGGGAGGGGACCGTGACGCCCGCCACGGGGGTCTTGCTGACCTCGACCGGGGCCTGCTGCGGCTGAACCTTCTTCGGCTTGGTGATCCCGTACTTCTTGAGGGCCTGGGTGCGGGTCAGCCCGGCAACCGCCTCCTCGCCCTCCGCCTCCTCATAGAGGCGGATCGCCTGCCAGGCGGAAGTGACGGGGATGCCGTGGGCCTTCTGCCACTTGGTCCAGGCCCGCCTGCCCTTGCCCTTGAGCTTCTTCCGGGCGCACCAGAGCGTCCGACCGGCCTGGTAGAAGGTGGCCGTGGAGCGGCGGGAGAGCCCGATCGCCTCGGCCTGGAGCTGCCGACCCTCGCTGATCTCCCGAGCGGCGATGGCCCCCAGCTCCTCCAGGCTCAGGCCCTCCAGGGCCGACAGCCCGGCGTCTTCACGATCCCGGATGATGTTCTCGTCGCCCGCCCCTAGACCACCGACACCGCCGCCGCAAAGTTCGTTTGCCTTGCCCATGGATCTAACCTCCGATGGTTGCGAGACTTGTGGGAAGCTTTTTGTGTCTTCCTCACGCTCTGACCGGCGGTGTCAGTCCTTGGGCTTTAATGGTCTTTAACGCCTCCATCTCTTGTCTATCTTCCGCAGACGGTCCATCTTGTCCGCCTCGTCGGGATCACCCGTTTCTTGGTCAATTCCCGTTCCCCAATCCTGAAGATCCAGGTGGAGCGGTCGTTCATCCCGTTCTTCGCCGAATGAAAAGGATCGGGGCAGGCCGTCCTGGTCATCCTCGGGTTGCCTGGCACGAGCAACAGATTGCGTTGCTCCAGCATTGAAGTGCGGACGATCGTGGGGTTGACGGTGGAGATCGGCGAAATTCTTTGCGATGGCGGCCTCTGCTTCCTCGGGTGTCAGACCCGTGAGCTGGCTATACCTCGCCAACCAGAGGGCGTGTCCGGCGTGGGTTAATTGCTGCCACGTCACCTCTCCGCCGATGAGGGCGGCGAGGACCACGAGGTCGTCGATCGAGACCTGGGCTTCCCTGGCTTGCGGGAAGCCCGCAAGCCGGACCGTCAAGAAAATCAGCGCCGTCTGGGCCAGGCCCGCCTGACGGGCACAGATCTTCGCCTCCGCCTGGGCCGTCGCCTCGACCTTCGCTCTCCGAAGGTTGTGTCGGACGACCCTCACGAGGTTGGCATCGACCTCGATGCCCCGCCCTGCAAGGCGGCGGACGACCTCCGGCCCATTCAGCTGCGGCTCGGCCTCCAGAAGCGCCCGGATCTCGGCGGACTTGTTGACGACTTCGATCTGGGGCGGTGTCTGCGGGGGGTCGTCGGTCGTGACCGGACTCGGCCCGGCCCTGCGACCGGGCGATCGCCGCCTGATATAGAGGCTGTCGGAGACCGGCGGGGCCGCATTGCCGTTGAGTCGTTCGTAGGGGCTGAGGCCGTTGTCGAGCAGGAGGTGTTCATCGTAGAGGTCGCCCGGCACATCGACCGTGCGGTCTTCGTCGCCGAGGAAGCCGTTGAGCGACAGCAGGTAGCCCCCACGCTGGCCCCGGAGCCAGCCGAAGAACTCGGGGAAGTCGATCATGCCCGAGTAATACTGGCCGTCCTCGTTGAGGTACGGCGGGTCGAGGTAGAGCAGGTCACCCTCGGCCGTGGCGACCTGCCGGTAGTCCCGAACCGAGAACCGAACATCCCTCTCCCGTAGCCGCCGTCCCCAGTCCCCGATGAGCGCCTCTACCGTCTTCGGGTCCATCCCCGGTCGATCTCCGTGGAAGGCGGAGTTGAACTCGCCGTCCCGGTTGAAGCGGACCAGGCCATTGCGGCAGGTCCGCAGCAGGAAGAAGAAGAGGTAGGGGTCATTGGCGGTATTGAACTCGTGGCGGACCTCACGGAAGTAATGCTTGCCCCCCGCCCGCAACGAGCCCCACATATCGGCGTACCTGCGGACGAGGCCCTCCGGGTCGTCCCGGACGACCTGCCAGAGTTCGACCAGAGGTACGCACGTGTCACCGCACTCGATGCGATCGACGAGGATGTCGCCGGCAAGCAGCTCATAGAGGACCGAGCCGCCGCCGAGGAACGGCTCGTGGTACGTGGCGATCTTCCGGGGGAAGTGCTCGACGATCCGGCGGGCCTGCCGTCGCTTGCCGCCGGTCCACTTGATCAGGACGTGCTGGAGGTTGGGCTTGGCGTCCGCCCCTTGACCGTCCTTTATCCCCATGCGAGTCGCTCCGGGAGTGGCCTGCGAATCCGACCGCCGGGGCGGACGAAAGCCAATCGACCCTCGGGAAAGTAGCAGCGCAGGCAGTCGAACACTTCTCTCACAGGATACTGCCCGTCGCCTTGACCCGTTGGACGGTCCTACGGGATGATCTCCGATCGCAGCCATTCCAACGCCTCGAAGAAGAGATCCTCGGACGGCGTGACGTAGTGCTTCTCGCCCAGGGATTTGGGGGCGTGGGCCAGGAAGAAGGAGTAGAACCGGCCGTATTCCTTATGCTTCTCCAAAATGTCGGCGGAGGTCTTCCTGAAGACCTTGAGCGGCTTGTCGATCCCGACCCGCTCCCGCAGGTTGCGGTACGCCTGGCCGATCAGGTCGTATCGGTCGAGGTCGCCCCCCGATGCTTTGTACTGGACGAGCGGGTTGCCGTCCTCGGAGGTCAGGACACGCTCCCCGTCGGGAGAGCCGAACCGGCCCAGCAATTCGAGCGTCTCGGGCCAGAGCTTGTAGGCGACCACGAGGCCGCCCCGCCGCCGCTTGCTCCGGCGGCGGGTGATGACGCCCCGCTCCCAATCGATCTCCTCCCGCCGCAGGTCCGATATGTCGGACTGATACATGCCGCAGTTGAGCATCAGGAGCAGGAAGAGCTTCGTCCTCGGCGAGTACCCGTCGCAGGCGGCGAGCAGCGTGTGGATCTCGGCCTTCGTGAAGCGGGGGATGACCTTGGGGGTGTCGTCGAAGGTGAAGTCCCGTGACCGGATGTTCCCCGGCAGTGGGATCACGTCCAACTCCGCCACCCGGCTGATGAAGTTCCTGGCGGCCCCGAAAAGCGAGCGAGCATACGCCGCCGAGAACCGGCCCGCCCCGACCTGAGCGCACAACCACCCGTAGTAATCCCGCAATTTCGGGGCGTTGATCTCGCCGATGTCCGTTCCCGGCCTGATCCAGTCCCGGAAGACGGCGACGTTGCGCTCGTAGGCGTCCACCCGCCCCGCCGAGATCTTTCCGGCGACATGACGGGACCGCTGGAGCCGCACCCACGCCTCCACCTGGCCGCCCACCGTACGCTCCGGCGGGGCCGGCTCCGGCCCGATCTCCTTCTCCAATCGGCGGAGTCGATGCTCCCGGAACTCCGGGGCCATCTCGCCCGAGTAGCCGCCGCTCAGCACCCGGTTGATGATATGGGTCGGGATGCCATCGCCCGCCTCCAACCGGGCGAGGCCCGCTGCGTGCGACGGGGTGGGGGCGGCCCCCGGCGGCGGCTCCACCCCATCCACGCTCGCCCGGTCGAGGATGTCCAGCACCTTGCGGGCGGCCTCGCCCTGCTGGGTCAGCCTGCGGAGGTCGCCGATCGAGTACCGTACGGTGATGTCCCGGATCGTGGCTGAGGCCGGGTCGAGGGGCGGGGCCGACGGCCGGGGCTCGGCCTCGATCTCCGCTTCTTTATCCTCCCACCAGGCATTCGCCGCCTGGTAGCTCGCCTCCTTGGTGGGCTCGACGCCCAACTGGCGGCACGAGACCGAATAGTTCTTCCCCCGGTGCCACTTCATCCACCCCCTGCGGGCGGGCACCCAGGTCATCGAGTATGTGCGTGGCACGGTCACCTCCCGTCATGCGACGGAAGTGACTGTATGGGAGTGCAGAAGGTTTTGTAAAGGGATTTGTAAAGGAAACGGGAGGAGGAAGGGGCGGGAGCTTTACAAAACGGCTAGAAAACCCGTAAAATTTGTTATCAAGCGGCATTTCCAGTGCCGCACAATCGGCCGCTCTGTCACCTCTCCCGCAAGCAACGATCGCCCGGAGTACAGCGTATTGAGCACAAGGGCATACGGACCTCGCCGGGGGATCACCCGGCGGTGGCTTCATGGCAGGATTCGACGAGATCCGGGGGATGTAGGATACCGGGCTTTCCCGCAGATTGTCAAAGGCAAGGTCCTTCGGCTTCCCTCCGCCCGACTCGATCGATCGCCGGACGGAACGAGGGCGCTCCGGTCCCAGCCACCGCTCGAGCCGGCGGCTATCGAGTGAGCGGACGGATCGCAGGGACGGCCGCGACGGGTCGGTGGTCGACCGGTCCCAGACCGAGCGGCCGGGTCAGTCGGCCCGGCTCTGAGCGAGAGTGGGCTGGCGACCCGGGGCAGGCATCGGGGTGCCTCGTCGGTGGAGTGATTCATAGGTCGGCCAATCCCCTCTTGAGATCGGGTGCCATGGATGTTGGCTGGCTTTGTGGTTGATCAAAACTCGATGTCATGAAGCAATCTTCGGTTGCTGGCGGGGAACGAGCGAAAAAATAGTGCCAGGCGGCGAACGAAGCACTCGCGGAGCCGCGGGGCGTGAGATCGCAACCGGCTTCGGGTCGGAGAGTTGGGGAGCACGGCCGGCGTGCCGCTCGCTTTACCGGCGCGCGGGGCGGCGATACGATGCTGGACCAGACGCGGAATGGATCAATGGACCGTCGATCGGCGCGAGCACGGGCCGAGCCGCGGGTCGGGGACACACCCGGCCTCGCCCGGTTCGGATGCCGCCGACCAGTGGAGGCGAGTTGCAATGGCCACCGATGCGAAGGGGGGCGCCGCTCCGGCTCACGCCTTCCCTCACCGTGGGATCCGGATCTTCACCTATCCGAAGTTGATCTTCATCTGGCCGACCCTGGTCGCCGCGATCATCTCGGCGATCATCATGACGGTCGCCGGCAACCGGACCGAGGACCCGAAGCGGTTCAGTCGACACGTCGAGGAGGAGATCGTCCGTCGCGGTGGACCGGCGGCGTCCGCCCCGGTCGTCGAGGCGCCGACGACCGACCCGGCCAACCCCCAGGCGGCCGCGACCCCGGCCCGGCCGATCCGTCGCTTCAGTGCACCTCAGAACGTGGCGGGCGTGCTGTTCCTCACGGTCTTCTTCCTGAACCTGATCGTGATGGCGATCGACTTCCCCCGCTTCACCATCGTCGCCATGATCCTGGCGGCGGCCGTGGTGATCCTGGGGTTCCTGTACCTCAACGTCTGGTTCGACCTGCTGCCACCGCTGGTCAATGCGCTCGAGGGGATCTACGCGGTCGCCAACACGGCGTTCTATGCCCTGATCGCCACGATCATCCTGATCGTCTTCGGGGTCATCTGGGTCACTCGCTACCTGGATTACTGGGTGATCATGCCGAACGAGATCCTGCACAACCACGGGCCGTTCAGCGACCTGGAGCGGTTCCCGACGTTCAACCTGAAGTTCGACAAGGAGATCCCGGACATCCTGGAGTACGCCCTGCTGGGCGCCGGCCGGCTGATCCTGCACGTGCCGAACGAGAAGCGGGCGATCGTGCTCGACAACGTCCTCTGGATCGACTCCAAGGAGGGCGAGCTCAAGAAGCTCATGAGCCGTATGGACGTGCGGGTGACGACCGACACCGAGGCGGCCGAGCCTGCCTGATCGAGTCTCGGGATGGCGATGACCCTTCGCTCGCCTGGGCCCTTCGGGGCTCAGGCGGCGGGGGGCATGCTGCCGAGCTTCGGGGCCGGAGCCGGGGTGGCGGCCGCGGCGATGCCGGTGCGGAGCTCGGCCAGGATGGCGCCGGTCAGGGCGGTCTCGATGTCGAGCAGCCGCCGGGCCACGTAGGCGCCGTCGAGCACGCGGTGGTCGTAGATCAGCTTCACGCAGACGCGGCCGTCGCAGTCGATCGGCCCGAAGGTCATCGTCGTCGTCAGCGGCGAGATCGGGTGCACCTGCTCGGCGCCCAGCGATCCGTAGGTCGAGATGCCGAACGTGCCGAATCGTTTGGCACGCTTCAGGCCCGAGATGCTCAGCGCCCCCCACCAGAGCACGCGACGCAGCGGGGTGGGGATCTTGCTGATCCGCAGCTCCTGGCGATAGAAGCCAATCTGCTCCAGCGGCTCGCGCTTGTAGAAGTTCAGCGCGGCCTGGAGTTCGCCCACCGACTGCCGCTCGGGCGCCCGGAACAGGCCGACGAAGATGGCCTGCTCCCCCTGGTAGTCGCGCTCCAGGGCCAGCGAGCAGATCGACTGCGGGTGTTCGTAGAGCCGGGCGTTCGGACAGGTCAGCAATGCCCGTCGGAGGGGCGGGTGCTCGGCCGCCACGAGCCCGAAGGCTTTCATGAAGAGGACGACCCAGCTGGGCCGCGCCGGGTGGGCGGCGCGGGCGTGGATCAGCGGTCCCAGCAGCATGGTCCGGCTCACCGGCACCGAGGGGACCCGGCGGGCGAAGTAGACCAGATCGCTGATGAACCGCCGAGGACCACTCAGCGGAATCGTCCGGCCTCTGGGTTCGTGCATCCCGCACCTCGGTCGGACGTGACCCAATTCGCCCCCGTGCCCCATCCTTGAGGCCCTTGACGGTCGGCGGCGATCCGGTCGCAGTTCCGATTCTTCGGCCCGACTGCGGAGGGGAGCTTAATGAATCCGCCGAGATCCGTGAAGGCAATCCGGCGCGGCAGCGGCGGCCGGCATTCCAAGGCCGGGACGGAGTTGCCATAATGGCGAGCCCTGGCACCGGATACGCCCGAAGGTCCCCCGGAACCCGCCCGCATGTCGGCCGCCCCGACCGTCTCGGTTCACCTGCTTCCCGAGCTCATCCCCCCCGGGGCGCTGGCGGGAGCCCAGGCGGTGGTCATCGACGTGCTTCGGGCGACCACCGTCATCGTGCACGCGCTGGAGGCCGGCTGCGAGGCGGTCGTGCCCTGCCTGGAGGTCGAGGAGGCCCGGCGAGCGGCGGCCACTTTGCCCGTCGGAACCGCCCTGCTGGGCGGCGAGCGGCAGGCCCTGCCGATCCCCGGCTTCGATCTCGGCAATGCGCCCGAGGGATACACCCCCGAGGTCTGCCGCGGCAAGACCCTGGTGCTCACCACGACGAATGGCACCCGGGCCATCCTCGCGGCGCTGGAGGCTGACCGCGTGCTGGTCGCCGGCTTCGTCAACCAGTTCGCCACCTGCCAGGCGCTCCGGGCCGACGGCCGTCCCGTGCACCTGATCGCCTCGGGCACCGACCGCCAGGTGAGCTTCGAGGACACCCTGCTCGCCGGCGCCCTGGTCGCCCGGCTGTCCCTCATGGGCTTCGATTCCGGCAACGACGAGGCGCTGGTCGCCGCGCGGCTCTGGGCCGATGTCGACGCCGCCCTGGAAGCCGAAGAGCGCTCGGATCGGTCCTCGGGTGCCGACGACGCCCCCGGGCCTCCCGAGGCCCTGGTCCGCGCGATCGGCGCCTGGCGCGGCGGTCGACGGCTCTGCGAGCTGGGCCGCTGGCGTGACGTGCGGGACGCGGCGCGGCTGGACCGGTTCGCCCGGGCGGTGGAGCTCACGCGCGATCCGCTGCGCCTGGTGGCGGTCGCCGTCGGGGCGCCGTCCTAGAGATTTTCGTCCTCTCCGCGGTCGGGGCCACACCCGGGGCAGCGTGCCCCGGATGCTCCCCGGCCAGTTTCTGAACCGAGGGGCGTGCCAGACCAAGGTCATGCCCCGCGCGAGGTGCTCGAACCGCTGGACATGGACAAGCTGGTCTCGCTCTGCAAGCGTCGCGGGTTCATCTTCCCGTCGAGCGCGATC
>CAZUZD010000229.1:0-10215 GCA_964624465.1 uncultured Isosphaeraceae bacterium
GCGCAACACGGGCCGCGCGCCCTCCGGGGAAGGCCGTACGCGGCAGATCTCGGCGTCGCCCGGCGCTTCGGAAGGCGCCCCCGGCGGGGGAGCTGGCGGCGCAGCCGACTGCGGGGGACTGGAACACCTTCAAGGTCTCGAGCGCCCACGAGGAAGGGGGCGTCCGCGAGTACTCCATCAGCACCAAGCGGTTCCTGGGTGAGGATGGCAAGGTGACCGGTCTGGAGACGGTCCACGTCGAGCTGAAGTCCGTCGACGGCCGGATGCAGTTCGTCGAGGTCCCGGGCACCGCGAAGCAGTACCCGGCCGATCTGGTGCTGCTGGCGATGGGCTTCACCGGCCCCGAGCGCAAGCCCTTGCTCGAGGGGCTCGGCGTCGAGCTCGACCGCATGGGCAACGTGCAGACCGACCCGAACCGCCGCACCAGCGTCGAGAAGGTCTTCGCTGCCGGGGACATGGCCCGCGGCCAGAGCCTGATCGTCTGGGCCATCGCCGAGGGCCGGCACGTGGCGCACACCATCGACGAGGCCCTCATGGGCAGCTCCCTGCTGCCGCGCCCGCTCGACCACGGCAACCTCGCCCGGCCCTTCGCCTGAGCCGGCTCCCCGCGCCCACGGGCTGGAGATTCGTCCAGCCCGTGGCTAGAATCGATCGACCATGAACCGAGCCCGACTCCGCGAGAATCTCGACCGTGTCCGCGCCGCCATCGAGGCCTCGGCGCGTCGCGGCGGCCGAGACCCAGCGACGGTCGGGCTCGTGGCCGTCACCAAGCGAGTCGAGCCCGACGTCATCGCCGAGCTGGTCGGCCTGGGTGTGCACGACCTGGGCGAGAACTACCCGCAGGAGCTCTGGCGCAAGGTCGAGGCCCTGCCCGATCCCTCCGTGCGGTGGCACCTGATCGGCCACCTCCAGGGTAACAAGGCCCGGCGCACCCTGCCGCTGGTCCGGATGGTCCACTCGGTCGACTCCCTGAAACTGCTTCAGAACCTCGACGAGCTGGCCGCCACCCTGCCGGCCGACGATCGGCCGACGGCGCTGTTGCAGGTCAATTGCTCGGGCGAGGCAGCCAAGCACGGCTGGTCCCCCGACTCGATCGAGTCCGATGCCGCGGCGATCGCGGCCTGCACGAGCCTCCCCGTCGTGGGACTGATGACCATGGCCGGCTATGGGACCACCCCCGAGCAGGCCCGCCCCAGCTTCGTGAGTCTGCGCGGCGTGCGCGACCGGCTCCGGGGCCTGACCGGCCGGGAGCTGCCCGAGCTCTCGATGGGCATGTCCGGCGACTTCGAGGCCGCCATCGAGGAGGGGGCCACCCGCGTCCGGGTGGGCTCCGCACTCTTCGAGGGGGTAATCGAGGCATGATCGCCGTCAAGGCCCACCCGGAGGGTGCCGTCCTGCCCGTCCGGGTCAAGCCGGGGGCCCGCCGCGCGGCCCTGATCGACGAGCATGACGGGGCCCTGCGCCTGAGCGTCACGGCGCCCCCCGAGGACGGCAAGGCGAACGAGGCGGTGGTCGTGCTGCTGGCCGAGACGCTCCGGCTTCGCCGCAGCCAGTTCCGGCTGCTCACCGGGGCCTCCGCCCGCAAGAAGAGCTTCCTGCTGGAGGGGATCGCACCCGACGACCTCCTGGGGCGGCTCGCCGCCGCCCTGCCCGCAACGGCCGGCTGACCACCGACCCACCGATGACTCCTGCGTCCCCCACGACCGGCCCCACGACACCGGACCCCCTCGCCCTCCGATGCCCGACTATCCTCCCGAGCGCACGATCACCCCGCTGACCCACGTCCCGAAGGCCGTCTGGCGGGTCCCCGGCTCGAAGAGCCTGACCAACCGGGCGCTGATCGTCGCGGCCATGGCCCACGGCACGAGCACGCTGACCGGGGCCCTCGACTCCGACGACACCCGGGTGATGGTCGACTCGCTGCAACGACTTGGCTTTCAGGTCGCACACGACCCGGAGAAGGCGACGATCTCGATCACGGGCCGGACCGGGCGGATCCCGGCCGCCGGGGCCGAGCTGTACGTCGCCAACTCGGGGACGAGCCTCCGATTCTTGACGGCTCTCTGCTGCCTGGGGCGCGGCACGTTCCGGCTCGATGGCACCCCCCGGATGCGGGAGCGGCCGGTGGCCGACCTGCTGCTGGCCGTGAACCGGATCGGCGGCCGGGCCCGCACCGAGACCGACAGCGGCTGCCCGCCGGTGATCATCGAGGCCGACGGGCTCGACGGCGGCTTCACCGGCGTCAAGGGGGCGACCTCCAGTCAGTTCCTCAGTGGCCTGCTGATGGCGCTGCCGGCGGCCCGGGGTCGGACCAGCGTCGAGGTGCACGGCACGCTGGTCTCGGAGCCGTACGTGGCGATGACCCTGGCCGTGATGCGGGCCTTCGGGGTCGAGATCGCCAACCACAAGTTCCGGCAGTTCAACGTCGAGCCGGCGCTGTACCGCAGCCGGACGTATGCCATCGAACCCGACGCCTCGGCCGCCAGCTATGCCTTCGCCGCCGCGGCGATCACCGGCGGTACGGTCACCGTCGAGGGTCTGGGTGCCCACAGCGTCCAGGGGGATGTCGCGTTCGTCGATATCCTCGAGTTCATGGGCTGCAAGGTCGAGAAGCGGCGCGACTCCATCACGGTCACCGGCGGCCCGCTCCGCGGGGTCGACGTCGACATGAACGCCATCAGCGACACCGTCATGTCGCTGGGCGTGGTGGCCCTGTTCGCCGACGGCCTGACGCGGGTGCGCAACGTCGGGCACATTCGCCACAAGGAGACGGATCGGCTCACCGCCCTGGCCACCGAGCTGCGCAAGCTGGGCGCCCGGGTCGACGAGCAGTCCGACGGCCTGATCATCGACCCGCCGGCCGGGGGCCAGCTCACGCCGGCGACGATCGCGACCTACGACGACCACCGCATGGCCATGGCCTTCGCCCTGGCCGGCCTGAAGGCCCCCGGAGTGGTGATCGCGGACCCCGCTTGCGTGGCCAAGACCTACCCGGGATTCTGGGACGACCTGGACCGGCTGTGCAGCCCTGCGGCAACGGCCTGAGCACTGATCCATTCCAAAAACGCGTCAGCGCGACTATCTTTCATGCTCTGCCCTCCGTTGTGGGAGCGGACAGAACTGGATCGCTCGGGAGGGTCGCGACGTGAGCGCCCCGCCCCACGGATCGCGGAGGTGAGTGTGGCCAGGCCCGATCCGTTCACGAAACAGATCTTCGAGTCGGGGCACAAGCGCCGTCGCAAGAGCCGCAAGCGGTTCCTCGGTCCACTGATGATCGCCAGCCTGCTCGGCGCCGTCACCGCCGCGGTGCTGCTGTTCGCCTGGCTCTCGGAGCGTCGCGTGAGCCGTCTCGCCAAGGCCGAGACCGCGGCGTTGCGTGCCGAGCTGGAGAACTACCGCGATCCGGTCACCGGCCCTCTGGCCGAGGCCCGGTTCGAGCTCGGCCGGCTCAAGGAACGGGTCCGCGACCTCGAACAGTCCAACATCCGGCTCCGACGCTCCATCGAAGATCGGCCCGCCAATCTCAACGTTCCCGAGCTGGACAACGACGAGTCCGAGTTCGAGAAGGAGAAGCGGGCGGAGAAGGCCAGGGCGGACAAGGCCAAGGCGGAGAAGGCGAAGGCCGATCGGGCCCGGGCCAGGACCACCAAGCCGCCGGTCGATGAGGATGAGCCCACCGAGTCCGACGAGCCGAGGTGACCACCCACGGTGGCCGTCCAGTTGGAGTGTCCCGCGATGCCGGAGCGACCCCGACGCCGCCTCACGATCCGGGGAATGCTCGTCGCGATCCTTCTGATCGGTCTCGGTCTCGGTGTGACGATCCAGAGCTTCCGGGCCGAGCAGGCCCATCAGCAGGCGCTGGCGATGGCTGAGGAAGCCGAGGCCCGACGGGCCGTCCTCGCCGCGCTGCAGGCCGCCCGACCGGGTGCCACGACCGTCCAGAACCGGGCAGAGTCCTCGTTGGACGGCTCAGGCGAGCCCGGTGCCGCCGAGGTCCCGGTCCTTCAGCAGCGAATTCGCGAGCTGGAGCAAGAGGTTACCGCCCTGCGTCGGGAGCTGGGCCGCGAGCCGGCCCGGCCCTGAACCCGCCCACGCGGGTCAGATTTCCCGCCGGGACTCAGGGGGGCGTCACCTCGGGCGCCGGGGGAACCGCCTGGAAGTACTCGGGATAGGCGGTGCGGAGCTGGCGCTCGATGCGGCGGGGCTCCTCGACGGCGGGGTGCCGGGGGCCAATCCGTTCGGCGATCTCATAGCAGCTCCAGGCGCGGGACACGTCCTGGTGGTGCCAGCACAGGTCGCCCAGCTCGCGCCAGGCGCCGGGGAGCAAGGGGCGGGCGGTCAGGGCCTGCCGGTAGAGGGCCTCGGCGGCGTCCCGCTCGCCGATCACGCCCAGGTTGTTGGCCTCGAAGATCGCCAGGACGGCCTGGCCCGCCGGGTCCGCCACCCGAGCCCGCAGGCCGGCCAGGGTGGCGGCATTGGCGCGGGCGGAGACCTCGCTGCCGGGTTGCAGCGCCCCGACAAACGCCTTCACATCGGGGTCGGCGGTCAGGGCCTGCCGGTCGATGGGGGGCTGCGCGTCGGGGTCCCCGGGACCGACCATCAGGTTGTATTCCAGGAGCGCCAGCATCGTCTCCAGCGATCGCCCGGCCGAACGAGCGGTCATGGCCCGGGTCGCGAGGGTGGCGGCCTCCTGATCGATCTGGGCGCGTGGCAGCGCCTCGACCTGACGTGCCAGGCTCCCGATCCAGTCGCCAGCGGCGGGCTCGGAGCGGGCCAGGCCATCGGTGGTCAACCACGTCGGGTCGGGGGCCCGCCGTTCCTCGAACCGGAACGTCGTCGTCAGGGACTGGCGGGTCCCGGGCTGGGTCAGGGTCAGCGTCCGGGGCAGCCCCTTCAGCGCGTGCAGTCGAGCCAGGATCTGTGGGTGCCCCCCGCGCAGCTCCCGGATCAGCCCGAGGTACTGGGCGACCTCGGCGGGGCTGGCGGTGACCAGGTCGGTGCCATGGGTGAGGAGTGGGCGGCGCTCCCAGGTGTAGGTGACGGTCCCGTCCCGCTCCTCGCGATCGATCCGGGCGTCGCCGGCCTCGTCGGCGACCGACAGCTCGTGCTCGGAGAGCTCAAAAGGCGGCGGCTTGTTCGGGTCGTCGTCCAGGAGCAACGCCCCCTGGCTGATCCGCTGCCGGTACGTCACCTCGCGGCGGGCCAGCTCGACGATCAGCGGCGCCTCGACGTACTGCTTGCGTTGCAGATCGATGCGGTACCGGCGACCATTGGGGAAGTCGATCAGCGTCAGCCGATGGGCCGGCGCGAAGGCGTAGGCCAGGTGGCGGGCATCGAACGCCGCCGTGAGTCGGCCCGATTCCGGCAGAGAATCCGAGGCGGGCGCGGGCGCCCCGGCCAGGGGCGTCCGTTGGGTCTGAACATCGAGCACGAGGCCCCAGGGTTCCAGGTCGGCGGGCGCCGAGGCCCTGGCCAACGGCGAGAACAGGCCGAGTGCCAGCACGAGCAGGGACCAGTCGCGGCGATTCCGCATGGCGGGAGTCTCCGGGGGATCGGCAGACGGGCAGGTCGCCGCGACCGATTGTGACGGCCGTCGCGACCGGTCGCCAGGGGGCGTCCGCCCGGAGGGCCGGGCCGCTTGACGCTTGCTCGACCCGAGCGATACCTTGAACCACGATCGCCGGCCGGCGCCGCCCGGCCCATCGCCCGAACCCCCTGCGGGCGCTGGTGTCTGCGCCCGGGGGCCGTGCCACCGCCGGCCGCCGCGCCGGGCGGGCCAGCCCGGCGGCCGACCGTGCCCAATCGATCGACTCGCCGACCCCGGCGCCCCGACGGACCGCTTCCCCCAAGCTGCGAGAGTTGAGCGTTCCACCATGCTGAAGCGGACCCACACCTGCGGCGCCCTGACCGCGGCGGACGAGGGGCAGACGGTCATCCTCAACGGCTGGGTGGACACCCGCCGCGACCACGGCGGCCTGATCTTCATCGACCTCCGCGACCGCTACGGCGTCACCCAGGTCGTCTTCGAGCCCGACGCCGGCGCGGCGCTCATGGAGGCGGCCCAGGGCCTGCGCGGGGAGTTCGTCATCGGTGTGAAGGGCATCGTCGGTCGCCGACTGGCCGGCAAGGAGAACGCGAAGCTGGCGACCGGTGCCGTCGAAGTCCGCGCCGCCGAGCTGGAGGTCTTCACCCGCTCGCCCACGCCCCCGTTCGAGATCTCGGCCAGCTCCAGCAGCGAGCCGAACGAGGAGCTGCGGCTCACCTACCGCTACCTCGATCTGCGACGGCCGTCGATGCAGAAGATCCTGCTCACCCGCCACCGCATGGCCCAGCTCATGCGCAACACGATGTCCGAGCAGGGCTTCATCGAGGTCGAGACCCCGATGCTCGGCCGGAGTACTCCGGAAGGGGCCCGCGACTTCCTGGTGCCCAGCCGCATGCACCCGGCGCACTTCTACGCCCTGCCGCAGTCGCCCCAGCTCTACAAGCAGATCCTGATGGTCGCCGGCTACGATCGCTACTTCCAGATCGCCCGCTGCTTCCGCGACGAGGACCTGCGCGCCAACCGCCAGCCCGAGTTCACCCAGCTCGACCTGGAGATGTCGTTCGTCGAGTTCGAGGACGTGCTGAACACGATGGAGGTGCTCGTCGCCGCCATCGCCAGGGAGTTCACCGGCGAGACCCTGACGCTCCCCCTGCCGCGCTTCGAGTACGCCGACGCCATGGAGCGGTTCGGCAACGACCGCCCTGACTACCGCTTCGGCGTCGAGCTGAAGGACCTCGCCGACATCGCCAAGAAGACCGAGTTCAAGGTCTTCCACCAGGCGCTCGATTCGGGCGGCCGGGTCCGCGGCATCTGCGCCCCCGGCGGCGGCGAGAAGTACAGCCGCAAGGACCTGGACGAGATGACGGCCTCGATCGCCGTCTTCGGCGCCAAGGGGCTCGTCTGGCTCAAGGTCGAGGCCGAGACGTTCACCGGCCCGACCGCCAAGTTCTTCACCCCCGAACTGCAGGCCGAGCTGCGGCAGCGGTTCGAGGCCAAGGCCGGCGACCTGATCCTGATCGTCGCCGACTCGACCAGCGTCACCAGCCAGTCGCTCTCAGCCCTGCGGATGAAGCTGGGCGCCGAGCTGAAGCTGTACGACCCGAACTCGTTCCACTACTCGTGGATCATCAAGTTCCCGTTGCTGCACTGGGACGCCGAGGAGCAGCGCTACGCCGCCGAGCACCACCCGTTCACCATGCCGCTGCCCGAGGACCTGCACCTGCTGGACACCGACCCGGCGAAGGTGCGGGCCCAGGCGTACGACCTGGTCATCAACGGCGAGGAGGCCGCCGGCGGCACGATCCGGGTGCACGACCCGATCATCCAGTCGAAGATCTTCAGCCTGCTGGGGCTGACCTCCGAGCAGGCCGAGGAGAAGTTCGGCTTCCTGCTGGGGGCGCTCCGCAACGGCGCCCCGCCGCACGGCGGCATCGCGTTCGGCTTCGACCGCCTCGTCATGCTCTATTGCGGCCTGACGAACATCCGCGACTGCATCGCCTTCCCCAAGACCGCCAAGGGCGCCGACCTCATGACGGGCGCCCCCGGCACCGTCGACCTGCGTCAGCTCCGCGAGCTGCACGTCCGCACGGTCGAGTGATCGCGTCCGGGTGGGCCGGTCCTCGCTGGCCCACCCGTCGCCTCCGTTGACCCCGAGAACGCCAGCGGCCGGACCGGACAGCACCCTGGGGTGTGTCCGGTCCGGCCGCTGGTAATTCGAGGTCAGCCCGTGGATCAGGGAGCCGTCCGGGTCACTTGGCCTCGGCAATGGCGGCCTCGATGGCCTTGATCACCTTCTCGCTGTCCGGCTCGTCCTTGGGCTCGAAGCGGGCGATGATCTCGCCCTTGCGGTTGACCAGGAACTTGGTGAAGTTCCAGGGGATCTCACCGGCGAACTTCGGGTTGGTGTCCTTGCCCGTCAGGTAGGCGTAGAGCGGGTGGATGCCCTGGCCCTTGACGACGATCTTGCTGAACATCGGGAACTTGACGCCGTAGTCCTTCGAGCAGAACGCCTTGATCTCGGCGTCGGTGCCCGGCTCCTGCTTGCCGAACTCGTTGGCCGGGAAGCCGAGGACGGTGAAGCCCTGGCCCTTGTACTTCTCGTACACGGCCTCGAGGCTCTCGTACTGCGGGGTCAGGCCGCACTTGCTGGCGACGTTGACGATCAGGACGACGTCACCCTTGTAGGTGCCGAGCGGGACGTCCTTGCCGTCGATGTTCTTGAGGGTGAACTCGTGCACGCTCTTGGCCTTCTCCTGGGCGGGGGCGGCCGGCGCAGCGATCAGCAGGCCGAACAGCGGGGCGATCGCGACGAGGTGACGCAGCATGGGGCGGGCTCTCCGGGGGGTGGCAGGGGAGACGGCCGGTCCGCGTGGTCCGCGGTCCGGCCGCCCGTGGTGATTCTGTTTTGGGTGTGAGGCGTTCGAAAATCAAGGGGGCGACGGGCCCGCAACGGCCCCGCCGGCGGTCAGGGCTGGGTCCGGTCCAGGAAGCCCTGGCCCTTCAGCCAGGTGGCGCAGAGCGTCGGCCAGGCGGCGAAGCTGGGCTCGGGCTTGATCCGGTCGGCCCAGCCGGTGCCCAGGCCCAGACCGTGGACGCCCTTCTCGAACAGGTGCAGCTCGACGGGCACGCCGGCCTTCCGGCAGGCCAGGGCGAACAGGATGCTGTTCTCGGGGACCACGCCACTGTCGGCGTTGGTGTGGGCCAGGAAGGTCGGCGGCGTGTCCTTCGTCACCTGCAGCTCGCTCGAGAGCTGCTTGACCTGCTCCTCGGTGGGGTGGTCACCGAGCAGGTTCTTGAGCGAGCCGGTGTGGCCGTAGGGGGTGCTCAGCGCGATGACCGGATAGACGAGGATGGCGCGGTCGGGCCGGCAGCTCTCGCGGTCAATCGGGTCGGCGGCGTTCGGGTCGCCAGCGTCGAAGTGCGTGGCCGCGCTCGAGGCCAGGTGGCCGCCGGCCGAGAAGCCGATGATGCCGATCCTGTGCGGGTCGAGGCCCCACTCCTTCGACTTCGCCCGGACGGTGCGGATGGCGCGCTGGGCGTCCTGGAGCGGGGCCGGGTGGTGGTACTTCGGGGCGAGCCGGTACTTGAGCACGAACGCGCTCACGCCCAGCGAGTTCAGCCACTTCGCGACCTCCTCCCCCTCGTGCTCGACGGCCAGGAAGCCGTAGGCACCACCGGGGCAGACGACCACCGAGGCTCCCGTCGCCTTGTCCTTCGGGGCCGGGTAGGCCGTGAGGGTCGGGACATCGCCCGAGTGGAACTTGTCCTCGCCGGGGCTGTTCCCCTCGGCGCCCGGGGCACCCTGGGGCCAGAGCGGGGTGGGCTGCGGCGCATCGCCGGTCTGGGCCATGGCGGGAGCAACCCAGGAGATCGAGAGGGCCAGGACGAGGGCCAGCGCACGGGGGAGCGTCATGCCGGTGGATCCTCAAGGGGGAGAGCGAGTCGAGGGCCGGCGGCGCCGGCCACCGGGGGCATCGGGCTCATGGTAGCAGACGGGGCGCGCGGCTCAATGGCCCGGCAACGGAACGGGGCGGCCCGAACCGGACCGCCCCGCGTCGCATTGCGTCAGAGCCAGCGCCAGAACTGAGCCCGGCGACCGTCGGTCAGTCCCACTTCAGGATGCCGCCGGTATCGGCCGAGGTGGCCATGCGGGCGTATCGGGCCAGGAACCCGGTCGCGATCTTCGGCTTCGGGGCCACCCAGGCAGCGCGACGGGCGGCCAGCTCGGCGTCATCGAGCTGCACCGCCAGCACGCCGGCCGGGATGTCGATCGTGATGAGGTCGCCGTCCTTGAGCAGGCCGATCGGGCCGCCCACGGCCGCCTCGGGGCTGACGTGGCCGATCGAGGCGCCCGCCGTGCCGCCGGAGAACCGGCCGTCGGTGATCAGGGCGCAGACCTCGTCGAGGCCGACCGCCTTGATGGCCGTCGTCGGGGCGAGCATCTCCTGCATGCCGGGGCCACCCTTGGGCCCTTCCATCCGCACGACCACGACGTCGCCGGGCTTGACCTTGCCGAAGACGATGCCGTTGTAGGCGTCCTCCTCGCTCTCGAAGATCACCGCCGGGCCCTCGTGCCGGAGCATCTTCGGGGCGACGCCGGCTGTCTTGACCACGGCCCCGTTGGGGGCCAGGTTGCCGTACAGCACGGCCAGGCCGCCCTCCTGTGAGTA
>CAZUZD010000230.1:0-3666 GCA_964624465.1 uncultured Isosphaeraceae bacterium
CGATCACAACCGCTCGGCCTGGCGGGTGGGGCTGGCGCCGGTGGTGGTGGGCCAGCCGACGGCGCCCCGGACCCGGGTGGTGGCCCGGTTCGCGCACGGCCTGCCGCTGCGGCTGGAGTTGCAGCCCTCGGCGCGGCCGGCGCCGCCGCAGCCGCCGCGCGGCACCCGGCCGGTGCGGCTCGGCCAGCCGGGCTTCGATCGCGACTTCCTGGTGCAGGCCAACGACCCCGAGCTGGCCCGCGGCCTGCTCGACTCCGAGGCCGTCCGCCGCAGCCTCGACGAGCTCCGCCGCCTGGCGCCGCCGGCCGGCATGCTGCTGTCGATCAACCCCGAGCGGCTGCTGGTCCAGGTCGACCGCAACCTGGGCCTGCAGGTGACGCTGCTCGAGGCGATCGTGCGCCGCACGATGGCGATCCACGACGCGCTGCTGCAGAGCGTGCCGGCGCGGCTGGGCGAGGGCGTGAGCATCGTGACCGTCGGCGCCGCCGAGCCGGAGGAGGGCCCGCCACGGTGCGAGGTCTGCGGCGACCCGATCGTGAACGCCCACGTCGTCTGCACCCTGTGCCAGACCCCCTGCCACGCCGACTGCTGGGGCTTCGTCGGCGGCTGCTCGACGTTCGGCTGCACGGGCAAGGCCTCGACCCCCGCGCCGGCCCGACCGGCGGCCGGCTGAGCCCCGCCGGCAGCCGATTGTCAAGCCGCGGCGATGCGGCCACACTAGCTGTCTCGTCCCCGCCCGCAATCTCGCGGGCGCCACCGTGACCGCGGGTGCGTCCTCCCCCCCAGACTGTCCCGCACCCGCGATCGGCGGCCCACGGAGCCCCTCGCCCATGTTCGACCTGTCGGCCATCCAGGACGCGCTGCGACACTTCGGCCTCGACGGCTGGCTGCTCTACGACTTCCGCGGCAGCAACCTGCTCACCCGCCGGGTGCTCGGCCTGGACACGAAGCCGCCCACCTCGCGGCGGTTCTTCTACTTCATCCCGGTCGCCGGCGTGCCCGTCAAGATCGTGCACCGGATCGAGCCGGCGGTGCTCGACCACCTGCCGGGCACCAGGCGGGTGTACCTGAAGTGGCAGGAGCTGGAGGAGGCGCTCCGCGACGCCGTCGGCGGCGTGAAGCGGCTGGCGCTGGAGTGGGCCCCCGGGGTGTCCAACCCGTACATCAGCCGGGTCGACGCCGGCACCGTCGAGGCGATCCGCTCGTTCGGGCCTGAGCCGGTGAGCTCGGGCGATCTGATCCAGCTCTTCGAGTCGGTCTGGGACGACGAGCAGTGGGCCCTGCACCAGCAGGCCGAGCGCGGCACCACCGCGGCCTACGAGCTGGTCTGGGACCTCGTCGCGGACGCCGTCCGCTCGGGCCGGACGATCACCGAGTGCCAGGTGCAGTCGGCGATCATGGACCACTTCGGCCGGCTCGGGCTCACGACCTACAGCCCGCCGATCGTGGGCGTGAACGCGCACAGCGGCGACCCGCACTTCGAGAACACCGCCGCCAACGACACGCCGATCCGCGAGGGCGACCTGCTGCTGGTCGACCTCTGGGCCAAGGTCGATAAGCCGCGCGCCGTCTACAGCGACCTGACGCGCATGGGCTTCGTGGGCACCGAGGTGCCGAACCCCTACGCGCAGATCTTCCACGTCGTGGCCACGGCCCGCGACGCAGCCATCGAGCGGGTGCGGTCGGCCTTCGCCGGCAATCGGCCGCTGCGGGGCTACGAGGTCGACGATGCCGCGCGTCGGGTGATCGAGGAAGCCGGCTTCGGCAAGCAGTTCGCGCACCGCACCGGGCACAACATCGGCCAGGAGGTGCACGGCAACGGCGCGCACATGGACAACATCGAGACCCACGAGGAGCGGCTGGTGCTGCCCCGCACCTGCTTCTCGATCGAGCCGGGCATCTACTTCGACGACTTCGGCGTCCGCAGCGAGGTCAACGTGTACATCGACGCGCAGGGCGGCGTGCACGTCACCGGCGGCCCCGTCCAGGAGCGCATCGAGGCGATCCTGGCCCGCTGATCCGAGCGCCCCCGAACCCGACTCGACGCCCTCCGGAGCCCGACCGCATGAGCGCCACGGATGGAACGCCCCGCGGTCCCGAGCCCGCCCCCAGCACCGCCCTCACCACCGCCGCCGCCGCCGCTCCCGCCCCGCGGCGGGGGTGGCTGGCGACGCTGGGGCTCGACCGGCCCGAGCTGCGGGCCTGGGCGCTGTACGACTGGGCGAACTCGGCGATGGTCACGACGATCATCGCCGCCGTGTTCCCGATCTACTACGGCAAGGTGGCCTGCGACGGCTTCCCCAACGGCCTGAGCACGCAGTACTTCGCCACGATCACGACCCTGGCGATGGTCATCATCGCCGTGATGGCCCCGATCCTGGGCACGCTGGCCGATACCCGGCCGATCAAGAAGCGGTTGCTGGGCGGGTTCCTGGTGCTGGGCGTGCTGGCGGTGGCCGGCATGTTCTTCATCGAGCGCGGGCAGTGGCTGCTGGCCTCGGTGCTGTTCATCCTGGCGAACATCGGGGCCAACGGCAGCTTCGTGTTCTACGACTCGCTGCTGCCGCACATCGCCCACGACGAGGAGATGGACCGGGTCTCGACGGCCGGCTACGCGCTCGGGTACGTCGGCGGCGGCATCCTGCTGGCCCTGAACCTGGCGTGGATCATGAAGCCGGAGTGGTTCGGGCTGCCCTCGGGTCCGAACCTGACGCCGTCGCAGCAGACGTTGCCGTCGCGGCTGGCGTTCCTGTCGGTGGCCGTGTGGTGGGCGGGGTTCGCCATCCCGCTGTTCCGCCGCGTGCCCGAGCCGCCGGTGGTCATCGACCCCCACCGGCGCGCCGGCGAGGGGCCGGCCGCCGAGGCGTTCCGCCGCCTGGCGCAGACGGGCCGCGAGCTGGGCCAGTACAAGCAGGGGCTGATCATGCTCCTGGCGTTCCTGATCTACAACGACGGCATCGGCACGATCATCCGCCTGGCCACCAAGTACGGCGAGGAGCTGGGCATGGGCGAGGGGACCATGATCGGCTCGCTGATCCTGGTCCAGTTCGTCGGCATCCCCTTCGCCTTCCTCTTCGGCGCCCTGGCCGGCCGGTTCCGGGCCAAGGTGCTGATCCTGTTCTCGCTGGTCGTCTACGTGGGAATCACCCTGCTCGGCTACTGGATGACGACCGACTTCCACTTCGTGCTGCTGGCCGTGCTGGTGGCGATGGTCCAGGGCGGCAGCCAGGCGCTGAGCCGGTCGCTGTTCGCGAGCCTGATCCCGCGGCACAAGTCGGGCGAGTTCTTCGGCTTCTTCGCCGTCGTCGAGAAGTTCGCCGGCATCATCGGCCCGGCGCTCTTCGCCCTGAGCCTGGCGATCACCGGCTCGACCCGCGGCTCGATCCTGACCGTCATCCCCTTCTTCCTGATCGGCGGCGCGCTGCTGCTGCTCGTCGACGTCGACGCCGGCCGCAAGATCGCCCGCGCCGGGGTGGAACCCCCGGCCGAGCTCCCCGGGACCTGAGCCCGCGGCAACTCGCAATCCCTGACGCCTCGGCCCCGGGATGCCCTGTCGGGCTCGTCGACCGATTGGCCGAAGTCCGGTGTGGCGGGGGGGGGGGGGGCCGGGGGGGCCCCCCCCCCACAGGGGGGGCACCCCCCCGGCGCGCCCGCGGGGGGGGCGCC
>CAZUZD010000230.1:3676-10064 GCA_964624465.1 uncultured Isosphaeraceae bacterium
GCCTCCGCAGCATGGCCACGCTGCGCTCAGGCCACGGCACACGGCAGGCGACACCGGCGCGACGTCCGTTCTTGGAGGTCGGTTGAGCAGGGCGAAATCCGACGGTCCCGAGGGCGCCCGCCTGTCGTCCAGCCGACCCGGCTGCTGCGGCGGGCGTGCATCCAGTTTGCGGGCGTCGGTTGCCCCGGTTTCGGAGGGTGGATCCTCCGCCCAAAGCGGCGCAATCCACCAGGCCGGGAGTGGGGCCTCCGCGCTATCGCGGCGGATGACGCTCCGCGGATCCGCCCGACAGAACCCTCGGATGCCCGCTCAGGCGGCGGGGGCCGGGCGGGGGCGGCGCCAGTGCTGGAAGGTGACGATCCAGGAGGCGGCGAAGTAGTAGATCGGGTACAGCACCGAGACCCAGAGCAGCCCCTTGGCGAGGTTCAGGCCGGGGGCCCGCAGGTCGCCCATCTGCCAGATGACGTAGAGCAGCGGGGCCGTCCAGACGGCGCCCAGGATCGTGCTCCAGCGGTTCAGGCGGCCGGGCTGCGAGGGGTACAGGTACTTGCTGGGCACAAACGTCATCAGGCCCAGCACGACCAGGATGCCCAGGGCCACGTTGCCGGGCAGTTGCAGGGCGTAGAGGTAGAAGGCGACGACGTTCCAGAGCGAGGGGAAGCCGAGGAAGAAGCCGTCGTCGGTCTTGATCGAGACCTGGCAGAACCCGTAGGCGCTGGCGAGCAGGGGCACGGCCAGCCAGGCCTCGGTGCCGGCCGGCAGCAGGCCGGCGCGCCAGATGAGCATCAGCGGGATGAAGGTGTACGTGAGGAAGTCGGTGATGTCGTCGAGCCGGCGGCCGTCGAAGCCGGGCACGACGCGCTTCACGTCGACGGCGCGGGCGAAGGTGCCATCGGTGGCGTCGATCAGGGTGGCCAGGACCATCAGGGCGAAGCAGCCCTGGAAGGCCGACGCATCCCCGCGCACCAGCAGCGCGGCCATGGCGCCGGCGACGACCAGGCCCATCGCCGTGTACGCGTGCACGGCCCACGCCGCGGCCTTGCGGAGCCGGGTCGGCTGCCGCTGCGGGCGGACGGTCGGCGTGCCGCGGCCGGGGTACCGGCCCCGCTCCCGGTTGGCCAGGCGGGTCTGACGACCGACCTGGATCCGGCGGCCGGTCTCCATCATCCAGCGGGCCACCTGCTGCGACGGCTTGGCACGACGTCCGACCATGGTTCGACCCCCGGGCGGGTGGAATGGCTCGTCCCTGACGGGACCGCCCCCGGCGGCCGGGCCCCTCGGGGCGGCCGCCGGGACGGTCGGGGTAGGTTCTCGACTCAGGCCTTGTCCGCGACGTAGATGCCCCAGCGCATGTCGCCGGCCTGGCAGAAGCGGACCTTCATGGCCCAGCGCTCGAGGATGTAGTTCAGGTCCTCGGCGGTGAAGTGCTTGAGGAACTCGGTCCGGTGCGTCTCGAGCCGGGCCATCTCCTCCTGGAGGATCCGGATGAACCGCGCCGTGGCGTCCTCGACCTTCACGTTGGTGAAGCCGGCGCCTTCGAGCAGCTTGCCGTAGGCGGTGGGGCTCACGACGTGGTAGCCGGTCTTCTGGATGTAGGCGTCGAACTCGGGCGCCGCCGGGGCCTCGCCGCGGGCGTAGTCGGTGATGACCAGCCGGCCGCCGGGATTCAGGAGGTCGTAGATCCGCTTGAAGAGACCCGGCTTGTCCGGGACGTGCATCAGGGCGTCGCGGCTCCAGCCGATGTCGTAGGTGCCGAGCGGGTACTTGAGCACGTCGCCCAGGATGAACCGGACGGTCTCGCTCATGCCGGCCTCGGCGGCCCGCTCGTGAGCGATCGCGACCATCTCCTCGGCCAGGTCGATGCCGGTGACGTCGCAGCCGTACTTCTCGGCCAGGTAGAACATCGCGCCGCCGATGCCGCAGCCGATGTCCAGCACCTTGGCGCCCTGGCGGAGCGTGTCGCCGAGCTTCTCGCAGAGGTACAGGGTGGTCTCGTGGCCGCCGGTCGAGATGTACCCGTCGCCGAAGACCTTCTCGTACCGCAGGATGCTGGTCCGGCTGTACTGGCCGTTGTTGTCGAAGCCCGTCTTGCCCGTGCTGCTGGCAGTCGCCTTGTCCGACATCGCGGTGGGGATCTCCTGGGGGCTGCGAGAGCGATTGCGCGGCGACGGCCGACGCGGGAGTGGGGGAGTCTGGCGGCCCCGAGGCCGAGCGCTCGCCCGGGGTTCGTCGCGGCCATCGGACCCGCCAGCCGCCCCGTGAGGACGCCCGTGCGGCCGACAGTCGCCATCGAGCCCGGGTTCCGGGCCCCTCGGGGCCCGCTCGGCTCGCGGCCGGATCCAGCCTGAGGCATCGCAGGATCGCGGCCCGGCAAGGGAGCAATTGTAGCGTCCAGGCCCGCCCGCTCCAAGACGTTCCGCCAGACCCGGTTCGGGTCCCGGCCTCCTCAGCAGTCGAGATCCCGCCTCAGGGGCCGACGCGGTCGAGCCGCCCGCGGGCCGCGCGGTAGGCGGCGAAGTGCTCCCGGGCGTAGGCGTGATAGTCGAAGTCGAGGTCCGAGGCCACCGCCTGGATCACCGCCCAGAGCGCCTCGCGGAGCGACGAGGCCGCCCGCAGGATTCGCAGCTCGCCCCGCTCCCGGGCCACAATCTCACCGCGATAGGCCCGCAGCAGCTCGACCTCGGCCTCCTGCGACAGCTCGCTGTTGGCCGCCACGTTGGCCAGGTCGAACAGCGGGTGCCCGACCCCGGCGTATTCCCAGTCGACCAGGGAAATCGTGCCGTCGGGGGCCGCCAGCAGGTTGGCGGCCAGCAGGTCGTTGTGGCAGAGCACCGGCACGAACGGGGCGATCCGCCGCGACAGGCCCCGGGCGTCCTCGAGAAGCGCGTCCAGGTCGGCCGGCAGCTCGGCCCCCAGGTCCCGGGCGGCGGCGGCGTAGGTGCGCACCACCTGGAACGGCGAGAAGTAGATCAGCAGGCCTTCGAGCCGGTCCCAGCCGTCGTGCAGCCGCCGCAACGTGGCAGCGACCTGGACCAGCCGGGCCGGGTCGCGCACCGCCTCGGGCGTGAGCGTCCGGCCCGTCAGGAAGGCGCTCACGAGGATACCGGCCTCGTGGTGCACGACCTGGGGCCCCACCCCGGCGGCGTGCGCGGCGTGCTGGCAGGCGACCTCGTTGCGGCGGTCGATGCCCAGCAGCGGCCGCTCCTCGCAGAGCCTGGCCACGTACCAGCGGCCGGCGGCCGGGTCGTGGACCCGGAAGTTGCGGTTGGTGATGCCCCCCGGCAGGGGCTCGACCTCGACCGGCCCGCGCCAGAAGTCGAGGGACCTGAGACGCTGGACGTGGACCGATTCGGCGTTCATCACGGGGGACATCCGTCCGGCGGCGTCGGCGAGCCTGGCGAGATCTCCCAGTCTAGCGAGCCCCCCCGCTCCCCGCCATCGCCGCCCGTCCCGGCGAATCGCCCCCCTTGGCAGCCGGCGCGCGGGGTCCCGATAATCGGGGCCCGGCACGCCGGCCCACGGTGACCCCGGCGCCCCTCCCCTCGACTCGAACCGAGACTGGACCGACGCGTGAGCCCGGTAGACGACTTGCCGCCGCCCGACCCCCGCGTCGAGTACCGCCAGAGGGCCGAGGCCGCCGAAACCTGGCGGGTCCGGCTCGACGCCCAGGAGGGGACCCTCGCCTTCGCCCGCCTGGTCGGGTTCCTGGCCATCCTGACCGTCGGCTGGCTGGCCTTCGGCAGCAGGGCGCTCTCGGGCTGGTGGGTGCTCGTGCCGATCGCCGGCTTTCTGGCCCTGGTGCGGCGGTTCGACGCCGTCTCCCGCCGGCGGCAGGACGCGGAGAAGAAGGTCGCCTACTACCGGCGCGGTCTGGAGCGGCTCGACGACCGCTGGGCGGGCGCCGGCGACCCCGGCGAGCGGTTCCGCGACCCCGAGCACCCGTACGCCGAGGACCTCGACCTGTTCGGCCGGGGCTCGCTCTTCGAGCGGCTCTCGCTGGCGCGCACGCACGCCGGGCAGGACGTGCTGGCCGGCTGGCTCAAGGCCGCCGGCGAGGTCGCCGCGATCCGGGCCCGCCAGGCGGCCGTGGCCGAGCTGACGCCGAAGCTCGTGCTCCGCGAGGAGATGGCGATCCTGGGCGCGGAGGTCGGATCGGTCGCCGCCTTCGACCGCCTGATCGAGTGGGGCCGCGAGCCGGCCCGCCTGCGCTCGACGGCCCTGCGGCTGGCGGCGGCGGTGCTCGGCCTGCTCGGGCTGCCGGCGCTCTTCGGGGCCCTGTTCACCGGCCTGGGTCCGCTCCCCCTGTTCGGGATCGTGGCCCTGGAGCTGGCGCTCTGGGTCCCGCTGCGGGGGCAGATCGACGCCGTGCTGGAGGCCGTCGAGAAGCGGCTCGACGACCTGATCCTGCTGGAGGGCCTGCTCGCCAGGCTGGAGCGGGAGTCGTTCGTGGCCCCCGAGCTGGGGCAGATCCGCCGGGCGCTCGACACCACCGGCCGACCGGCGTCGCGGCAGATCGAGACGCTGCGGCGGCTGGTGGCCACCCTCGACGCCCGCCGCAACATGCTGCTGGCCCCCTTCTCGCCGCTGCTGCTCTGGGGCACCCAGATCGCCTTCGCCGTCGAGTCCTGGCGGACCCGCACCGGCCCGGCCATCGGCGGCTGGCTCGACGCCATCGGCGAGTTCGAGGCGCTCTCGTCCCTGGCCGGCTACGCCTTCGAGAACCCCGACGACCCGTTCCCCGAACTCGTCGAACACCCCGCCCCGGCCGGCGCCGGGGGCTCGGCCACGCTCCTGCCGCTGTACGAGGCCGAGGGCCTGGGGCACGCGCTGCTGCCGGCCACGAAGGCGGTGCGCAACGACGTGGCGCTGGGCGACCCGCTGCGGCTGATCGTCGTGAGCGGCTCGAACATGTCGGGCAAGAGCACGCTGCTGCGGGCCATCGGCCTGAGCGTGGTGCTGGGCCTGGCCGGCGGCCCGGTGCGGGCGCGTCGGCTGAGGCTGGCGCCGCTGGCGATCGGGTCGAGCCTGCGGGTCAGCGACTCGCTCCAGCAGGGGCGATCGCGGTTCTACGCCGAGATCCTCCGGCTGCGGCTGGTGCTCGACCAGGCGAAGGGGCCCCGCCCCTTGCTGTTCCTGCTCGACGAGATCCTGGCCGGCACCAACTCGCACGACCGCCGGCTCGGGGCCCAGGCGATCGTGCACGGCCTGGTCGAGCGCGGGGCGATCGGCCTGGTGACGACGCACGACCTGGCGCTGGCCGAGATCGCCGACCGTCTGGGCGAGCGGGCCCGCAACGTCCACTTCGCCGACCACCTGGAGGACGGCGTGATGACCTTCGACTACCGGATGCAGCCGGGGGTCGTGCAGCACTCCAACGCCCTGGCGCTGATGCGCTCGGTGGGCCTGGATGTGTGAGCCTGCCGGCGCGTCTTGACGGGGCGCGCGGCGGTCGGGGATGCTCAGGTTCGAGTTGCTTCGGAGATCAGACCAGTCCGGCCCGCGCCCAGCGATGTTGCGGCGCGGGCCGTGGGCAGACCGTTGAGGGTGGCCGTCGATGAGCCGGAGCGCGGAACAGCGGGTGCGGGCGATTGTCGGTTCGGCGGCCCCCTCGGAGATCGGGGGCCTGGACGGATCGGCCGGCCCGATCCACTTCAACCTGCCCCGCTCGGTCCTGGTCGAGGCCGCCATCAAGCGCGCCGAAGGGCTGCTCTCCAGCCAGGGCGCCGTCGTGTTCCGGACCGGCAAGTACACCGGCCGCTCGCCCAAGGACAAGTTCGTCGTCCGCGAGCCGGGGTGCGAGCCGCACATCGACTGGGGCAGCGTGAATCAGCCGTTCGAGCCCGAGGCCTTCGACGCCCTGGCCGACCGCGTCTTCAAGCACCTGGCCGGCCGCGAGCTGTTCATCCAGGACGCCTTCGCCGGCACCGACCCCACCCACCGGCTGCCGATCCGCGTCGTCTGCGAGCGGGCCTACCACGCCCTGTTCAGCCAGCAGCTGTTCGTCCGCCCCACCGCCGACGAGCGGGCCCGGCACCAGCCCGAGTTCACGATCGTCGCCGCGCCCGACTTCCACGCCGTGCCCGAGCGCGACGGCACCCGCAGCGAGGTGTTCATCATCCTGAACCTCGCCCGCAAGCTCATCCTCATCGGCGGCACCCTCTACGCCGGCGAGATCAAGAAGTCCGTCTTCAGCCTGCTCAATTACCTGCTGCCCCTGAAGGGCGTGCTCTCGATGCACTGCTCGGCCAATGTGGGCCAGCGCGGCGACGTGGCGCTGTTCTTCGGGCTCTCGGGCACGGGCAAGACGACCCTCTCGGCCGACCCGCAGCGGCACCTCATCGGCGACGACGAGCACGGCTGGGGCGACGACGGCGTCTTCAACTTCGAG